>CAZDQD010000142.1:0-59853 GCA_964507425.1 uncultured Vicinamibacteraceae bacterium
AGTCGGGACGATGGAAACCGTTACTGGGGACGTATCGCAGGCACCAAATACGAACATCTGACCGCCGATTGGACAGAAGAAAAATTTCGTAACCTCGGTCTGACCAACATCTACAAACATGAGTTTGATCTGCGACCGCAATGGTTTCCACTGGACTGGAGTCTAACTGCCACAAACGGTAAAACAACGCTCGACTTTCCGTCAGCTAATCCCGCCATGCGATTGGAAAGCCTCCCGAATGGCCTCGAAGCAGAAGCTGTCTGGGTTGGGCTTGGAACCGCAGCGGACTTTGCTGGTCGCGACGTCGCTGGCAAGGCCGTCATCATCCAAACGATGCTGGCGCCAGGCCAAATGGGAAATTCAGCATCCTGGGAAGGTGCCACACTCCGTGCTGAAAGAGCGGGCGCCGCACTCATCATTGGAGTGTGGGGATACGCTGGGAACCTGGCTGTGTGGCAAAGCCTGAATTCGTTCGAGATGCTACGCAATCCCGACGGCACGTCACGCTATGTCAGTCAAAGCGTATCAACACCAGGGTTTTTTATGGGATTTAACGACGGCGCCAAACTCCGCGACCTCGTTGCGTCTGGACAAAAAGTAAAAGTCACAGCGCACGCCCATACCGAGCTACGAGACGGACTCAAAAGCCCAAGTGTATTCGGCACATTACCAGGCACGACCGACGAGACGATTTTCGTCATGGCCCATATGGACGGCTACTACGATGCCGCACTTGACAATGCCTCCGGCATGGCGGTGATGATCGGACTAGCTGAACATTTTGCGGCTGTACCGCAGAGTGAACGCCGCCGAAATATGATCTTTATCGGTACTGCCGGACACCACGTTGGTTCACCAAATGCCCCTTACCTTCGCGACCAGGGAATGCTCGAGAACGCGGCGCTGATGTTGAACTGTGAACACATCGCCCCAACCCAGTTCGTTGCATTCAACACGGAACTACGACGAACCACGACCGTTTCCCCGCGACGCTGGTGGGTACACGGTAGCAAACGCCTGCTCGACATCACTCTTGATGCGTATCGGACATTTGGTGTCAGTCTCATCGGTCAAATGGACGGTCGTGCCACCGGTGAAATGATGGCTATCGACAAGGAAGCGCCATCCGTCCAGTTAATTCGCTCGCCGGAACATAAGCACACCGATGCAGATATTCCCACACTGGTTCCCGCAGCTGGACTGGAGGCTGTCGCACGTTCATTCGCAAAGATCGTTGATGAGGTTAACACTCTCGATCTCGACGCATTGCAAGCCGTCACTGAAAAAGCAACACCATAAGAAACAGGTACTGCCCGCAACTCGGTACGACATGCGGGCAGTGCTGATAACATGACACTCCGTTCACACAGTATCGCCCAGTAATTTTCTGGGTCTCAACAGGAAATTCTTGATCGTATTGTGATCATTACGGAGCCATCGTTCTACCTGGTTGCCTCTTTGGCAGTGCTCATTGTCGGGGTCGCCAAAGGCGGACTTGGCGGTGGCATCGGTATCGTCGCCGTTCCACTTATGGCAATGGTTATCGGACCATTGCAGGCCGCCGCAATTCTATTGCCACTGCTGATGGTGATGGACGTTCTCGCACTTAAGGCTTATTGGCGTCAATGGGATGCACGCTACCTCCGCATTTTGATCCCGGCGTCGCTTCTAGGGACACTGATCGGGTTCGTCACCGCTCGCTATATTTCCGCGGATGGTCTCCGCGCACTTATCGGGATCGTGTCGCTCACATATTCCCTGCAGTATTTCTGGCCCCGACGAACAACTCGAAACCAAACACCGCGTGCTCTTTCTGGATTTTTGTGGGGCACGACGGCTGGGTTCACTAGTTTCTCAATACACGCGGGAGGCCCGCCACTTCAGGCCTACCTGCTGCAACATGACATGCACCGGACGACATTTCAGGCAACGAGCGTCCTTTTCTTCTTTGTACTGAATTGGTCTAAGGTGCTTCCGTATGCCTGGCTAGGTCAATGGAGCCCCGACAACTTGTTGACCTCATTAATCCTGCTGCCTCTTGCTCCAATCGGGGTCAGCCTGGGAAGGCGACTTCATGAGCGTATCAACGACCTGATCTTCTTCCGCATCATTCACGGTTCGTTGTTTGTAATCGGCATAAAACTACTTTACGACGCATCAGTCGCACTCTAAACACGAACTGTTCTTGGTCTGCCATAATCGCGTTATGAAATGTCGATTCCCTCTTGTACTCTCTGCACTTCTAACCGCAACATCCGTCACCGCAATGGCACAGTCTGTGGAAGACACGATCAATGAGGCGCTGCTTGCAGCACCAGAACCACTACGTGCTGGCGCCACCGTCATCGTACGCGACGATGAGGGACATCCACGAGTGATTCGAGAAGGCACCAACTCACTAGTGTGTGAGCCGGACGGACCGCAACCAGGCTTCGGCGTTGAGTGTTACCACAAAAGTTTTCAAGGCGTCATGGATTGGACATACCAACGCTTAGCGCAAGGAGCACGAACCTATCGCGAAGCATACGCCGATGGCGGTCCGGACGTAGATATCAGTCCGGGTGCCGTCCAGTACGCCTTGATCGGTCCATCGCAAGAAGAAGCCGTACCAACAATGTCGATTAAGTTGCCGTATGCGACAGCTGAGTCGACTGGCCTTTCGATCGAAGAACGCGCTGATGGACCGTGGTTGATGTGGGCTAATAGTCCTGCAGCCCACGTCATGTTCACCACGAAACCTCCCGGCGTTCCTGACGACTACCCGGGACGATGACTTATGGCACTCAGTAACAGGTAGAGGAGCATGACGTCACGTATACGACCATATGAACACGGCATGCAACAGATTAAGACCGGCGCTTGGAACCACGCACGAACTGCTCTTTGTCTTACGTTACTACTTCCGTTGCTACACGCCTGCAACACACTTACATGGGAAGACTACATGGAAGCGGGATATGACGCTTTTGACGACCGGCGCTACGACGAGGCTGAGTATTGGTTTCTGGCGGCCTCTGACATGCTTGATCAGTTCGAACCAGTCGACCGTCGCCGCGCAGTAACGTTCAACAATCTAGCAGACCTCTACGTTGTCCAAGAACGTTTGGCCGACGCAGAACTACTCTTCCGGAATGCCATCGATATCATTGAAACGTCAGTCGGGCCAGACCACTTAGACGTTGCAACCCAACTGCAGTCTGTGGCGGCATTCTATTTGGATCATGGGATGCACGCCGCGGCTGAACCGCTGTTTACCCGCGCCTCATCCATTCGAGAAACCATTCTCGGCAACGACAGCTTGGTGACCAACGAAAGTAACATCGGCCTCGCATCCAGCTACTACTATCAAGGCTTCCATAGAGAAGCGGAACCACTCTACGAGGATGCACTGCGTATCCTGGAACGTGACCTGCCCCAGGACCACATTCTAATTGCCGACGTACTGGAAGAGTATGCAGGCCTACTCCGTGCTACGAATCGCGGCGTCGAGGCCCTGGCAATGGAAGTGCGTGTACACCAAATCCGGGCAGCGCCCTAAGGATTCCCCGCACCACGGTCGACAAGAAATATCACAACGGACTCGTATTGCCTCGCCTCAGCCTCATCAAGCGCAGAACGACCATTGGCATTCGTTGCATTCAGGTCGACACCCAAATCAACTGCGAGAGCGACCGCCTCAAGTGTCCTCGATTCCGCATTTCCAGAATCCTCGTAGGGTGCCCACGAGCGAAAACGCGGACTGCCACCCATCGCCAGCGCCGCCATCAATGTCGTGGTGCGTTCTGTCTTCAGATCGTAAACACCGTCAGCGACAAATTCGACCTCATGTACAAACCCTGGATCCGCACCAAAATCCACGAGCAACCGCATCATCTCGGTCCGGGCAAATCGTGACGCTAGCCAAAAGGGAGTCGCGCCAACAAACGCGGCCGGATAGTGAAAGTCTCGTGACGCACGACGCACCGGCGTCCAGGTGCCGAGACGTGCATTCGCATCGGCACCACGTTCAAGCAATGCCCTAGCCATCCGCGTATCATTCCGCATCACTGCGTTATGCAGCGGTGCCACACCCGCATCGAACGCGTTCGGATCTGCGCCATGTGTGAGTAAGGTCTCGACGACCGCAGCGTGGCCGCCAAAGGCCGCCACGGCAGTCGCACTCATTCCCCATGCATCACGGTCATTAACATCAGCCCCAGCTGACACGAGATGTCGCACAGAAGCGAGATCGCCCACCCGAGACGCAAACATCAGTGCTGTATTTTCCCCGTGTGGTATTTCTCGTTTGGTCCGGCTATGCGGTGGGACCGCCATGTACTGAGCCCAACTGTCAGACTGAATATGCACATCCGCGCCGTATTCAACTAATGTCTCAACAACCGGTGCATGCTCCTGTGCCGCCGCCCACATGAGCGCGGTTTGACCACGTGTCGCGCGACGATCCAAATCGGCACCTGCAAGAGCAAGCTGTCTCACGACCTCCACACTCCCAGCCCGTGCCGCAACCATAACGGGCGACTCTCCACTTAGAAGCGTTATATTTGGGTCGGCACCCGCCTCGAGTAGCAACGCAGTCATCGAACCGCTTCCATTCTCACTGGCAGCCCACAGAGGTGTCACGCCAAGATCATTCGCTTGGTTAACAGAAACCCCCGCAGTTAACAACGTGCGAGCCATTTGTAGATCGTCCTGGTAACTCGCCCATAGGAGGGTGGTTGAACCGTCGAGTCCAACAACATGCGCATCGGCACCACTATCGAGAAGACGCTGAACCTCTTCTCCCTTCGACGCTTTCACAACCTCGAGCAAATTCGATGATGGCGCCTGTGCATATGCCGACCCTGCGAAGAACACGGCCGCGGCAGAAAAGATGAACCAACCTAAAATGAACTGCACAGGAGCAACCCTAAAGATTAGGCAACGACTCAAGTGGTAGTGAACCGGTGCTTCCACCAATTCGATCAACCGGCACATCAAGTTTGTCCATCAACGTCACCAAGAGGTTCGCTAAGGACGGTTCGTTCTCGTAACTAATGTGTCGCCCAGTTGGAAGCCGACCCGCACCACCACCCACGAGCATGATCGGCAAGTTATTACCTGCATGACGCGTGCTATTTGAAATACCCGACCCATACATAATCGTCGTGTGGTCAAGGAGTGTCCCATCCCCATCCGGTGTCGCCTTAAGCTTCGCTACGTATTTCGCAAATAACTCAGTGTGGTACCGATTAATTTTCGACATGTGCGCAATTAGATCAGGCACGTCATTATGATGGGACAATGGATGGTGTGCTTCCGGTACGCCGATCTGTGGATAAGGTCGCGCGCTCTGTTCCTTGCCAATCATGAAAGAAATCACACGCGTCAAATCTGATTGAAACGCCAATAGTTGAAGATCGAGCATCAACTCTAAGTGATCTTCGAATACGGCCGGAGCCCCCTGCGGCTGACGAAATTCAGGCAGTTCCAAGTCATTCTGTTCCTCTGCCATTTGGATACGTCGCTCAACGTCACGAACCGACTCCGTGTAGGCCTCAAGCTTCCGCCTATCATCAGGACCAAGCTCACGGCTCAAGTTCGCAAGTTTCTCAGTTACAGCATCAAGCAAACTTCTATGCTGTCGTCGTCTAGCCTGCCGCACTGACTGGTCCGTGCTACCGCTATCTCCAAAAAGTGTTTCAAACACCGCGCGTGGATTCCATTCCATCGGTAACGGCTGCGTCGGACTTCGCCATGACGTAGTGTGTGTATACACGCAACTCAAGTTGCCAGTACACGCACCAGCATTGTTCGGCCGGTCCATGGCCATCTCTAACGAGGCTACCTGTGTATCACGAGCAAAGTGGCGGGCCAGGAGTTGGTCCATGGAGACATCGGCGATAATCTCCACTTCGTTTCGGCCACCACGCGTCGTGCCGGTGAGAAACGATCCGGACGCTCCTGCATGAATGTAATTCCAGTTCGCCTTTAAACCAGAGAGGACGGTCAGCTGATCACGAAACGGTTCTAGTGGCTTAAGAATCGGTGTCAGCGCGAACCCTGGCCCCTCGGTAGCCGGTGTCCAAAACTCCATCGCCATCCCGTTAGGGACATAAAAGGACTGAAACCGATGAACCGATTTGCTACTCGACGCCCGAGCTAGGCCAGCCGGACTCATCGCATCAAGAAAAGGTAGAGCGAGCGTTGCACCAAGCCCACGTAAGAGCGTCCGTCGCGGCAATGACTTCGTCAACATCATCTCGGCTGTCTCCTGAGAGTCAATCTTAATCCGATAACGACTTCGATGTCGCCCGCATTGTAAAAGCCGGGCTTCGCACGATACCTAAAATAATGGATGACCACCGATAATCGCTGGTCGCAGCATCACGCACAATCTGCCTCACAGATGGACGGTCGTAATATTCCACACGACGTCCAAGTGCGTATGCCATTAGTTTTTCGGTCACCGTACGGGGAAACCGTTCCGGATCGTCCAAGAGCAACGCACGTAGCCCAGAAAGTCCATCGATGGACTCTCCAGCCAGCGTGGTACCCATCGAATCCACTTGCCGTCCTTGTTCATCACTGGTCCGCCAGCCACCAATTACATCGAAGTTCTCAAGCGCAAATCCCAACGGGTCTATTACCGAGTGACAACTAGCACACGACGGGTTCTCTCGATGCCGTGCAAGGCGTTCCCGAATTGTTGGCGGGGTTGTGCCCGGCGTCGCTTCCAGTGTCGTATCCACGCCGGGCGGTGGGGGGGGTACCGAAATACCAAAAATGTTATCGACTAACCATTTGCCACGTAACACTGGGGACGTACGATCGGGGTACGAGGTCGTCGCAAGTAATGCGCCCGAAGCGAGTAAACCACCCCGCTTGGCCGGATCGTCAAATGTTACGCGACGAAAACGACTTCCATAGACGCCAGCGATCCCATAATGTCTTGCTAATCGCTCATTAACAAACGTGTAATCAGCGTCAAGTAATCTCCTGACGCTCAGATCCTCCGTCAGCGTACTCCCAACGAAACGTTTAACCTCTTCTTCAAACGCGTTGAGCAGGGTTTCATCGTAGTTCGGATAGGGGCGCGGATCGACCACTACTTCGCTCACACGACGCAAGTTCAACCACTGGGCGGAAAAATCATCAACCAATGCCACTGTCGCCCTGGGGTCAGCGAGAAGCCGTCGAGCCTGAGCCTCAAGTGTCGCTGGATCACGAAGTGCTCCTTGTTCTGCCAGCGTAAGAAGCGTCTCATCAGGAATGCTGCTCCACAGAAAAAACGACAACCTTGAGGCGAGTTCAAGATCGCTTAAGGGGTAGTGTGTCTGTTCACCTGGTACATCGACTGGGTCCCGGTACACCCGCAGCAAAAAGTCTGGGTCAACCAAAATTCGCTCTAACGCAAATTGAATACCCGCATCGAAACTGTCCATCTCGACACGACCCGATTCAAAAAATGCCAAAAGCTCAGCCGTATCATCCTGCGTTACGGGACGCCGAAAGGCACGACGAGCAACCGACGAGAGAATTTCAGTCGCACACGGCTGCTCTTCCGCTGCCTGCTGCGGATAACACGAAAAAATCACACGGCGACTCGGGGTCTCCTGCGCCACTTCTGCGGAGGTAAAAGGTCCACCTATATCAACCGCTCGTACAGCAGCGTAGCCCATATAGATCTGGTCATTCGTGATCACACGTCCTCTCTGTAACGGCTGTGGTAACCCCTCGGGTTCCCACAACTGACGCACGAACGACACACCAACGACATGCGGCCCTGCCGTCACCGGAACACGGACATCCAATCCGGTATCACCGGTCAACTGCATGAAAGCTTCCCAGTCGGGATCACCTGCAAAACCGGGTTCGCCGTCGCCTGCATAACTTGCGGCAGCCGGTATCCCGGGGACAGACCCACCAACCGTAAATCGTTTTAGTAACGCACCATCAAGTCGGACATCTAACTGCTGCGGCCAACCCATTCCCATCAGATAGTCTTGATACTGGCGACGCAGCCGGACGGACACCTCATATTCGCCATCAACCGGAAAGTGATACTTGACAGCCACTCCACCTCTAGATCCCAACGGCAACTCTTCGCCCTGGCGACCATCCTGAACCACGTGGATTGGAATCTCGAAAGTCTCCACGCCCGCGTTCAAAGGCGGTAGACCAACGGCTTGACGCGTGACCTGCCGCGCAACCGATAGATAACGCTCAAGATGGGAAGTAGAAAAACTGAGCACCTCCGCAAAATTGTCAAAACTTCCATCGGCCGTCTCATCACCCGGCAACAGTGACGCTACATCTACATCGAGTGCAAACAAATCCCGAATAGCGTTCCGGTATTCCGTACGGTTCATACGGTGGACGGCACTGATGCGACCCGGCTGCGGTCCAGCATCCCAAGCCTCGTCGAGTGCTTCTTCTAACCAACTCGCGGTCGCAGCGTACGCCGCAGGTTCTGGACGTGGGCGACCTGGTGGCGGCATCGACCCAGCCCGTAATTTCTCGACAACCTTTTCCCACGCCTCTGCATCGGCATGCACCTCTGTCAGATCAAGTTCGTCAATCGCTAACCCGGCCGTACGAAGGCGTGCGTTGTGACATCCAACACAATAGCGTGCGAACAGCGCCTCAGAGGAACCATGATTTGACGGCAAAGCTTGCTGTGCAACAACCTGCTGGCCTGACGTGGCCATAACCACGAAAACCATTGCACAAGCGATGCGAACGGCTGCGCGAACCACTCGACTTGATCCCATCGGTATATACGCTTCTAGCGTCCCTCGGCTGCAGCCTGCTTTTCAAGGTTACGATAAATCAACAGGACGTTTCCGATGTCGTGGTTGCCTTCGTGACAGGCATATTCGTACATGGTCTCGTCGCGCATCATCATCGGCACCTCGACACTCCACGGTGCCGTCCAGGCATCAGAATCCGTCACGGTAAACTCATAGCGAATCGTGCCATCACCATCACGCGTAAAGCGCTCCTCAACATGCATCGCCGATGTCGCCACACCCTGAAAGCGTGTCTTATCGGTAAAATTGGTCGTCTCCACAACAAGCGTGTCGCCTTCCCACCGGCCGCGTGAGTCACCGGAAAACTGTTCAATCTTCGAAGAAATGTGGGAACCTCCATCAAGAGGAACCAGACGCGGTTGGTTGGTGCGAAGTTCCGGAACGAACGCAACGTAGTCCGGTGTTTG
The DNA here is from genome assembly GCA_964507425.1 of uncultured Vicinamibacteraceae bacterium. Classification (GTDB taxonomy): domain Bacteria; phylum Acidobacteriota; class Vicinamibacteria; order Vicinamibacterales; family UBA8438; genus DTWD01. The sequence goes on from CAZDQD010000142.1 coordinate 9,197, forward strand.
CATGATGTGCATTAAGTCGTTGTAGGGAGGCGGCAACATGGGCGGTCCTTCATGGGACCAGACCACGCAACGCTCTTGCATTGGCCGCATCTCTAAACTGTCAAATTCACGCCCCGTGCGGGCTTCTCGCCGTGTCGCGACACCCATAGCCGCTTCCTCGGTACGTGCAGGCAACCGCCCATTTGGCGGGTCGACAATTAAGGAAGTTCGGTTACTCGACAATCCCTTCGGTGTATTCCCTCGTAGCCACAGTTCATTGTCGTAATGCACGTAAGTGTCGTCACGATTCGTCTGGAAAAGTCGTTCCTCTCGTTCCTGTTCATCCTCGATTGCGAGAACATTCCCCGCCAAAGGGTCAACGCCCTCTGCAGTTAACAACTCACGCAACTCTTCGAGCTCTTCCTCAGAGTAAAACGCCTTGTCGCCGAGATGTTCCGGGCGCTGCAGTGGGGTGAACGTTTCCATCGTCCAGGTCCCTTGCAGATCCGGATGCCCCCACGCCGTATGAGGCATGGAGAATTGGGCGTCAGCATCTGACTGCGCTGTAACGGTCACCCCCGCTAGGGGCAGCATCAACACCGTGACCAAATAGATAAGCCGGCACTGTCTCCGTACGTTAGTCACCGTGGCTCCCCTTCCCCGGTCAAACTTCACCTGCTACCGCCCGGACGCCGCTTCTTGATCTTCGGCGCGACCTGCCAGAAGACTGTTTTCTAACCCGTAATTGCCTTCATGACATGCGTATTCGTAGATCTGATAGGTGTTGTCACGGTTAAGGTTCATGGCAACTTTCCATGGCGCCGTGAACGGCCCCGGGTCATCAATCGTCACCTCATATTGGATCGTGTCTTCATCAACGAAGGTGAACCGCTCAACAATCTTGAGCTCGTCAGTCTGTTGGATACCTCGTACCCCACGGCTGGCAATGTTCGTTCCGATTGTTCCCTGGTCATTGTAGTTTCCAGTCTCAACAACCAACGTGTTGCCTTCCCAATGACCGCGCGGATCGCCATTCCATAATCGAATATTTTCGGACAAAGGCTCATGGTCGCTCACCGGAATAATGCGTGCCTCATGAATCATTTCGTAGAAGATCACGACATAACCGGGCGCCTGGATAATCTGGTAGCCCGCACCATATCCACCCGGAAACATGCCGCCAGGTATGCCACGGGTAATGCACCGTTCCCACGGTGTGTGTTGTAACCAGCCATCGGTTAGGTTAATCAAGTTATCGTTTCGACTGTCAATAGCCGACTGGCGTAAAGGCACTCGACCACTCGGGGGGTCGACAACCATCGATTGACGTCGCTCATTGCGCAACGCGTCACCTGGACCGTCACCCCACGGCCCCTGCGGTCCTCGTTCCCGTGCGTTGGGATCCGGGTTCTCGGGTGGCCGCTGTGGCTGATTACTATTAGGAAACCATGCCGCCAACGGCGCGAGCCGCTCTAAGTCGATGTCGTTCGGTGCCTCAAACGGGGTGGGATCAAAGTTGGTCCACACACCCTGAATATTCGGAACGCCATCCGCAGTGCGAGGAACGTCCCAGGACTGCGCTTGTGACAAAACCGGAAGCGCTAGCACACATAACCCAACAACCGCCTGTACTAGAAATCTGTAACGCACATGCCCTCCTTCAGGCCAGTGGTCTACCCACGTATTGACTGACATGATCGCTCGCAACACCACGCCGGTGCAAGGATTTCCGAGAAATCAATAATTTCGATCATTCCATTCCCTGTGATCGAAGCGACCGACAGCCACAGCTTTCACCGCTGCGTCCCAATTGCCATGATGCACCAATACCGAAACAAGGCACCTATTTTAAACGACTTATAGCGTCTTGAAAATTCTTTTGGACTCCCACAGCGCACACATAAGAGACAGGCCTCTGACTCGTACTCGGCGGGTACCGTACGCTCTAAAAAAACCAACTAATTGCGGCGAAGCCCGTCACGCCAGACAGGCCATACTCAGAGGGGACCGGTCTCGTTGCGGTCACTGTATCGTCGCCAATCCCGAGATAGAGGCCACCACTAATGGACGTCTCATCGCCTGCTGAATACACAACACTTGGCGAGATGAGGACACTGCCGTCATTGACATTCCATAACGCTAACCCTGCCACGTTTAACAGTGGATGCAGTTGGTATGACGCTTGCGATACCATCTGGTCACGGCCTAAGACCTGAAATTCGCCCCGCTGAAACTCGCGCGACCGAAAGATATCAAGATAGTCGTCCGCAGACGCCGCCCCTAACCCATCACGCTGATATTCAAACACCACATAGAGATCACGACCGTCAACCTGAAAAATACGGTCGAGGCCCAACGCCCCACGACCAATAACGCGCCCGTCAATTTCTCTAATCACTGACTCCATGCGAAGCGCCCACGCTCCAAGACTGCCACTTACGCCGACTGCGCCGGCACCATCGCCATAGAGCGTGCCGCCCCACGCAGACAGTTCCCAGCCCTTCCAGGTTGCCATCCCCCGACTCAACGCCGTCACCTCTTCACCAGCAATCGTCCGTGTCGTGCGCACCACAACATCAACCTGGCTGAGTGGACCCGGATACAACCGAATACGACCGGCATCCACCCCCCCGCGATACTGTCGAAACGGATCAGAGGGACTAAATGGCAAAAAAGGATCAGCTGGCGTCAGGAACAAGGTCGTCCCCCACGACACGACCTGTCGCCCGACACGAACCTCAACCGTATCGGTTGGTGCCCAACCAACATTCATGCGATCAAAACGATGCCGCCAGCGCACGTGGGGTTGGTCGGCGCGCGTGATTGTGCCATCAAGGTCAAACCATTCCCCACCGCTCGGAACACTCGCCAACCCAAACGATGATGTTCCGCTTTGTCGCCAGACGTTTACGGTTTGCTCGTACGCCAGCTCCGCTGAAATGGCTCCCGCACTAGGTTCGGTCATCACGCGGAACCGACTGAAGTTACTAATATCGCCTTCGCTAAGCGGGGTCGGACCACTGAACAGCGGCACCGTCTGCAGGTAACCGGACAGCCAGCTCGATTGCGCCGAAACCGGTTGGGCACTCAATACGACAAGCGTGACAGCACACGTGGCTAGCCAGCTCCATCGACTGGTCACGTCCGCAACTCGTCCGAGTCGATACGACCGTCAACCATACGCACCAATCGTTTTGACCGCTCCATCACATGCTCATCGTGTGTTGCAAACACAAACGTCACACCCAAGTCACGATTTAATTCCGCCATCATCTCGAGTAACGCTTCACTCGATGCCGAATCGAGATTGGCCGTTGGTTCATCGGCGAGCACGAGTGCTGGTCGACTCGCCACTGCACGGACCACCGCCACCCGCTGCTGCTGTCCACCTGACAGCTTGCCGGGACGTCGATCCTCGAGGCCACTCATCCCCGTACGCTCAAACAACTCCCGAACACGAGCCCGTCGATCGGCTGCGTCAACACCCTGTAACAGCATGGGGAACTCGGCGTTTTCCATCGCACTCAATACAGGCAGCAAGTTGTACGCCTGAAAGATAAACCCAACCTCGGTGAGCCGAAGTTGAGCTAAGGCCTGATTCGACATGTCCGTAACATTTTGGCCAGCCACCCACACGTTCCCGCGCGTCACACGCGTTAATCCTCCGATCGTATTCAGCAACGTGGTTTTGCCCGAACCAGATGGTCCAGCAAGCGCCGTAAATTCACCGCGGTCGATTGTCAGGCTGACATCGCGAACCGCTGTGACTTCTTCTGCCTCTTGCTGAAATATTTTCCAGACACCCTCTGTCCGCACCGCTGCTGTCTCATTTTGATTCATAGTGTTACCGCTCAAACTTCATCGCTTCTGCCGTATCAATGCGCGCCGCCCGAACCGCCGGATACACCGACGCCAACGCACCGATGGCCAAAATAAAAACGAACACCTGGGCAAGTCGAGCCACGCGAAACAGTGGAACGATAACCGGGTCAATGATCACTCCAGAAAATTCCATATCCTCTGGAATCAGCCCTGACACATCTAGGCCATCACCAAAAAAGTACCACGTCAACCACAGACCAAGTCCCACACCAAGAAACCCGCTGACGGCCGTCAAGGTCATTCCTTCCGCCAGCACGATAGCCCCCGTCTGCCCTGGCGTCAGCCCTAACGCCTGCAACACACCAAACTCTCGGTAGCGGTGCAACGTCGACATCAACACCGTGTTCATGATGCCAAATGCAATGATAATAAAGAGCACACCCCACACTAAATGATTGCCAAATTCATCGATCGCGACCGCGGACGCAAGCGCTGGCGTTGACTCGCGCCAGTCCATGACATACGCATCGCCGCGACTCACAAAATCAGCAAGCTCGTTGTCGAGACGCGCAGCCACACCCGCCACGGTGTCACTGTCGGTTACCACGACCCCAACATTCGTAACGTCTCCACCAACGCCTAACCACTCACTCCCAATATGTAACGGAATCTGAATAACGGATTGGTCCACCTGTGGGACTCCACTGCGAAAGACACCAACGACGCGCAACAGCTGCGCGGCTATCTCTTGCTCGGCATCCTGCGCCTGCACCACCAGCCGCGACCCCAAACGGAGGTCAAGGCTATCCATAAGGCCAACCCCCACATACGCGGCCAGGTCATCACCGTCTTCCAGGTACCGTCCTTCAACCAGTTGCTCATCAAAACTACTAAAACTCGCTTCATCGATCGGTTGCACACCCATGATTTGCACCGGCCGCGCTCCGGCGGGCGAACTCGCTAAACCGCTAATGGTCAGCCGTGCCGACACGGCAACCACCTGTGATGCCATTTCTGGCGAGGCGAGTAGCTGTTCGACTTCACCTCTGACATTCGTCGGGAGTCGATCTTCAATCCTCTTCGTCAAGCGAAACTCAGGCCCCTCGACCGTGACATGCCCGGACCCCGTCCGTACCCCGGCGTCAATCCAGCTCTCGTGCGAGCCATCTCCGAGGGCATAACTGAAAATGAGCAGCCCGCCTCCGACAACCATCGAAGACGCGGTGAGCACAGTCCGTCTCAACTGACGACGCAGATTCCGTAACGCCAAACGAATGATCACCCTGATATGCATGAATACAAATAAAAACTACGAGCCGCTACAAACCGGACAACGTGTCCGCCGGCGGTGTCCGACCAGCGCGAAGAGCCGGATACAAGGCGGCCAACACGACCGTAACCAAAAGTGAGACCGCCGTGAATCCCGCAAACGCGAAGTCATACTCAACTCGCAGACTTGGTCGCAGCAGTGCACCATTCAGCGCTAAATCGCCATAGAGCCAACTCATGTCCGGCGGCGCGTTATGAAACCACACCATGAGCGGAAACGTCAGCACCGCACCCAGCGCAAGACTGAACAGACCGATAGTAAACGCCTCCGACAGCACGACCGCCCACACGGACCGAGGAGTTGCCCCAAGCGCTAACATCACCGCGAACTCTCGCCGTCGCTCATACGTCGCCATCAGCATCGAATTCGCGACGCCAAAAATGGCAATGCCAAAAACAAAGGTCACGATGATTCCGTACACCGAATCTCCCAATGCAACGTATTCCGCCAACGCGGGGTTGAGTTCCATCCACGGCACGACCTCCAGTGGGGACCCTCCTCCTGGTAGCGCATCCGCAAGTCGTGTCGCGGTGGTCGGTGCACCAAAGGGATCCACCGTGGCGACCGCAATTTCGTGTACCCGATTTGCAGGCAACACCACAAACGATTGAAGAACGTCAATGGGCATAACGGTAAACGTGGAATCCAAGTCCGGCAGTCCTGTTCGGAAAACCCCGACCAACGTAAACAGGTCGTTTGCCATCGACCCATCCGCACCTGACCCAACAATCACCAGTTCGTCGTCAACAGCGACAGCAAGTTGGCGTGCCATCTCCTCACCAACGAGAATTTCATTCTGACCAGAAAGCGGTAACCGCCCCTCGACCAGTTCATCAAGAAACCGTGTAAGTCGGACCTCGCGCACCGGGTCGACTCCCATAAACATCCCCGCATTCGTCGCATCCCCTGAACTGATGAGTCCACCGGCATACAACCGCGGCGCAGCCGCTATCACCGTCACGTCTTGTTCAATGATCTCAAGGAGGCCCTCGATGTCCGCACCACCGCGACCACCAATCGTGTCGTACATGCTGCGGTCTGGAAGATATTCGGCGTCGTGAATTTCAACTTGCCCATTAACGAGCGAGGTCGCGCTCTCGACCATCTCGTTCATGATGCCTTGGGACCAGCCAACAATGAACACGCACGCAAAAAACCCGACAGCCAACCCGAGGGCGGTCAGGATGGTGCGCTTGCGATGACGCTCTAAATTCCGCCAACCGAGCCGCGGCCATGGCACATTCCGCAACGGTGCTTATCTCCGATCCTGGAGATTCCTGAGTGAAAAAAAGTTCTCGTCCACACCGATATCGAATTCAAGCTCCTCATACCGAATAGCTGTTTTTTCGCCAGGTTTGTCTATTGGTTGCATTTCCATTAGGGCCGGAACTAACCGCCCATCGAATTCTTCAAACTCGCTATAGGCCATCGTACGCGACAGCTCACCATCCTCGTCATAAAACCGAGTCCAAATCGGCATGTAGTCGTCTTGCCGAACCTGGTACTCCAGCCGCCCCCAAAAGACCGGCGCATCCGGCTTGGGTGTTAAGACGAACTCCCACACGGCCACATTGTCACGATCGCCTTCAAACGCCAGTTCCACTACATAGTCTTCCGTGAGCTGACTCTCCTTAACGAGATCATCGTTCGTAAAGTGCGAGCCCATCCACGAGCCCCCCATCATCGATGACGGAATCTTGATGGTCCGGTCCACCTTCGGTAAATAGTTCCAGATGTCATCCTCTGCCATGAGGGTTGCCGTGCCCGCCTCCCTCTGTGGGGCGCGAAGACGCACAAGTGAATACTCAGTCCCCAACGACCAGAGCTCCATTGTCATCCGCCGTTCCCAGTTCTCCGTCACCACCTCCATCGTGGCAACACCACGACTTGAGTCGCCTCGTAACAGACGGTCAACCTGCTCCATGATGGCGGCTGGGTCAGTCTGACCGACCACTGGACTCGGCATCACCATATATCCAAACACCAACACAGCTATCAATCGCTTAGCCATACCACTCCACTCTATCACTGCTGCACTCATCAATCCTGTTTCTGCGCGGCACTGTTTGCTCGGTCGGCGGTCAGGAAGTTGATCACGACGTTCAAGACCATCTAGGTCCGCATCTCGACCACCACCCCATACGGCCCCTTGTCGTGCGTCTTTCCAAGAAAGTAGGTCTCCCCGATCGCAAGCCCCTCGCTGCCAAGAAAGCCGCTGAGATCCCCGTCACAATCGGTCGCAAAGGGTAGAGAAAAGTCGACCGGTTCACCGATGTATTTGGCAGCGGCCTTCATAGATTTAATCATCCGACCCGCGTAGATATCGGCCAGAACCACACTACCGGTCGACGCAGAGGCCCTCACATCGCGAAGCGTCTTTCGAACAGTCTCCTCAGACAGATAAAGCGTGACGCCTTCCCAGAGGAACAGTGTCCGCTTCGTCGTATCGTACCCACGTGCTTGCAGTTTCTCGAACAGGTCGTCTCGACGAAAGTCCACCTCCACAAACGTCACATGTGCAGCGTCGACCCCAGCTCGCTCGAGACTCGCGGTCTTCAGCTGCTGCGTCACCGCCTGGTCGACTTCAAAGCAACGGATACCATTCCTCATCAACTCGCTATAACACCGGGTGTCATAGCCGGCCCCTAAAACAACGAACTGGTCAACATCAGCCGTGACCCGCTCAGTGATACGATCAAAGTAGTCCGTCCGTGCGATCACAAAATCAGCAAGAGTCTCGCTGCCTTCTTTTGGGACCCTGGGATACAGAAACAGCGTCCCCGATAGCTTGTATTTGACCCACAACGGGAAGAGGACCAACCACAGGCCCAAAAGCGATGTATTCGGTAAGACCCCTGCCAATCGAGCGGCGGCAGAGTCTGGACGCATACCGAAGATGTGCATGGTCCAACGGCCATTGATGACTTCAATGGCAGTACCCGAAACGCCAAGTCGTTTGCTCACAACCATCTGCTTGTAGGCCACAAGAAGGATGCCCACAATCAGCAGCGGGAAACACACAATTTGCAGTACAACGAATACGACAAACGACAACAGCAGCATACTCACCTCGGGCCCCAAGTGTAATTATTTAACCGGAGCACAGAATGCAACTTCTCTTGGAACGCTGGATAACGGATGCTAAGATCGTTCCATGATATCCAGACTGGCTGTATTGGCGCTTTGTGTTGGTATCCTGTTCTCCGTGACTAGTCCCGTGAACGCACAGGAACGTGAACCCGTCGATGTTGCGGCACTAGGCCCACAAATCGGGGAAAAGATTCCGAACTTTGCCCTTCCGGACCAACACGGACGGATCCAGACACTGGATTCGATCATGGGCGAAAAGGGCGCGATGATCGTCTTTCATCGCTCCGCCGACTGGTGACCGTATTGCAAAGCGCAGCTCGTGGAGCTGCAAGACCGGTATCAAGAACTCGCCGACCAAGGGCTTGGTGTTGCCGCCATTAGTTATGACTCTGAACAGATCCTAGCGACGTTTGCGGAACGCCGGAATATAGCGGATGTGCCGTTGCTGTCAGACGATGACTCCTCGGCGATCCGTGCGTTCGGTATCTACAACACCGTTGCAGCTGAAGGCGTTGGCCCAAACAAAGACGATCCGGACGTAAAAGATGACGTGTACACCTATGTGTCCATTTTCGGTGCAAGCGAGAACATTGTCGGCACACCGTTTCCAGGCACGTTCATTGTCGACCGTGACGGACGCGTCACCGCACGTTTCTTTGAAGAGTTTTATCGGGAACGAAACACCGCCACCAACGTCATGCTGAAGCTAGGGACACCGATCTCCAGCATCGCTGGACTCAATGGTGAAACACCACACCTAGACATTTCAGCCTCGCAGAGCAACCCGGCGATCACTGTCGGAAGCCGTTTCCATCTCGCGCTTGATATCACCCCAAAAACAAACATGCACCTCTACGCACCTGGTGCGAACGAACTTGGCTATCGCGTCGTGGGTGTGGAACTCGACATGCCAGATTTCATGCGCGCACTCCCGACTGAGTATCCACCGTCGGAAGATTATTACTTTGAACCACTGGATGAAACCGCACCGGTCTACCAAAAGCCGTTCCAACTGATACAGGAAATCGTGGTCGGGGGTTCTGCTGAAGATGCCGAAAATTTGAGCAAGATCGACGTGCTAACGCTCAACGGCCGACTGAATTACCAGGCGTGTGACGATAAGATTTGCTTTGAGCCGGTCTCGCTTCCGTTAACGTGGTCGCTCACCGTCGACGCGCTCGACCGGATACCCGCAAAGTAAGTAGAGGAATCGATCAGTAGCGCCAACGCAGCAGGCCGCGCACGCGCAGACCTAAGTTTCGTACGGGTGCGTGTGTGCCTGTCGCCACAGCCACGCCGTCTCGATCATCGCCTCGAGTGTGTGATAACGAGGGGTCCAACCGAGCACATCAGCGGCGCGCGTGGCGCTCGCCACCAACCGCGCAGGATCGCCATCGCGACGCGGTGCCGACACGACGGGAATTGCGCAACCTGTCACCCGACGCGTGGCCTCCACAACCTCACGATTTGAAAATCCAGCGCCGTTCCCCAAATTAAACGCACCCGATGCCACTTGATCGATCTGCGCAAGCGCTTGTACGTGCGCCTCGGCAATGTCGCTCACATGGATATAGTCTCGAACACACGTGCCATCCGGCGTGTCGTAGTCATCCCCAAATAGGTGAATTTCCGAACGTAACCCGAGTGCAACCTCAAGAAGAATGGCAATCAGATGCGTTTCTGGTACGTGGAATTCCCCACGTTCAGCCGTCGCCCCACAGGCGTTAAAATACCGAAGTGAAACGTGTCGGAGACCGTAGGCTGACCCGTACCACGGCAACAACTGTTCAAACGCCAGCTTTGATGCCCCATATGCGTTGACAGGGCACAGTCGTGTGTCTTCACGAATTGGCAGCGTCTCCGGCTCACCATACACAGCCGCGGTTGACGAAAACACCAACCGCTGCACACCGCTATCACGCATCGCATTCAGCAAATTAAGCCCGCCGATCACATTGACATCAAAAAACTTCGCGGGCTCACGGACCGACTCGCCCACGAGCGCCTCAGCGGCAAGGTGAGCAACAGCATCGGGACTGACCTCGCCAACGACGCGTCCAACTAACTCTCGGTCTGTGAGGTCGCCACAGATAAACTCGGCCTCAGAGGGCACGGCGGCACGGTGACCGTGACCAAGATTGTCGAATATCACGACAGTCTCGCCCATCTCCAAGAGCCGTTCCGCAACAACACTGCCGATGTAACCCGCACCACCCGTCACTAGAATTTTCATGCTGACCGCCGCATTATTTCCGAGTGCATAGCAGAAAACAAAGTCCCGCAGGACGAGGAGGACCGTCCAGTCATACTGTTACTCCTCGCGCCAATGCCGCTCCTGGACCGTGTTCAGAAACCGAACATTCTTCGTCGACCAACTCCTGTGACCAGTGTACGATGCTATCTACCATGTCCCGACTAAGTCTATTGCTTGTCCTGCTCACGTGCTACGCCTGCACAGCCGAGCCACCAGTAGAGACGCCCGCGCCAAGCAGTGCTGTTGTGTTTGACGGTGCATACGTCATCACAGGTGACGGGTCCGACCCGATTGCCGCTGCCACCGTCGTCGTTGACGACGGTGTGATTACTGACATCGGTTCCCAAGGCTCGGTGACTACGCCAACTGGCGCGACCGTGGTTGACCTTGCCGGTCAGACAATCATGCCAGCATTGGTCAACCTCCACGGTCATGTCGGCTTTCAACGGGGTCTCACCTACGACGCCGCTAACTACACACGAGACAACATTGTCGATCACCTCAACCGCTATGCGTATTACGGAGTCGGTGTCATCGTGTCGTTGGGCACTGACGTCGGTGACGTGTGGCAGAACATTGCGCGTGACCAAGCAGCTGGATCACTGGGCGGCGCACGACTCTGGACTGCCGGTCGTGGTCTCGCGGCACCTAATGCCGGACCTGGCGCGGCAGCCCTGAGACCATCAGCCTACGGCGTAAGCAGCGCCGATGAGGGACGAGACCGTGTCCGAGATCTCGTATCGGACGAAGCGGCTTTTATCAAAATCTGGGTGGACGACCGCGGCGGCACCGTCGAAAAACTCAATCCCATGTACTACCGCGCCATCATTGACGAGGCGCACCGCGCCGGTCTCAAAGTCATCGCGCATGTTTTTTACCACGACGATGCTGAGGATCTCGTTGCGGCAGGAGTCGATGGCTTCGCCCACCTCGTACGAGACCGTGAAATGGACGATACCTTAGTGGCCGCGATCGTGGAAAACGACGTGTTTGTCATGCCAAACCTTGGCATCTCTGAACGAGGTCGCCACACCACACCACCAGCCTGGCTTGAATCTTCATTACTCACGTCGTCGCTATCGCTGGCTGTCCGTGCACGCGCTACGGATGCCTTTCAAAATCGAGATCCCGAAGCCGCCGCTCGTGCCGAAAATTCGTACGAACAGATGGAACGTAGTCTCAGCAAACTACACACGGCCGGCGCCGCATTGGTCCTAGGATCAGATTCTGGCGTCCAAGATCACTTCTATGGATTCTCGGCCCATCGTGAGCTCGAGCTCATGGTCACAGCCGGCTTAGAACCAATGGACGCTATCCGAACGGCAACCAGCCGATCGGCTGACCGCCTCGGGCTAAGTTACTCCGGTCGACTTGTACCTGGTGCGCGAGCAGATTTCATCGTGCTCGATGCAAATCCACTTGAGGACATCACGCACACCAGACGCATTCAGAACGTGTACCTCAGTGGTACACGTGTCGAACGAAACGCGTTAAGTTCACAGTGGACTAGTCAACCAGCTCCGTAACTCTTTGTTAGCGTGCGTCTCGCCCCGCACGAACCGCTGCTGCGTTTCCGGCACTCAACCCTCCACCCGCGCGACCGGCCCCAAGGATGGTAAAACCTTGTGCCACCCGCCGTGGCATGTCAGCGACGCTCGCCGTAATGCCGCAAGCGATATTGTGGGTGCCACATGCGTCCACGATCGTTTGGATCCCTTCTTCCACCTCTGGAGAATCACGAGACACGCCAAGAGAGTTCGACAAATCACTCGGACCGACATAAAAGCCGGCCACTCCAGGAACTGCGGCAATGGCGTCCGCATTACGCACGCCGTCTGCAGACTCGATCATCATGAGTGCGAGGAGGTCCCCATCCGGATTGAGAGGCCACGTATCCGCGCGCTGAAAATACTCGGCACCTGACAATCCCCAAAACCAATTCGCGATGGCCGCACCGGACCCGCGCACACCGCGAGGCTCAGGGTAACGTGCCTCTCGGCGCGGTGGATAGCGCATGGCACGAACCGCGTCTCGGGCTTGTTCTGCCGACTCAATTGACGGAAAAATGATGCCCATCAGCCCGATGTCAAGAGCTTGCTTCACCGCCCAAGCCGACGATTCACGACCGTACGGAGCAATGCGTACAAGTGGCGCGACGCGCGCACGTAGACTCCCAGTCTCGGCAATCGCCTGCTTATCGATCATGCCAAGCAAGAACCGGTGTAACGCCGTGAAATCCATCGGACCGTGTTCCATGTCCACGTAGACGTAATCGATATCAGCACGGGCAAGTGACCGTGCATTTTCGAGCGATAGGTCGTATGTACTCACGCCGTATACGCGCTCTCCACTGGCTAGTTTGTCGACGACTCCATTGAGGTGGGACCCATCTTGGGCGCCCACACACACACTGCTCACTGCGACAACCACGACGGCGACGATCAAATCCTGAAACTTCTGGCGCATTCAATATCCCCTCTGTTGTTGGACCACTACACGCATATAATCACATACGTTGCAGAATAACGATCTCGTGGAAAGAGGGTCGCATGACAGGCAATCAACACGCACTTCTTGGTCTTCTAGTCGTAATAGCAGTGGCGGGCACCGCCGCACAGCAATCGGGCGACGACACCGTAGTCCCATCGTTTAATCCAGTAACAGCGGAGCGACTAGTTAACGCCGATGCCGAACCACATAACTGGCTGATGTACTCGGGCAATTACATGAGCCAGCGTTACAGTGGTCTCACTCAAATTGACCGCAATAACGTGGATGGACTTGAGATTGCGTGGGTGCACCAACTGCAGGCCCTTGACCGTGCAGAAACGACGCCGCTCGTTGTCGACGGGGTGATGTATATCACCGAATCACCAAGCACTGTCATCGCTGTGGACGCCGCCACGGGGCGACCGTACTGGCGATACGAGCACCAACTCCCCGACGAATTAATTATCTGTTGTGGACGAAACAACCGTGGTGTCGCTGTGCAAGGAGACCGGGTGATCATGAGCACCCTTGACGCGCACCTCGTCGCCCTTGATGCCAAAACGGGAAGTGTCGTGTGGGAAACGGAAGTGCAAGATTCGGCCGCTGGCTACAGCAAAACCGCAGCACCACTCATCGTCGGGGACAAAGTCTTCACGGGCGTGGCTGGCGGTGAATACGGCATTCGCGGATTAATTGACGCCTACAACCTCGACACAGGGGCTCAAGAGTGGCGGTTCAACACAACACCGGGGCCAGACCATCCGGATAATCGAACCTGGTCCGGCGATTCCTGGCGCACTGGCGGTGCGGCCACGTGGATGACGGGGTCCTACGACCCGGAACTCAATCTCGTCTACTGGGGAACCGGCAACCCTGGTCCAGACTACGACGGAACAGTGCGTGAAGGAGACAACCTTTATTCTGACTCTGTCGTTGCGCTCGACGCTGATACCGGCGAATTGAAATGGTATTTCCAATTCACGCCACACGATATTCATGACTGGGACTCAACACAGATCCCCATTCTGGCGGATACAACTTTCAACGGAGAAGATCGTAAGGTCATGCTTTTTCCGAATCGCAACGCGTTTTTCTACGTCCTAGATCGCGAAACGGGAGAATTTCTACTCGGAAAGCCGTATGCCAAACAGACCTGGGCCGAGGGGCTGGATGAAACTGGTCGTCCGATTTTGTACCCAAATAAGGAACCGACACCACAAGGAACGGTTGTGTCTCCGGCAATCACTGGTGGCTCCAATTGGTGGTCACCCACCTACAGTCCTCGGACTGACCTCATCTACGTGATGGCATACGATGCCGAGACCAAGTACTTCATTCGTCCTGTCGAATATCAAGAAGGTCAAAGTTTTCGCGCAGGGGGCGGCGAGTCGACAGAACCCTTAGAGAACTACCACCGTGCCGTGCGGGCTATTTCACCACAGACGGGTGATCTCGAATGGGAATTCCCAGTCGATTCCCGTACGACCTCAGGATTAATGTCAACCGCTGGAGATCTCGTTTTCGGTGGAACCGCGGACGGCTTCTTTTTCGCACTAGATGCCCTAGGTGGGCAAGAGTTATGGCATCGCAACCTTGGTGGTCGCGTGCACGCGAGTCCAATGGGCTACGCCGTTAATGGGAGGCAACACGTCGCGATTGCCGCTGGCAACGCTATTTTCTCGTTTGCATTGCCAGAATAAAGCAACATTTTGCCGGTGGTGCGTGCCGTCTGCAGCGGCTCAGTCGTTCTGCGCCACCATTAACGGTCGAGAAATATTGCCTTCGGTACAAATGCCGTGACGACCTGGGTTAGGTCGACCGCCTCGGCAATACGAAAGTCCACCGCAATACTTGTCAGTGAATACGCCCGCGACCGAGTCAGTCCGTACTCCTCAACCAAAAAGTTGACGGCCTCAATGACAGCCTTCCGAAGAGCACGGTCCAGGTCAAGATCGATACCCATAAGAATATGATGGGTTGCTGTTTCTGCTCGTGGGGTATCAAGACGTTGCCCCTTGTGGAGGACAAGACGGAACTCGCCAGTCAACGCCTGTTCGATCGCTGTCCCGCTCACCTCCCCATCGCCCTGCACAGAATGCGGGTCGCCAACGTAGAACAATGCCCCAGGATGAAAGACGGGCAAATACAACGTACTCCCCACAGTTAAGTCCTTAATATCCAGGTTGCCACCAAAGGACCCCGGTGGTCGAGACCCCTGTATGCCAGCAACGGTAACTCCGGGCTGACCAACCGTTGGGGCTTCAGGCGCGACCGCCATTACCCCCATGAATGGGGCAAGCGGAACATGAATGTCATCCGAGAAGAGCGCAACCTCTTGGCCTCCAACTACCGCCGACCGTATAAAGTGACGAATAGCCGGTATCTCGAACGGGGGCTCGCCGCCAGGTGGTGCGCCGGGATAGTCGACGGCAAACACACCCGTGGTCGCCCCCGTGTTGTTAATGCCATAGGGCACACGAGTTTCCAGGCTCAGCACCTCCACCTCGAGCATGTCACCCGGCACTGCCCCTTCAATGTAGATTGGCCCCGTAATCACATGCGGACCATATCCCTCTCGTGGCCGATCTGATTTCGAATCCCAAAAGTCGATAACATCCTGCAAGATCTCATTCGGTGCCACGCCAAACTGCCCTAGAAATCGTTCAGGGTCTTCTGCCTGTGTGCTGCCAGCATGGGTTAAGGTATCGATACGGACCACCGCTCCCGATTCAACGCTCAGCACTGGTGGCTTATCTTCCGGGTAGGCTCCCCAAACAACATTCTCTGGCGTTGACGGCACATACTGCGTCACACCTTGAGCCATCACCACACTCGCAGAGACTAGGGTTACAAAAATAGACATGATAACGATGCGTCGCTGAGTCATTTGGTGCATTAGACACTAAAATAGCTTAGAGACGACAGCTAGTCGAGGAGGACGCGTGCAACGAACGTTACGGCTACCCGCATTTGGCATTTCCATTTTTACCGCGTTAGGTTTTCTGGCGCTAGCAACGACACCACTCGATAGTCAGCAAACCCACGCTGGTGAATACGCTCAAGCAGACATCACCTACGGCATGCAGGTTTACGGAGAAACGTGTGTCAGTTGTCACGGCCCCGATGGTGACGCCATCGTCGGTGTCAATTTTCGTACGGGACAATTCAGGAATGCCTCCTCAGACCCGGACCTCATGGACATTATTGAGAATGGAATCCCGGACACAGCGATGCCACCTGGCAACTACAACAGCTCTGAGTTGACCGCTCTGGTCGCATACCTCCGGACAATGGGAGACATCGACAGTAGTAACGTCGATATTGGCGATGCAGCCCGCGGCGATACTATCTACCGCGGGAAGGGCGACTGCGCCAGTTGCCACCGGGTCGGACCCGAAGGGTCTCGCGTCGCACCCAACCTTAGCGACATTGGTGCCATTAGAAGCGCGGGATCACTGGCCGAATCATTGGTCGACCCAACCGCCGCAATGCTCCCACTCAACCGAACCGTGCGTGCCGTCACCCAAGACGGAACGCTTCATATCGGTCGGCGCCTGAACGAAGACACCTACACGGTTCAAATCATTAATGAGGACGAGCGCCTTCTCTCGCTCGTCAAAGACGACCTCCGCGAATACACCATCCTGACGACCTCAGCGATGCCGTCATTCGCCGAGTCACTGACTGAACAAGAACGTGCCGATGTCTTGGCATTTCTCTTAACGTTGAAAGGAATGCGCTAATGACCCGCACTTTGTTCACTCTCGGACTTGTTGCCTGGTTCGCACAACCACTGGTCGCCCAAGTTACGTTCGAACGACTGCTCAATGCCGCTGATGAACCTCAGAATTGGCTGACCTATTCAGGAAACTACGACAGTACTCGCCACACGGCGCTTGAGCAAATCACGACCGATAACGTCGACTCGTTGGAATTGCAGTGGGTCTTTCAACAAACGCAATCACTGCAGGTCTTTCAGACAACACCACTCGTTGTGGACGGCATCATGTACCTGACCGAAGCGCCCAATACCGTTGTCGCGCTCGACGCCGCTCGCGGTCGTGTTTTTTGGCGGTACGAGTACACCCCGTCAAACTTATCTCGTCCGTGCTGTGGTCGTGTGAATCGAGGAGTGGCGATTCTCGGTGACACGCTGTTCATGGGCACCATTGACGCGAAACTTATCGCCATTGATGCCATCAGCGGTGAGCCGATCTGGCAAACCGACGTAGCTGACCCGGAAGCGGGTTACGCGCTGACCTTGTCGCCACTTATCGTCAAAGACAAAGTAATCGTTGGCATCGCAGGTGGTGAGTACGGTATTCGAGGTTTTATCTCGGCCTATGACGTTAACACCGGTGAAGAAGCCTGGAAGTTTTACACCATTCCTGGCCCCGGCGAGCCCGGCCACGAAACATGGCAGGATGACGACTGGATGTACGGTGGCGCGTCGGCCTGGATCACCGGTTCGTATGACCCGGATACCGATCTTGTTTACTGGGGAATTGGAAATCCAGGACCGGACTGGAACCCAGAACAGCGCCCAGGAGACAACCTCTATTCCGACTCGGTCGTCGCGCTGGACCCGGACACCGGAGAACTGGAGTGGTATTTCCAGTTTACCCCCAATGACCCGTATGACTACGACTCGGTCCAAGTCCCTGTGCTTATCGACTATCCCGCACAGGACGGCAGCATGTTGAAACTCATGTTGTTTGGCAACCGAAACGGATTCTTCTACATACTCGACAGAGCAACAGGACGCTTCATTAACGGTGAACCGTACATCGACTTGAACTGGGCGGAAGGGCTCGACGATGCCGGTCGCCCAATTTTCACGCCGCAACCACCCGGCACAACCACGTATCCTGGTGTCCAGGGTGGCACCAACTGGTACTCACCATCGTATAGCCCGTCAACTCGGCTGTTTTACATGTCGACATGGGAAAACAACGGATCAAATTTCGAGGCGCAAGAGGCCGAATACGAACCGGGTCGCACATTTCTTGGCGGACGACCTGCTCCGCCAGTACCCGGAGCAGCACTGCCAAATCTCGCACGTGGACCGATTAATACGTGGACCGAGTCTGCGGGCACTGGAGCGGTTAAAGCATTAGACCCCGCAACTGGAGAAGAACGGTGGAAATTTCCAATGACAGACGTCACCACTAGCGGCATCCTTACAACAGCAACGGATGTTTTGTTTACGGGGGGACGAGAAGGTTATTTTCACGCGTTAGACGCACGTAACGGGGACCTCCTCTGGAGGCAGACGCTGGGTGGCATGATCGCGAACGGCCCAATTAGTTACAGCATCGACGGTCGTCAATATGTGGCGGCTGCGTCCGGCACCGGTTTATTCGTTTTTGCCCTACGGGAGAACGACTAAAGAAACCGGGTTACGTCGCTACTGGCTCTTTCACGTCCGGATTCGCGCACTCGCCGAGATACGTAAGCGCACTGGTGACGCCACCGGACGTGTGCGGCACGCCTGCCAGTGTAAGTCCCATCTCTACGCCACCTAGCGTCCCGACGAGGCTTAAGTCATTAAAGTCGCCCAAGTGGCCGATTCGAAATACCTTGCCAGCAAGGTTGCTTAGTCCAACGCCAAGTGACATGTCGAAATGTTTCAACACAATATCGAGCAAGTGTGACGAATCGTGCCCATCCGGCATCATAATGGCTGTAATTGACGAACTGTATTCGCTCTCATCGATACAAAGTAGCTCTAACCCCCATGCGGTGACCGCACGGCGTGTAGCTTCGGCATGGCGATCATGCCGAGCAAAAACGTTCTCTAACCCCTCGTCAAACAACATCCGCAACGCTTCTCTTAACCCATAAAGCAAGTTCGTTGCCGGCGTGTACGGAAAGAAACCATTCTTGTTCGCCTTTAAGATCGGTGCCCATTCCCAAAAGCTTCTCGACATCGTCGCATGCTCGCTCGCAGCCAATGCTTTCTCGCTAATAGCGTTAAAGCTTAATCCCGGTGGGAGCATCAGCCCCTTTTGCGAAGCGCCAACCGTAACGTCAACCCCCCATTCATCATGCCGGTAATCTATTGATGCCAGCGATGAAATTGTGTCGACGAGCAGTAGCGCAGAATGTCCCACAGAATCCAGTGCACGTCGAACGGCCGGCACGTCACTCGTTACACCCGTTGAGGTTTCGTTGTGTACGACACACACGGCCTTAATCGCGTGGTCGCTGTCACCAGCCAAGCTTGCTTCAACGTGCGTCGCATCGACGCCATGACGCCAATCACCCGGAATAAATTCAGGGACCAAACCGTGCTTAAGCGCAATCTGTTTCCACAGCGTTGCAAAATGGCCCGTCTCCGCCATCAATACACGATCCCCAGGAGAAAGTGTGTTGACCAGTGCCGCCTCCCACGCACCTGTACCAGACGCCGGATAAAGCACCACGGGCTGCTGAGTCTGAAGAACGGCTCCCATGCCTTCTAAGACTTCCGCTGTGAGTGCTTGAAATGCAGGACCACGATGATCGATTGTTGGTGCCCCCATTGCACGCAAGACCCGCTCAGGAACGTTCGTTGGCCCTGGAATCTGCAGAAAATGACGTCCGCTCTGGTGTGTCATGTCGCTAATCTAGCGTACTCGCTTCATCTATACTGCGCCAGATGGCTGACCTGCGCACAGATCTCGAAGCCCGCCTTGATGGAGAAGTCCGTTTCGACAAGGTTTCTCGCGCGCTTTACTCAACTGACGCAAGCGTCTATCAAATCGAACCGACGGGAGTTGCCATCGTCCAGTCGCGAGACGACATGCTACGCACAATCGAGTGTGTCCGTAAACACGGCAGCTCCATCACTGCACGCGGCGGCGGCACCTCCCAAGCGGGCCAGGCGATCGGCACTGGCCTCCAAGTCGATACTTCAAAACACTTTAATCGACTCCTTGAAGTAAATGTTGCAGAACGCTGGGCGCGCGTTGAACCAGGGATCGTTCTCGACGAACTCAACGCCCAGCTCCTCCCCCACGGACTTCGTTTTGCCCCTGATATCTCTACCGCGAGTCGCGCCACCGTGGGCGGGATGATCTCCAACAACTCAAGTGGAGCGCGGTCCGTTCTTTATGGAAAAACAATCGATCATGTGCTCGACCTCCATGTCGCTCTTTCTGATGGCACTGTCGCCCATTTCCGACCGGTCTCTGCAACCGAACTCGACAACATTTGCGAAGAACCGACGCTCGAAGGACGATGCTACAGAACGGTTCGTAGGCTTGCGGCCCAACAGCGCGAGGAAATCAACCTGCGTTACCCGAACATTCTACGGCGAGTCGGAGGTTACAACCTTGATACTTTCACCAACACCGACAACCCGTTCAACCTTGCCAAATTAATTGTCGGTTCGGAAGGCACGTTGGGACTTATCCTCGAAGCGCGCATTAACTTAGTCCCCTTGCCGAAGGCCAAAGCCGTTTTAACAATTGAGTACGAGACGCTCCTTGACGCGCTTGGAGAAACCCCCGCCATCTTAAAACACCATCCATCCGCTATAGAAGTGATGGATAGTTCCATTCTTGACCATGCCAAAGAAAATCCATCGCTAGACGCTATGCGGCGGGCCGTAATCCATACCGCCTGCGGGGCTCTGCTCTGTGTCGAGTTTTACGGTGAAAATAATGAGGAGGTATCAACAAAACTCAGTCGACTAGAAGACGACCTCCGCACACGCGCTATTGCCACACATACGGTTCGTGCGACAGCTCCTGAAGACCAGGGCAAGATATGGAAACTCCGGGAATCCTCGCTTGGTCTATCGATGGCTATGAAAGGAGACGCGAAAAGTATCTCTTTCGTTGAAGATACAGCGGTGGCGCCAGAAAAGCTACGTGACTTTATCGAACAATTTCTGGAAATAATTCACAAGCACGGAACCAGTGCCGGCATCTACGCACATGCGTCCGTCGGCTGCTTACATGTACGGCCAGTCGTCAACATGAAAACTAGCCATGGCGTCCGACAGTTTGAAGCCATCGCCACTGAAATTGCAGACCTAGTACTCAAGTTTGGCGGAGCTCTCTCTGGTGAGCATGGGGACGGATTAGTGCGAGGTCCGTTCATGTCTCGCATGTTTGGACCAACGCTCTACAACGTATTTTGTGAGATTAAGCAAACCTTCGATCCTGAAAATCTCTTCAATCCAGGAAAAATCGTTAAGTCGCCCCCACTTACCGCTAACCTGCGTTACGGCGCCAACTACCACACACCGAACCCGACGACCTCCTTCGACTATTCTGAGCATGGTGGATTCGGACGTGCGGTCGAAATGTGCAGCGGCGTTGGTGCCTGCCGTAAAACGCTCGCAGGCACCATGTGTCCGTCCTATATGGCAACCCGTGACGAGGCGCACTCCACACGCGGTCGCGCAAACACCTTACGTCTTGCCATGAACGGGTCGCTTGGACCAACCGGTCCTCGTAATACCGGACTCGCCACTAAGGAGGTTTACGACGTTCTAGACCTATGTCTCGAATGTCGGGCGTGCAAGACGGAATGTCCCGTTGGTGTTGATATGGCGCGTTTTAAGAGTGAATTCTTAGCTGACTATTGGCGTCAACACGGCACTCCGTTGCGCGCGCGGGTGCTAGGACATATTCACGATCTGTCGGCAATTGCCAGCCGGATGGCGCCACTCCTAAATCCACTCCTGCTACACAACTGGATGCGTATACTCAACGAACGACTCTTTGGCATTGACCGCCGGCGCTCGCTTCCTGCGTGGACAGGAAAGACCCTAGCCGAACAGTGGAACTCCCGGGACCGTTCCACAGCACAACCAAATCTCATCCTGTTCCGAGACACATTTACGAACTACTACGACCCCCAGATTGGCATGTCCGCCGCCGACGTACTTGAGACAGCCGGCTTTCATGTAGGCCTCGGTCCTGATATCTGTTGCGGCAGACCACTGATTTCCCAAGGCCTGCTGGCAGACGCTCGTGACCGTGCTGGTGACACGATCCGTCAGCTTTATCCGGCAGCCCACCACGGAACACCCATTGTCGTTTTGGAACCGAGCTGCCTCTCAGCGCTGGTCGATGACATTCCTGCGCTCGTCAGCGGTGAGTTGCAGCAACAAGCCAAAACTGTCGCCCAGTCCGTGGTGCTCTTTGAAGATTTCCTGGAAGATTCACTTCAGTCTGGTCGCGCATCACTCACGTTCCACAAGGGGCCAAGCAGCGTCGTATTGCACGGCCACTGCCACCAAAAATCTCTTGGCCTGGTTGCGCCAGCCAAATCCTTGCTTGGTCGTATTCCTGACACACAGGTGGTCGAGCTGGATTCTGGGTGCTGTGGTATGGCTGGCTCGTTCGGTTACACGCGCGAACACTTCGACATATCCGAACAAATTGGAGAACGGCGCCTATTGCCTGCCGCACGTGCACTCGATGAAACGAGCGTAATGGTGGCTTCTGGCACCTCGTGTAGGCACCAGGTTCTAGACTTTACAAAAGTAGAGGCACAGCACCCGGCAACGCTCCTGAAGTCATTGTTGTAGTTTGCTTGAAAATGTACTCGCCAACAGGAGACGCTTGACGTCACCAGCCCTGCGATCAACACTTCATGTGATCACATGCCGATATATGAGTACCGCTGCTCCGGATGCGAACACGAGTTTGAAGCAGTCGTCTTACCACACGGAGAACCTGCAACCTGTCCAGCGTGCAGTTCCAGCAAGCTCGAACGCATGATTTCACAATTTGCAGTGAGTTCTGACGGCACACGGGCGACCAACTTAAAGTCGGCCAGGAAACAAGCCTCTAAAATCAGGCGCGACAAGGCCGTGGCTGACCACGAGGCGATTCACCATCACCATCATTGACACTGCCTGTGCTACGTTTACGAGGACCCGGTTCAAAAACGGTTCTGTGCAGGACCTACAGACCGTGTTCCAGGTTCCGGTTACGTATCCACGTCGGTCACAACTCTTTCATCATGTGATCACCATAAAACAAAGAAAACAATGATGTTAATGTTATCTACAGGACACCGTTTCAACGTGCTTGTACGCAAACGGACTGCATTTTAGCGTTATACTAGACGGGCAACGACGCAAATCGTACGGTCAATATTTTCGCCAGACGCAAAAGGTGGCTCTCCTGCAGTCCTGCACGAAATGTTGACCGCACCGAACAAGGTCGCATAGTCTGATCGCTCTTTTAGCCTCGAGAGGGCCTGAGTAACGGCTAGCGTGTTAGGTCTTATTTTTATGACAAATAGTAGTAACCAGCAGACCGGACAAGATTCCGCGAATAAAGTCCGATACGTTCGCCGGCTAGATCAATTAACGGGATTATCTGACGAACAAAAACAACACCTGCAACCCGTGTCCGATAAATATGTTTTTAGGGCGAATGACTATTACCTAAAATTGATCGATTGGGATGATCCGGAAGACCCGATCAAGCAACTCATCATCCCTCGCGAAGAAGAATTAAATGATTGGGGTCAGCTGGATGCCAGTAACGAGGAAGCAGTTACTGTTGGACAGGGCGTACAGCATAAATACACCGATACAGTGCTGTTACTGTGTAACGAAGTCTGTGGCGCCTATTGCCGCTATTGCTTCCGAAAACGACTCTTCATGGATGACAACGATGAGGTAACAAACGATGTCAGTGAGGGACTACGCTACATCCAAGACCATCCAGAAGTTACGAATGTCCTACTGACTGGTGGCGACCCGCTTTTAATGAGCACGCGTCGCTTGACAGAAATTTTTTCAGCCCTTCGTGAAATTGAACATGTGAAAATAATTCGTATCGGATCGAAAATGCCGGCATTCGATCCTTGGCGTGTCACACGAGATGCAGAGCTTCAGGCTGTATTTCGTAAGTATTCGACTTCGCGACAGCGGATCTACTTAATGGCCCATTTTGATCACCCACGGGAACTAACAGATGCAGCCATTGAAGGTATTGACACCTGCATCCGTAATGGCGTTATCTGCGTTAATCAGTGTCCAATGATCCGGGGCGTCAACGATGATCCCTACGTCCTTGCCGAGATGTACTCAACGTTGTCCTATATCGGTTGCCCACCCTACTACCTGTTTCAGGGGCGTCCGACGGCCGGCAATGAGCCCTACGAAGTGCCGATAGTGCAAGGCTGGAACATTTTCCAACATGCGCTGCGCTACGGTTCAGGGCTGGCACGGCGTGCGCGTTTCTGTATGTCGCACGAGACCGGAAAGGTCGAAGTTGTAGGTATCGACGATGAACACATCTACCTGCGGTACCACCAAGCAAAAGATCTCGACGATCTTGGTCGTTTCTTCGTACGTCGACGTGATGACAAAGCCTACTGGCTCGACCAACTGCAACCGCTTGAATCAACGGTCTACTAACAGCACTCGCGTGGTCTAGACGCACCACTTTCTGTGTTGCACAAGAGTCACTGAAGCAGGTCAAACAGCCGACTGTACTTAAGGGTTAAACTGCGACCGGAACCGTTCGGTACGAAGTCGCCAAGGCCATCTGTATCGTTGTAAACCAGAAAAAACCCTGTATTTGCGGCCTGTAACCAACCCAAGCGGAGATTAACCGACCAGAGGTTAACGCTGTCGTTGTACTGCACTAGCCCCTGCGCAAAAACACGCGTAGAAAAATTATAGGCGACGCGACTGGACACAAGGTTGGTTACGACGGCTCCCATCGGCAAATCGATGTGATTGCGGGTCCAACTAAACCTCGCATTGAGAGTTTCCCCTCGTCGAAAGCCAGCTGTCGGACCATACTGCAACAAATGTCCGCCAAAAAAACCACTCTTCTGCAGCCGAAATCCAGCCGTTCCCGGTGCCGAGTTATCGGAGGTGTAATTCAAACTTAGTTCGTGCCAATCATAAGAACCAGGCAAAACCGGCACGCCTGAAATGGTGAACTCGCGTGTCACGCCCTCTTTCCGAACGTTCCACGCAGTTATGGCCGTAGAACTATCATCAAATTCCACAAAGTTATCCATGTGCACTAACGACGTCTCAATAAACCCCGTATCAATGTCCCAAAAACGATTAAACGTAATATGCGGCTGCATTTCCTGAACCTTAAAAAGTTTTTCTGGACGCCACGTGTAGAACACGCCCCCATCCAACTTTTTAAAACCTTGGCGCCTGATAAACCCAACCTCTGGGTTAAAGTTCTTTCCCATTTCCATAAAGCCACCACGCACCCGCCACGCCTGTGCGTTGTAATCGACCGCCATGTCATAGGCATGGTCTTGGTTTTGACGGCCCGGCGTTTCAGTTTTTGACGCAAAGCCTGACACTAGGCCGTTTTGTCCAAACCCCCAGCGGCCATCGAGAGCGTACGTGCGGTTGTGGTTCCGACTTCCCGCAAAACGACCCGTGGCTAGGCGCTGCACAAACAAACCTCCAAGACTTGACCGATTGGGAAGATCGTGTCGAAGCCGGGCGACTGTGAAATTGTTTGCCGGACCCAGCCCATTGACTTCTTCCGTCTGCATGTTGAGCAAACCAACCGTAACGTCGTCAGACACCTTCCCAGAAAGACGCGCACCTGCAACAATCGGAATGGCTTGACCTTGTGATCCGATGCCGATGCGACGACTAAAGAACAACTCCGTCTGACCGGGGTCATTAAATGCGGCTCCCCCACTGTTCGTCACCGTAAATGCGCCTGAATTTTCCAAGAAAAAGGGTCGCTTCTCTGGAAAAAAAAGATTAAACCGATCAAGGTTGACCTGTTCATCATCAACCTCTACTTGCGCAAAATCCGTGTTGTACGTCAGGTCAAGGGTTAACCCCGAGGTTACCCCATACTTAAAATCGCCACCAGCATCGCCCAAGAACGTCAGCTCTCGAGACCCGTCGTCGTGCCTTCTAACAGATTCCCCAACGACGTACGGCGTTAACTGGGCCGTCCGCCAGAGACCCTCCGGCGCCTCAAGCCCCTCCAACTCACCGGCCATCGAAACACGAAACAAGTCGAATTGTCTGGGTAGAGGTGCCCAATAGACAGCTTCATTTCGTCGACGAATGTTTCGCTGAAAATTAACCCCCCACGTTTGCTCAGCCCGAGCCGGAAAACGAATCGTGCGGAATGGGACCGCAAATTCCGCACTCCAGCCGATGTCAGTAATTGCAGTCTGTACCTGCCAAACACCATCCCAATTGAGGTTAAAGCCGCCACCAGCTCCGCTGGTCTGTCCGCCCCGTCCCATGCCGCTCCCGCCACTACCTTCATTTACAAGTTGACCGTCGTACTCTTGGCCTGATGGACTCGTACCAAAAACGAAGCCGTTCTGTTGATCAAGAAATGTATCTAGGATGATTTGAATACTATCGCTATCTTCGAGTGACGAGTCCCTACGGCTATCCGTAACGATGATCGACTGAGGGTCGCGATCGTAGCAAACCACTCCGAAGTAGACGGTATCTTCGGTAAAAACGATACGCACTTCCGTGCGTTCAGAAGCGGCTTGTCCTTCGTCCGGCCTATTCTGCACAAATGCAGTGGCGATGAGAGCGCCCTCCCACGCAGGATCTCCAAGCACATCGCCATCCAGAATAGGAGGCACCTCGACACGAATGGCGCTAGTCACGCGGGGCGATGTGTCTTCGGTCTGCGCGCCAGCCCACGACTCACAGATTGTCAACAAACAACAAATAACGATGACAAGTAATCTGCGCATGAGGACAGAGCCAATCAGCCCAATACGTCAAACAAATAGCTGTACTTTAAAATTAGGCTTCGACCAGCACCGGAGGGTAATACGCGACCAAAGCCCTCAGTCTCGTTGTATACAAGAAAGAAACCGGTGTTCGCGTCTTGTAACCAGCCAGCACGAAAATTCACCGACCACAGCTTGTCACTATCGTTGTGTTGCAAGAGTGCCTGTGTAAAAACACGCGGCGAGAAGTTGTACGCCACACGCATACTTGTCAGATTAATGATCGTGCTTCCCGTCGGCAAGTCAATGTCATTTCGGCCGTAACTGAGTGACAGGTTAAATGTTTCCCCGTAACGGGCACGGATCGTAGGCTCGACGGTTGAAATATCTCCCCCAAAAAACCCACCGAACGTAGACCTAACCCCAAAACTCACAGGAGCCGACTCGTTATATTCAATACTGGGTCTGATTTCCCAAAAATCGTATCTACCAGCTGGAATCAACAGACCAGAAACCATAAAGCTACTAGCGACCTGCTCTTGTTTAACATCGTAGGCAAGACCTACCGAAGAACTGTCCTCAAATTCACCATCGAAATGAGTATGAAGATAGGTTGTCTCCATAACGCCATCGAAGTTCCAAAACCGATTAAAGCTCATGTGTGGCCGAAGTTCCTGAAACTTTAGAAACCCTTCAGGCCTTGACGTATGGTACAGACCGAAGTCATATTTTCGAAATCCAGTTCGGCGGACGTAGCCCACTTCAGGATTAAAGTCTTCACCATTTTCTTGATAGCCAGATACCACGCGCCACACCTCAGAGTTATAGGTCGCTGAGACACTCAGAGCGTGATCTCGCCCAGTTCGACCAGGTGTTTCCGTCCGACCGAGAAACCCCTGCACAATCCCATTGTCACCAATACCCAACCGCCCATCGGCAGCATAGGTCCGGTTGTAGTCCTGCTCACGTGCCCGGCGTCCAGTAGCCTGCCGACTGACAAACAAGCCTCCAACACTCGACCTGTTCGGGAGATCTCGACGCATCCGGGCAACGGTAAAGTTATTTGCCGGTGAAACCCCGGCAACCTCTTCTGTCTGCATGTTGAGAAAACCGACAGTCACGTCATCCGAAACTTTTCCGGACAAACGCGCGCCCGAACGAATGGGAATCTGCGAACCTGAATCGCTAATCCCAATACGGCGACTAAAAAACAACTCCGTCTGTCCAAGGTCACGCCCAGCAGCTCCTGCATTATTGACCGTAAACACCCCGGCATTTTCAAGAAAGAATGGTCGCTTTTCAGGAAAAAACAGATTAAACCGATCGAGGTTCACCTGTTGATCATCAACTTCGACCTGAGCGAAATCAGTATTGTAGGTGCCATCCAGAGTGAGCCCAGACGTCACACTGTACTTAAGGTCCGCACCAAAATCACCAAGTGCTACCGGACCGCGTTCGCTATCAATTTCTCGCGCCACCGCCTCACCGACTACATATGGCGTGAGCTGCAAATTACGTGAACTCCCCGACGGAGCCAGCAACCCTGTCAACGAACCGGCGATAGATACTCGATACAGATTGTATTGACGTGAAATGGGTGCCCAATAGGCTGTTTCGTTCCGCCGCCTGATATTTCGCTGAAAATTAACCCCCCAAACCTGTTCCTCGCGCGCGGGATACCGAATTGTTCGAAACGGGATAGCAAATTCTGCGCTCCAACCGATATCTGACACCACTGTCCTCACCTGCCACGCACCGTCCCAATTGAGATTAAACCCACCGGCGCTCCCTCTAGAAAATCCACCACGTCCACCACGACCAGATCGCCCCCGACTTCCTCCC
Organism: uncultured Vicinamibacteraceae bacterium; assembly: GCA_964507425.1. GTDB lineage: Bacteria > Acidobacteriota > Vicinamibacteria > Vicinamibacterales > UBA8438 > DTWD01. Next base: position 37,660 of record CAZDQD010000142.1, read on the forward strand.
TCGTTAATTACCTGTCCGTCATATTCCTGCCCGGCGGGTGTCGTTCCGAAGATAAAGCCATTCTGTTGATCACTAAAGGTGTCAAATACCATTTGAAAGCTATCGGCGTCATTCATATTTGAATCGCGACGACTATCACTGATGATGATTGACGCTGGATCACTGTCGTAACAAATGACGGCGACAAAAATAGTGTCATTCGTAAAGCCAATGCGTACCTCTGTCCGTTGAGTAGCTGGCTGACCTTCGTCAGGTGTGCTCTGTATAAACTGTCCCACCGGAGAAACAGAACCCCAAACCACGTCGCTGGCGACCTCTCCATCCAGGTCAGGCGCTTGGTCTAAGAAAACCGCGTGCGCTACCTTGGCATTTGAGGAACTCGCTTCAGGCGCTTGAGAAGCTCTCTGGCTTTGAGCTGTTAATTGGACCAGGCTGACCGCACAAATGGCGGAAATCATCAGGGCACGAACACAAAAAGAAGCTCGAAGCGAAACCAAACTTCCCCAGCAGAAGAATATTTTCAAGAATAACCCAAAACGAGACAGGCTCACGGTGAGCAAAAGTGTCCTACTTTATCAGGTCTCGTAGCATCGGCGGAAACAGTCAATTAACGCCGTACACGAAAAAAGGCAGGCCTTAGGCCTGCCTTTTCCCCTTCGAATATGATGAGCCTTTCTACACCGACAACTTTTAGAGAGGACGATTTGGGTTAAGAATAGTCCGCCACATATGGGCCACTGGACTCCCATCATACCCAAGCCCTTCCTTTGGCTGCTTAAATTGTCGCCCAATAATGTCTTCAAATTGATCGATGGTGATTTCCGGCGCGTTCTCGTCGAACGCATACTGGTCATTAAGCGTAATTAAACGCGCTTCCATATAATGCCGATGTTTGCGCGCGTGTTCATGCGCCGCTTTAATGTACTCATCAGGTTCATAATCTGCCCCAAAAATTCTGGTGTACAGCTCGGGATATTCGTAACCTACGGAAGCATCGGGAAAAAACCGAAGCGCCTGGTGATAGCGAATGCCCCAACTGACGCGCTCGTCAACGTACGGCTCAAACAGCTGAGCTCCCCAGTAACCGTGGTCGGCTTTGATGAGATTTTGTGTCACGTCATGTAGCAAACACGCGAAAATCGTTCGCTCAGGCTGACCTGTTTTCATGGCATGCGCCGCACTCTGCATAACATGCCGTGCAGGAGAAAATCGCTTGAGAAACACCTCTCGCAAAGTCACGTTATCCGACATCGGTTCAAGTACTTTTGCCGTCGGTCGGAACAAGTTGCCAGTCCCTCGCGGCGGCTGCGCCCCGGCTCCAGATGCCTGACCACCCTGGACAAAATTCAGCTGATCTAATTGCTCCGTCATATAGTGCTCAAGCGCTTCAGCTCGGTCTTCGTGTGACAATGCCGCGACCGCAGCAGTACCGCCCGCCGCAGCGAAGAATTTTCTTCGATCAACCTGCATGTTCACCCCCTTAAATTCCGATAGCAATCTTGTCCGAATAAGCCCAGAAATACAACCGCGTACAAAATATTGCTAGAGTCTCACGATGCCGACATCTATTTGTAAAGTAACTCGGACTTGGAGATGACTATGTCAACATCGTTTTTCAGTATTCGAATTTTAACTCAGCTGTTTTGTGGCATCGTTATCAGCCTAATCATTTCGACGGCAGAAGTAACGGCAGCAACATGTGCTAGCCTGCTGAATTTTGAACGTCTGGATACGACGGTCACAGGCGCAATGGTCGTCGCAGAAGGAAACTTCACACCACCAAATTCGGACAGGACAATACCGGTCGTCGCACATTGCCGCGTTACCGGAACCATAAGCCCGGCGGTCCAGTTTGAGGTATGGCTACCGCTCAACGACTGGAATGGGAAATTTCACGTTTCAGGCAACGGCGGGATGGCAGGCTCCATCCAATACGGCAACATGGCTCAGGCGCTGCACCTTGGATATGCAGCAGCAAGCACCGACACCGGACACACGCGTATAGATGGAAGTTCGTTCGACGCATCATGGGCCATCGGACGACCAGATTTAGTGACAGATTTTGGCCATCGAGGTCTGCACGAGACGACCGACACTGGCAAGGCGCTTACCGAAGCCTTTTACGACCGAGCGCCGGAGTATTCGTATTTCGTCGGCTGTTCAAAAGGCGGCCAGCAAGGCTTGATGGAGGCACAACGGTACCCTGATGATTTCGATGGTATCATCGCCGGAAATCCAGCAAACGATTGGACCGCGTTCTACGCCGGTGCCCACCTTTGGTATTCACTCGCCACACTTCGTAATAGCGCAAGTTACATCCCGCATACAAAATTGCCAGCCCTCGCCGAAGCCGTGGTCGCCGCATGTGACGGTCTAGACGGCCTCAAAGACGGCGTTTTAGACGACCCACGCGTATGCAACTTTGAGCCAGCCATGCTGACATGTACCGACGGACAGGATGACGACAAATGTCTAACGACCGCACAAGTCAAAGCAGTGGAAGACATCTGGGCCGGTGGGAAACGGCCGAATGGAGAAGTCGTCTTCCCCGGACTAGTTCCGGGAGGAGAGAACGGCCCCGGTGGCGGTTGGGGTACTTGGGTGACAGGCCGCCAACCATTTGGCAGCCTACACTGGCTCGCAGCAGAAGGTTTCTTCAAGTACGTCGTGTTCGAGGATCCAGACTGGAATTTCCGTAACTTTGACTTCGAAAACGATCTCGACTTCGCCCTTGAAAAAGTTGGAAACAAACTCGACAGCAACGACCCAAACCTCGATCACTTTCAAGATGCCGGATCAAAATTGATCGTTTACCACGGTTGGAGCGACCCAGATATCTCCCCGCTGGGCTCCATCAACTATTACGAGGATGTTCTGCAGCGATCTGGCGGCAACGACGACCGTGCTACCGCACTGTCACGGACACAGGATTTCTTCCGCCTGTTTATGGTGCCGGGACTTGGTCACTGCTCAGGCGGTCCTGGATACAATCAACTCGACCCACTGACAGCCCTTGAGGCATGGGTCGAAGACGGTATCGCGCCAGACGCTATCTTAGGTTCCCGCGTAGAAAATGGAGATGTTGTCCGGACGCGACCATTGTGCCCATACCCACAGGTCGCGAAATGGAACGGTTCTGGAAACCCGGACGTATCGACGAGTTTTTCGTGTGTAGCACCAGACTAAGGTGGTTTGCAAAAACGAGTTCACGACGGCGTTGTCGCTACAACGTTAATGTGACACCGCATCACCTGAAATATATGGCGTTCTCAACACGATGGGCTTCCGTCTCGAGCCAGCACGCTGGTTAAGGGATTCAACAAAGACAGAAAACGCCATGGCAAAGTACAGATATCCCTTTGGGATAGGTTGGTGTAAACCTTCCGAGAGAAGCGCGACACCAACAAGTAGAAGGAAACTCAGCGCTAGAATTTTTACCGCTGGCCGAGTCTCAACAAAGTTGCTCACAAATTCCACTGAAACCATCATGATGACGACAGCGATCACAACGGCTGCCACCATGATGCCAACATCGTCGACCATTCCCACTGCGGTGATTACAGAATCAAGTGAAAATACAACATCAAGGACCATGATTTGCATCACAACGCTAGCAAATGAAGCCGCCACTTTTGAAGATTTGTGTCCCTCTTCCCCTTCCAATTTGTCGTGAATTTCATAAGTCGCTTTTGCTAGAAGAAAAAGACCCCCAGCAATCAACGTTAGATCTCGACCAGACAGGTCCCAACCTCCAAAGGTCATGATGGGCTCTGTAAGCCTGATAATCCAGCTCAGGGAAAACAGCAGCAAGATCCGAGCACCCATGGCCACCGCGAGTCCAACTCGCCGAGCTGTTAATTGCTGAGACACTGGCAGCTTGGACGCCAAAATTGAGATAAAAATTACGTTATCAATGCCAAGCACGACCTCAAGTGTCGTTAAAGTTGCTAAGGCAACCCACATCTCAGGGTCACTAATCCACTCCATCACACACCTCCGCCATTGGAAAATACACGGTCTTCCAAGCTGGAGTAAACCAAAGGAAAATGGAATGTGATAAACGTTAGGTAGTTCCAAGTGGAAATGTAAAAATATTATCCACCTGCTCAAGACAAATCGTCAGTCGACGTTCTGGACTCTAGATGGAAAACATCCACCTCACCGTGCTGTTGGTCTATGCCGCCTCGCTAATGTGCATTGGGCTATGGGTGGGCCGTCGCCGCGTTCGTGTCGCGTCTGATTTTTTTGTTGCCGGACGGCAACTCGGGTCCCCTCTCTTGTTTTCCACGATGCTGGCAGCCAATATCGGTGCAGGCTCAACGATCGCTGCTGCTGGACTCGGCTATGCCAATGGATTGAGTGCGTGGTGGTGGGTTGGGTCAGCAGGTATCGGTTCTATGGTCCTCGCTTTTTGGGTTGGTCCGCTCATGCGACGACTTTCGTCAAAGCACCAATTTCGTACGTTGGGAGACTACCTCGAATACCGGTATGGCGCTGGCATACGCACAACTATCACGTTACTAATGTGTTGTGGAACCCTTGCGTTGTTAGCGGTACAGCTAATCGGCATCGGATGGGTCCTAAACGTTATCACTGGGATTGAGAGATGGCTCGGCTCGGTGATCGGTGGCGTCGTTGTAATTGTATATTTCACTGCCGGTGGACTCCTCACGTCAGCTTGGATCAACATGCTGCAGTTAGCGGTGCTCTTGATCGGGTTTGGTGCCGCTCTCCCCTTTGCACTCGATGCGGCCGGCACCTGGAGCCATGTGTACGATGCCACCCTACCGATTGAGGACTACTGGAATGTGTGGCAGAACGGAGAGTCCGGTTGGTTCTACCTCATTGTTCCAGGACTGGCTTTTATCGTCTCACCGGGATTAATCCAAAAGGTCTACGGTGCCAAGGATGATAAAACCGTGCGGGTCGCTGTGGCGGCCAACGGTATCGTGCTTCTGCTATTCGCGGCAGTGCCACCTGTATTTGGGATGATCGCACGGTCGCTGCATCCAACACTTTCGGACACCGCATTAGCACTACCAACGATCCTAGTAGAACATGTTCCCCCAGCAATTGGTGCGCTTGGACTCGCCGCTCTTTTTTCTGCAGAGGTGAGTTCCGCCGATGCTATTTTATTTATGCTTTCGACATCTCTGTCCCGGGACCTCTACCAACGTTTCTTTAATCCAAATACAGACGGACGCCACACCCTTCTGGTCGCACGGGGCGCAGCCATAGCCGGTGGCATCCTAGGCACGGGAATTGCCGTTGTGGCGGTCTCACTTGAAGCGGTGCTGATGATTTTCTATTCACTACTTGTGGTCAGTGTTTTCGTACCTTTACTCGGAGGTCTATACACAAAAAAACTGACCGCCCCAGAGGCCTATGGCGCCATTTTTGGCGGCGTTGGTTGCTTCTTAGTGGCTGAAATCGGCTACAACGGCGTTGCGATACTTGGAATGACACCGTCAATCATCGGACTTCTCGGTGCCACTTTCGGCTGCCTATCCATTGTGGTTATCCGTACGCTAAATCAACGTACATCGTAATCGCAGTTGTACTCAGAACATCTGTCCACGCTGAATCCGCTGCACAGCCGTGCGTACAGACAGCGGGATCTTTTCGAGTCTGATATCACCACTAAGACCGTATCGATCTAGACGCTCAATTTCGCTTACAAGGCGTTGAGCAAACGCTCCAGGTTCACGATCAATTGACGTACGAATTTCGTCGGTAGGAGGACAACATCGCACCCTTATCTCCGGTGCCTGTCGAGCAAAAGTAGCTCTGCACCGACGCATAACAAAAGGTTTGCCGACAATCAATGCCGTCGCTATCTTTAACTCACGCCGACCAAGAGCTTTTACACCAAAGCGCACGTTCTCAAGTGTATTTGTCGCATCGCATTCGGCCACAACCCTCTCAACCGGCACCCCGTTCTTTACCAGACAATCCTTAAAAACGAGCGCTTCCGGTTTGGTGAATACATCCTTAGTCATTCGCCCATAGTTTCCACTTACCAATACGTTTCTTGAGTAGCCCAACTTGTACAAAGCTGCAGCATGGGACGGAACCGATAAATCTTGGCTTCCAAACACGAAAATAACATCGGCCTTTGCAGGAGGCTCTGCCAGAACTAGAAACCTCCACAACGGTTCTACTAATTCAAGAAATTGAGAAGACAACGAAACCGATTGGAGTGTGTCTTTTGACATAGCGAACCAACGTAGACGACTAAACAGATGGATAACTCGTAAAGTGAATTAGGACTATAACTGCAGTAGCAAACAATTGACTACGTCGAGTGCTATGATCGGTCGCGGCTAATTACTTATGCTGTACCCGAAGGCTTCTACAAGCTTCTTCATGACCCGCGTTATTGCCCTACTCAGTCTCGTCAGCGTGTCCGCGGCGTTTCCTGTTCAAGCGTCGGCGCAAACCGATCCAACGGAGCTTACTATTGTGACCGTAGAAGGACAGCAATCGGTGCCGACGGTCAATATCGATGGCGATGAAATGCTCTTTCTAGACACGGTCGCTGCACTGTTTCAGGTTACCGTGGCAGAAAACTCCAGCGCCGGCACACTAACGGTCGATACAGGCACGCAGAACATTATCCTTACGGAAAATCAGCAACTTGCATCTGTTGGTGGTCGCTTAATCTCACTCGACTCAGCCCCCAGACGCACCGACGGGCGCTGGCTTATACCTCTCGATTTTTTAGTGGATGCATTGGCGCCTGTTTACGGTCAAACGCTCGAATTTCGTCGCCAATCTCGCCTTATCCTCATCGGGGAGGTTCTTGTCCCTCGTCTATTCGTTAGTTACGTATCTCGCGAACAATCCGACGAACTCGAACTAGAGATCGCGCCAAATGCTCCATATGAAATCACTGAAGCTGACAATCGGATCATCCTTGAATTTGATGCAGACGCCTTAGAGGTAGGGCAGATACCAGACATGACTGGAGGAATTATCAGCGACATCCAGATGTCCAACGTACCACCAAGTCTATTCATCGAATTAGGACCGGCGTATGCATCGTATAGCATTTCTCATGTCGCACCGTCAGACGATTCTGCAACTGTATCGTTGACCTTCGAGTCTTCGTCATCTGAAACGGTCACAGGTACGACGGCCGTTCCCGATGTGGTCAGACCAGCGGAAGAATCAGTACCCGTATCACCGAGAACAGATTCGCCATCCCTGCTTGACCCGGGACCAGCGATTCGCACCGTTGTTGTTGACGCTGGACACGGCGGTTCAGATGCAGGCTCGGAAAGCCCTGGTGGCACACTCGAAAAGGACATCACCCTAAGCACAGCGCGCCTTTTAACAACGGCGCTTGAACGGCGCCTTGGAGTACGAGTGATTCTGACGCGATCAAGGGACACTGATGTCGATCTTGACCAGCGTGCCGCTATAGCCAATAACAGCACCGCAGACCTTTTCATTAGCCTGCATGTAAATTCATCCAGCAGTAACATTCCAACGGGCGCAGAAATCTTTTATCTCAGCGTCGACGAATACGGCACGGAGGCACAGGCAATCGTCAACCGTGAGGAACGTAGACTCCCAACGGTGGGAGGTGGCACACGAGAAATTGACATTATCCCGTGGGAATTAGCCCAGGTTTATCACCTCAATCAGTCAGCCATTTTTGCTCGATTCGTTGAGGAAGAACTCCGCCGACGTGTACCTCTAAGTCCACGAGCAATTCAACAAGCACCGTTCCGAGTACTCGCAGGTGCAAACATGCCCGCTGTACTACTCGAAATGGGGTTCATCTCGAACCGCGAACAAGAACAACAACTTCTCAGTGCTGATTTTCAAGCATCTATTGTCGATGCACTTGTAGCAGGCGTCGTTAGATTCCAAGAGGCAATCGATCAAACTAATGGCTTCCTCTCCAATAGAGCAATCGACAGTCTTGATTCCCCTGAAACATTAGAGACCGTCTCCGACGGCAGGTAGCACAGCACATGCAGGACACAGACTCAGAAGTCGAACGAGTTGAACATCGACGCAAGATCTATTCAATTGCAGCGCTCGGTGTCCTTGCTGTGGTCGTAATCGCCGGGGTGTCGACATTCTTTGTAATTCGGAACTGGCAAACAACGGGAGCCGGACCCAATATCGACAACTCCCAGTCGACAGGCCCCACTCAAAACTCTCCGTCTGATATACGTCTCTACTTTATTGCTGAAAATGGACTTGGCCTCGTCGAACAGGAACTCGAAGTGAGCTACAACGGCGGCCTACTGGAACGGGCACGCGCCATCATCCACATGCAACTCGGCGACGCGCCTAGCCCTTTTGTGTCGCCGTTTCCTGAGGGCACTACACTTCAGTCATTTTATTTAGCTAACGATGGCGTTGCTTTCGTTGACCTTAGCCGAGCCGTAACGACTGAGCATTCTGGTGGTTCTCTCGACGAACTTTTTACGGTATACGCTTTAGTCAACGCCCTAACTGTCAATATTGCAGAAATTGACGCTGTTCAAATCGTTGTTGACGGTTTGGAAGTGGACACGCTCGCAGGGCACATTGACCTTCGTCAGCCACTTAGGGCAAACATGAACTGGATAATTGACCCCGATAGTCTGATTGGCGAAAACGATGAGAATGACACTCAACCCTTAACAGGAACACAACAGAGACAATGAACGAAAAACGAAGATTTGATGATCGTCAGCCATCTGAATTAAGACCAACCAAAATTACTCCTAACTACCTTCACCACGCAGAAGGCTCCGTTCTAATGGAGGTCGGCCTCACCAGAGTCATTTGTGCCGCCAGCATAGAAGACCGTGTTCCTCCTTTCTTGCGAGGAACTGGCAAAGGCTGGGTAACTGCCGAATACAGCATGCTGCCGCGTTCGACATCCAGTCGCTCAACTCGTGAGTCTTCCAAAGGAAAAGTCAGCGGGCGAACACAAGAAATTCAACGACTCATTGGTCGTTCTCTTCGCGCCGTTACCAATCTCGAAGCACTCGGCGAACGAACAATCTGGATCGACTGTGACGTCATTCAAGCCGATGGTGGAACACGGACAGCCTCAATTACTGGTGGGTTCGTCGCACTAGTTCTGGCCTTACAGAAAATAAAAACATCTGGAACATTCGACAGTCTTCCGCTCAACGACTACGTGGCAGCGACCAGTGTGGGAATTATTAATGGCCAAGTAGTCGCAGACCTAGCCTACGAAGAAGACTCGAAAGCGGAAGTCGACATGAACGTCGTTAAAACTGGTAACGGTCGATTTATCGAGGTGCAAGGTACCGCTGAGGGAGAACCTTTCTCTGATGTAGAACTTAACAACTTACTGTCTCTTGCCGGGGACTCGATTAACCAACTCATATCCATTCAGCGCGAGGTCGTTGGTACCGTTTTTGGACAATGATGACTGTTGTAGTTGGCACTACGAACCGAGGCAAACTGGGAGAAATTCGCCGCATTCTCGCTAATTGTCTTTGCTCAATTGACTCAATCTCGGACCACGCAACTGTTACTGCACCGGAAGAAACAGGAACTACTTTTGTAGAAAACGCCAGAATCAAAGCCCGATACTACGGTTCCCTCGTGCCACATCTAACGGTGGCTGAAGATTCCGGTCTTGAGATTGCTCGGCTAGGCGGTGCCCCTGGCATCCACTCGGCAAGATTTGCTGGAAAAAGCTATCCGGAAGCATTCAACAAGATTTACGAGATGCTGGACGAGAAGGGTGAACTTGCTAGTCCCGCGAGGTTTGTGTGTTCACTCGCAGTTGCCGAGAAAGGGGAAATTGTTTTTGAAACAACAGGAGTCGTTGACGGGTGCATAGCCAAAACACCGGCCGGTCGAAATGGTTTTGGTTACGATCCAATTTTCTTCTATCCGCCACTTGGTTGCACTCTGGCACAAGTTACGGCCAAACAAAAAATCGCCGTGAGCCACAGAGGGCACTCATTTCGTAAACTCCAAATATTTTTAGACGAACGTTGCGGCTCAGTTGCAAAATGCGCACAGCGGTTATGACGAAGGTGTATCAACCTCGACACTCTGCCGTTTTATCCGTACTTCAATTAGGGTGCCCCCCGAAGGCCTATTTTCAGCTCGAACCGTACCACCGTGGATCCCAGCCAAATGCTTGACAATGGCCAGCCCAAGCCCAGTACCGCCTGGGTTCCTAGCTCGTGACTCGTCCACACGATAAAATCGCTCAAAAACACGGAGCAGATCAGTATCCGGTATTCCTGGCCCACGATCACCAACCTCTATAACAACCTCATCGTCGTCCCCAGAAGCTGCCGACACCTGCACAACCGTTTCGTCAGGCGCGTAATGCAACGCATTTTCAACCAAGTTTCTCACAATGTCATGAACCTTACTCGGGTCGCCGTGAAGTAACTTCACATCTTCCCCAACGTTAAACTCAACCCTCTGTTCCTTCTCTTTTAGTACAGACAATAGTTCTGTTTCTACATCCCTAAATACGGATACCATCGAAAACTCAACCACCTGCAAAACTTCTTGGCCGCCGTCAAGACGAGCAAGTCGCAACAGGTCGTCAACTAACCGCTCCATTCGTTTCGTGTGCCGAGTAATGATGTCCAGGAAACGTCGAGTCGCCTGAGTCTCGGAGCCCGGTTCATCAGTCAACGCATCGACTGAACCACGAATCGCGGTTAAGGGTGTACGGAGTTCGTGCGAAACATTCGCAACAAAATCTTCGCGAATCTTTTGTGACCGTCTAAATTCGCTAATGTCGTGCAACACAAGAACCACACCAAAGTCAGAGTTCACCAGGAACGGCGCAACGCTGACCAGACACGAGCGGGTCGGTTCAGTACTTAGCTCAATCTCGGTCGAACTCGATCGACCTTTCTTAAAAACAACATTAATCGTTTGAGCAATCTCTGGATTCCGAAGTGATTCAACATAGTGATGACCGACTGGGTCCTTGATTTGCAACAACTCCTTCACTGCATCATTAACAAGTTGCACCCGCCCATCCCTGTCAACGACTAGAACTCCTTCCGCCATGCTAGACAGAATGGCCTCCGTCAGATGACGACTGTGAGTAAGTTCTGTGATTCTTCGTCCCAGTTCATGGACTGATGCATCAAGCGCCCGCGCGACAACACCAATCTCATCATCACCGTAGTTTCCAATTTGTGGCGTCAAATCACCTTCGGAATATCGGCGAGCTGCTGTTGCGATAGTCCGAACGCGACGACTCATCGCAGTGGAGGAAATCCACGCCAACACAAATGCGCCACTCAACGCAATGAACAAACCAACAACGGTTGCCGTTCGAATCGATAACAGCTGTTCCTCGACCACAGTCAACGGAAGAGCTAGGCGGACAACAGTCATCTCATCATGCGTTATCGGAACCGCCACATAGAGCAACTCGAGACCAACGGTGTCACTAAATCGTCGTGTTACACCAATACCCTCTGCTTGCGCCAATACGATCTCAGGCCGTGCGCCGTGATTGTCCATGGCTAACAAGGACACACCATCTTCAGCGGTATCACCAAGAACTGTGCCGTCACGTTGAACGATAGTAATTCGAGCTCCTAAACGACTCCCAAAAGCATCAGCCTCAGCATCAATCTCTCGGTAAGTCAGATTGTCTGGCGAACGGGACAACCAGTCTGCAACCAACCGCGCATCGGCAATCAATTCCTCTTCGATGCGCTGGTTAAGCTGATTCTGCAGTGAGGCGGTAACAAGGCCGCTAGCCAACACAAGGCTTAAGCCAGCAGTCCCAAACGCCGCTAGGAACAGTCGAGTCCGCTGTTTCATCAAGGCCTTGACTCAAGGGTTGACTAGCTTATAACCAAACTGTTTGACCGTAACGATCAAACGAGACAGTACAGGTATCTTTTCACGAAGCCGCCTAACATGAACATCGACTGTTCGTGTGCCGCCTGTGTACGAATACCCCCATACGTCCGAAAGCAACACGTCACGGGATAACACGCGACTTTTGTGTTCGATTAGGTACTTGAGTAGTAAAAACTCCTTCGCAGTTAATCGAACATCTCTTCCATCAACACTGACAGTATGTTGATTGAGATCGACCGACAATGAACCAAGCATGAGCGTTTCGCTAGTCGTTCTTGTCCTGTTTGTTCGGCGTAAGACTGCACCGACACGAGCCGTAAGCTCCTTGGGGCTAAATGGTTTGGTTATGTAGTCATCCCCGCCAAGCTCAAGTCCAACAATCCTGTCAGTTTCTTCGGTCTTAGCAGTAACCATAATAATTGGGATGTCGGCAAAGTTTGCGTGCGCTCTGATCGCTCGACAAACATCCAAGCCGCTCAGCCCTGGTAACATCAAGTCAAGCACTACCAAATTGGCGAATTGACGTTCAAGTGCGGGTAACACCTCATCACCAGCACTGACAATATCAACTTCGTAGCCCGACTTGACCAGCTGATGCGCAACCAATTCCGCAATGTCTTGGTCGTCCTCAACAATTAGAATCCGCTGTAACTCCGGATTAGGCATCAGTGAATCCGCCCGTGCCCTGATGTCGGACATCACGACCGGCCACCATGTAGATGACGTCTTCCGCGATGTTCGTGGCATGGTCACCAACCCTCTCTAGGCAATTGGTAATCGATAGCAAATTCAAGGAAGCCGCGGCATGCTTCTGTTCATTCATCATAACGCCAAGCAGCTCACGCGAAATTTGCTCATGCAGACCGTCGACTGTCGCATCTCTACTTATTACGCGTTGAGCTATTTCCGTGCTCTGTTCAACATACGCATTCAATGAATCCCTCAGCATGCCCTGCGCGACGTCAGCCATACGCGGAATATCAATTAACGGTTTAACCGGGTCGTGCTCCAGATACCGGAAAGTTGTCTCAGCGACCTTTACGGCAAAGTCACCGATTCTTTCGAGTTCGTTATTTATCTTTATATTGGCAACAATCGTCCGGATATCCTGAGCGTTTCCCCGGAAACCAACCAAAAGCTCATAGCATTCTTTGTCCAGCTGTACGTGGTATCTGTTAATCGAATGATCCCCACCAAGAACAATCTCCGAAACATCTAGATCTCGGTGGACGAGACCGCTTATAGCCGAACGCAACTGGCTCTCGACCTCACCACCCATCGCGAGGAGTTGCTCCCTAACCGCCTTCAACCCATCGAGAAGGGACTCACCGGCAACCGAATCTGAACCCATCGTCGCTAATTTTACGAGGTTTTGACCATTTAGGTGGATAGGAACCTAAGACTACAACCACAACAAAACTAGACCACTTGTTAGACAGTACACGGTCAATATTTCTCGCCAATAACGACATCGTAAACTGTGCGTAAATTCGGAAAACAGTAACTACTGTGGCGGTAACGCATCAATAATTAGATCAATTAGACGCATCACTTCGTCAGTGTTGCGGAGCCGGTAGTGAGCAGCCGTCATACGTTCGTCATCCGCCACTACAATGGGAACACCTCTATCTTCCAAAACGCCAAAAGCGTTCTCATCCGTCTGATCGTCGCCTATGTAAATCGGCGTGCATGGAGTGTCGACAATGTTGCGAAGTATCCACCTCACCGCAACACCTTTATCCCAAAGGACGTCTGGCACGAGTTCAAACACCTTTTTCCCGTTTTCGCGTCTGAGCCCCTTGAACCTCCACATTGCATTTTCAACCACAGTATTGACTAGTTGCACTTCTATAGGCTTAACAAGCCTGTAGTGAACTGATACGCCATATGTTTTTCGCTCGACAATCAAGCCGTTTACATGTTGCAGTTCCCGACGCAGGTAAGCTTCCACTGAATCAATAACTGGTAGATGTTCGCCTGCGACCTGGTGCCTCATGCCACTACCAACCGGCCCCTGGATATCGAGTCCGTGACAGCCTGCGTAGGTCAACTGGTCCAATTGAATAAACTTACGGGCAACCTCAACGTCCCGACCAGTAACTATTGTTACAGGGCAACGTTTCGACAAAACGTCAAGCCGGTCTCTCGTAGCGGCAGCCAGAAACGCTTCCTCAGGACGATCAACGATGGGGGTTATTGTTCCATCGTAGTCTAGGAAAATCACCACTAGCCCCTGGCTCGTTCCGCGTATCCATTGTCCAACATATTCCGGACCGAGGGCCGAGGGTAGTTCTTGAATATTACGAACGGTCATGTGTCAGACATAAACCTCAGATCGACACGAAATTGACAAAAGAGGTTGGCGCCCTAGTACCAGCCACTAGTAACAGTTCGGCGAGACACCTCATGACCCTTGAATTTCTGCAGCAACAGATTCCACATCACGAAGCACTCGAAGCAAATTGCCACCCCATAGTTTCGCAACATCCTCGTCGCTATAACCACGCCTAACCAGTTCAATGGTCACGTTTAGAGTCTCGCTGGCATCGTACCACCCGACCACGCCGCCACCACCATCGAAATCAGAACTGATACCAACATAATCAATTCCAATGAGTTCAACAGCGTAGTCGATGTGATCGACAAAGTCTGTAACCGTCGCGTCCTGCCAACGCGCATCAAGTGCTTCTATGCGACCCATATAATCTTCGTATGGCTCCGCACCCAATTCTTCTGGTTGTTGGCCAGGAATCATCCCAAAGGCATTTCTGATATTCCGATATTCTCTTTGCCGCCGGTCAGCATCCTCGGTCAGAAAGGCCCCTAGTGCCACCATCTGTATGACCCCGCGATTATCTCGGAGCGCTCTTAACTGGTCGTCGTCTATGTTTCTAGGATGGTCCCGAAGGGCACGAACACTCGAATGCGATGCGATAACAGGAGCTTGCGACAACCGCACCGCATCGAGCATTGCTTGTCTGGAAATGTGGGACACGTCGACCATCATTCCAAGACGATTCATTTCTGCAATGACCTCCTCACCATAACTGCTCACTCCGCCATGTTCAGGCTCACTATCTCCTACACGATCAAGAGGTGTAGCGGAGTCCGCAATATCATTATGACCAGAATGAGCCAAAGTCATGTAGCGTGCCCCCAAGTCGTAATATGACTCAAGCAGACTAAGGTCCCTCCCAATTACAAACCCGTTCTCGATACCTATCGCCGCTACCAACTTACCGGAGGCATTTATCCTTTCCACGTCATCGGCCGAGTACGCAATCTCTATTTCCTCGGGGTACATTTCTTCGGCCATACGGTGAATTGCGTTAAATTTAGTTCTCGCCTGGTCTTCCGCAATGGCTTCGTTTTCTGGCGTTCTTTCCAATTGCGCGACGTAAACAATAAAAAATCCGGCGTCCAGTCCACCGGCTTTCATTTTCATCAGGTCAACCTGGAAGTCGTTCAAAACCCCTGGGTCAACCGCCGCGGTCGCGTAATTCAAAGGTATGTCAATATGGGTATCGAGGGTCAGTACCCGCTCGTGCAAAGAACGAGCTCGTCCAACAAGCGCATCCTCAGGATCGCCGCCCGCACATCCCAATAGGCCCAATAGTGCTATCGCGTTACCAAGTAAACTCCATCTAATAACCAGACAAGACCTCCGATTCAAGTGTTGAGGATAGCATCCCCTTCCCACCCATCATTGGGAAACTTCATCAATTGTCCGCAATAGAACCTAATGACTTAAATCAGAGCAATAGCCATTATTAGTTGACCGGTCAGTTACTATTGGATAAAATTCAATCGATTTGGGACGCACAAGCACCGCTCGTGATCGAATCTTGTCAGCGGCTAGCTTGCTTTTTCACGAGCGGGGATATCACCCTGTCGGTGTCGCAGAGTTGTGTTCTGTGGCCTCCGTGAATAAAGGAAGCTTCTATTATTTCTTCCCATCGAAACACGAACTCCTACTTGAGGTTTTGTCTCAATCTTGGGATGAAACAGGAATCCTCGAGTCATGGGAAGAACAGGTTCCGCCTTCACCAACTGGAGAACTTCGAAGGTACTTCCGCGAACTCTTTGCTTGTCACTACGCGAGTTGGGAAGCTACCGGCCACGTAAACGGATCTCTCCTCGGTAATCTAGCAGCTGAACTTAGCAGTACTGACAACGAAGCGGTCACTGTGGTTAAGGCGCTGATAATGCGCCAGCAAAACGCTTTCAAAACGGTCATCGAGGCTGGGTGTAACCTGAAAGAATTATCAACGCCAGATTCGACTAAGGCTGCGACAACTCTCGTAGCTTGTATACACGGACTCCTGATGTTGGCGAAAATTCACAACAACCTCAGTATTCTGCCAACGAACGAATCCCATCTACTCCGTCTGGCCGGGAAACTCTAACCGAGAGAAATCCTAGAATGACGGGATACAAGAACTTCTTTTCACTGCCAGCAGACATGCATTACCTCAACTGTGCAACTATGGCTCCGTTGTCAGAACATGTAAAGCAGGCTGGTTCGCAAGCACTGGATATCCTCACATGCCCAAGTCGCCTTACTGTTGATGATTTCTTTGAGCCCGCACTGCGAATCAGGCATCTATTCTCTGACCTGATCAATGCCCCAAAACCAGAACAAATCGCGATCATCCCATCTGTTTCGTATGGAATGTCAATAATCGCTCGGAACACCAGACTTTGTCCAGGCGATGAAGTAGTTGTCGTTGAAGAACAATTTCCGAGTGCGGTGTATACCTGGCGAAAAACATGTCGCCATGCAGGCGCAACCCTGCGAATTGTGGCACCACCAACGGCTGGGCATTCTCGCGCAGAAAGTTGGAACAAAAGCCTGGTCGATGCGATCGATGTCAGAACAAGAGTTGTAGCGATTCCAGAATTTCATTGGACGGACGGACTCCGTTTTGATCTCAAAATGGTTCGCGAGCGTACCAAGGAAGTAGGGGCACGTCTGGTTATCGATGGCACACAATCTATTGGCGCTCAACCATTTGACATGCAAGACATACAACCTGATGCACTGCTCTGTGCAGGTTATAAATGGTTAACTGGACCTTACGGAATTGGATTGGCCTATTTCGCCGAATTCTTGAATGACGGAGAACCCCTCGAGGAGAACTGGATTACGAGACTAGGCAGTGAAAACTTTAGCAATTTGACTCAATACCAAGACTCCTATCAACCTGGAGCGATCCGTTACGACGTCGGCGAACGCTCAAATTTTGTTATGCTTCCGATGCTCGAGGCTGCCCTCACTCAAATAACCGAATGGCGTCCGCAACGAATCGCTAACCACACTGGAAAACTAACCAGGACCGCCGCCCTCAAGATCAAGGATCTAGGCTTTGAAACCGAGGATGAATCTTGGAGAGCCAGACATATTCTAGGGATCAGGTTACCGCCATCTTTAAAAGGACAGCATCTAATTAAAGTGCTAGAAAAAAATAGGATTTCAGTGTCTCTGCGTGGCCAGTCAGTCAGAATATCGCCACACATTTACAACGATATGGATGATATCCACGCTTTACTCAACGTATTAGCATCACAGACCAGTTAGAGGTGCTTAAAAACAACCTTCTCGCTAACAGGAGCAAAATGAGTTCCCCAGTAAATAACGAAGCCCTGACTGGAATAATTGGTCATTAATAACTGGACGATTGTAACCACCTATCAGTAAATCGCGGACGCTAACACATGACCTCCAATACAAGTTGGCTTTTTAAACTAGTTGTGCTTACTTTTACGGCGACAATGCTTGTCGCTGAAGGAACTGCAAGCGCACAGCCCCTAGAGGAAACGCGCTTCATCGTCGGAACGAGCGTCGGAAAACAATTCGTTAAGGACGCCGTGTGGAACGAACTTGACTTTACGATTTTTGAAGAAAAAGGAACATTTGAAGCAAATTACGAACTCACAACTGACACCGCCTTTGACGGCGGTTTCGCGTACCGTGCCTGGAAACGACTCGGACTCGGATTCGAAATCTCAAGATTTAGTAAATCAATAACAGCATCTCTCAAGGCCGAGGTGCCTCATCCATTTTTTTTCTCCTTTCCCAGACACACGACTGGGCTCGCCAGCGGTATTAACCGAAGCGAACTTGATTTCCACTTACAAGCTCAGTACTGGAGAGTGATCGGCGACAAGCTACTTGTTCGCGGTTCGATCGGGCCAACGATTTTCAACGTTAGTCACGATTTAGTATCAGAAATAACCACGCAAGAACAAGGCCTCGATTTTACGGAGGTTGACATCGTCGGATACGAGACGATCACGAGTAGTAATCGTTCGCTTGGATTTAATGTTGGACTCGATATCTCCTACTTTATTCTGAAGCCGGTTGGCCTTGGTCTAGTTGTACGTTATAGCCGAGGCACCTCGGATGTTAGATTTAAAGGACGTTCCCAGCCAGCACTTGAACTCGGTGGAACCCATCTTGCAGGTGGAATACGAGTGGCATTCTAACGGGTTGCCGCTGCCAACCTAATCGAACGGAAACAGCTCCATTAGTGACAACGGATCAACGCGAGAACCGTTGAGACGGACAGTCCAATGCAAATGAGGCCCTGTCACACGTCCGGTTGAACCGACTTTTCCGACCACTTTCCCCTGGCTAACATCTTCACCGAGAGTTACGTCAATCGATGATAGATGTGCAAAATACGAATACAGTCCCAATCCGTGATCGATTACCACGACATTCCCTGAAAAATATAGGTCCGTAGCGAGTACGACCTTTCCACCGTTCGGCGACTTGATCGGCGTTCCTTCCGTAGCACGGAAGTCAGTCCCACTATGGGGGCTTCGAGGTTGGCCATTAAATACGCTTCTTCTGCCAAAGCTACTTGTTGACTCCCCGTCCACTGGGCGCAGAAACCCATCTCGCCACATTCGTTCTTCCGTTGCTGTAGAAAAAATTCCATCTAGCGTCCGTGACTCCCGCTGAATCCGTTCTATGACCTCTTCGGGCGGACTAACAAAGCTAGGATTAACGGAAAGACGTCGTGTCGGAAACTCTTTCGATTGAACAACTAGGGGATAAGTTTTTTGGACCATGACACCGTCATCAGCCGTTGCGGTCACATCCACATCATGCGTCCCAACACCAACGGTCAAATCAATTCCAACCAGACCGGTCCAAACATTGTCTGCGGTCTGAAAAAAATAAACAGGTTTGCCGAATGCCGTCGCTACAACATGAACAGGGTTCTCTGCCGCATTTACAAGCAGAACAACCACTTCACCAGGATGAATAGAACGAGCCTTGTGAGAAACCTCAATCTCTAACTGAGCAGAGCCTGGCAACACGGACGCACCAAGAAGCGCCATTACAAAAACCAAACGAGTAACAACCCTATTATCCACCAAACAAAGTAATCCCAAAGACGCGCGCCATAATGACAAGAGCCGTCAATGCGCTGAATACCACCAGACTAAACCAGGCAAAAACACGTACAGCAGGAGATGGATAAAACACCGAGTCGGTTTTCGGAATCACCGTTACGCAGTAGTAAATATTCAAAAAGAAAATTACCGGCGCAACAAAAAAAGCCAGTGCGGACGATACCAGCACTAGAAACACGGGCTGTGGCAAACCAGAAATGATCGCAATTGATGCGACGAGTGAATAGAACATCGTCATCCGATAAATATTGAACTCTGAGTACCAACATCCCCGATGTTCTTGCGTTATGTCTTCTCGCGCAATGCCACTCAAAGCTGCCGTCTTTCGGAAGAGGTTCCGACAGCACGCACCCACAACTCGTGGCCATCCGTCGAAGTAATTAAACGCCGTTGAAAATGTGGCAGCGAAAGCCCCGGCAAAAAAAACAATCATCATCGCCGGACCAACACTGTCATTGAAAATTCCTCCGATTTCAGCAATCACACCCCTACCAGCTACGTCACTTGGATACATCCACACAGCCGCCAGCAAGAGAAAAACACAGGCGATCACAAACGACACCACATGCCCAAAGCCGAAATCCAGTTCACCGATGCGAAACCATCGACGACAATACTCACGCGCATGCGCCGGTAGCCGTTCCATGTCAACAGTTAGATCTTCTTTGGGAGATGACATCGGGTCGAATGACGGAGCAAGACCTCTCTGTTCGAGTAGCCCTCGAATACGGCCCATACCAGCTTTCTTCGCTTTGCCCCATTCTGAAGCTTGCAGCGATACATCAATTCCCGTCGGCAACAACCCAAGAAACGCTGCAATAATGAGCCATGAACCTCCAGGAATCTCAAATTGAATAAAGTGGGTAAATGCGGACAATGGAGCGGGTTCGACAAAATAAACGCCGACTGTCGACACAAACAGCAAGCCAGCCAAAAACTTGGTGACCGTTTCCATAACGGCGTAACGACCGAGCAAAATAAACAACACGGCCGCGATACCAAGACCTGCTCCGTAAATACCAAGAGGAAGGTCAATACCCAAATAAATATTGGCAAAGGCATAGCAAACTGCAGCAGCCGCTATGAGCCGACCAGCCTGACCCAACGCACACTGGATAATGGTGGTAATAAGGACGTACCAAAGAGGCCATTTCCCAGGCGCGGTCGAATAGGCGTCCAACATGCTACGACCCGTCGCATTCGTGAAGCGGAAGGCCATCTCAAAACCGTAATACTTGAAAATGTACGCGACTGGAATGCACCACAGTAGGGCATACTCAAACCTGCCTCCAGCTGCCGGTGCGGTCAACAAATGAGACGTCCCGATACCAGTCATCATCAGCAGCATGCCCGGACCAAAACTACGCAATAGCCCACGCGGACTGATGTCAGGAAGCGGAAGCTGATTCAATGAATCAGCAGTATTTTTGTCATCGGGCATTGACATGACGGCAATCCTATCAGACGACGTCTTTTGCAACCCGGCCTGTCTGCTAGGGAACCAGGGTTAAGCGGTACTCCTAATAGTCGACTGATAAAGAACCTTCCCAACAAAAAATGGTCCCATCTGTTGAATAAATTCTGCCGTTTGGCGAGTAGCACGCATATCTTTTACAAGCTTTGAGAGGGGATAGATTTCAGGCCCTATCAGACCAATGACAAATTCGTTGTCGTCACGATCCAACCCGTGACACTCCAAGCGCACATCAACGGCATAACCAGCTTCACCGTAACGACGCCCGAGCATGCCATGCTCCATAAGTATTTTTCCCTGCTCAGCCCTTGGCAACTTGTTGAAGGCGCCTATCCGTCGCAGTGGATACCAGACCGCCCAGGAATAATCTGGATTCAAAACATTTCGAGGAACCTTGTGCAATAAAAAATCATCAAGTTCAGCTTCACGTCCAGAGGAGTAAGTCCGACCAATCATCGTAAACTCGGGCCTCGGCGTCAGACCACTGAAGGGCTCACCGACCAACAAATCCCGTCCCTCAGACGCAAATCTCGTCGGATCTTCACTGAAAAGTAGCACCCCGACACCACGCGGGTCGTTAAGGTCCGCATACACCACGGCATCGAGCCCACTCGCACTCACCGCATCAGTTACCGGTTCCGTCGCAAAGCAGCCAGTAAACACATGGAGTTGGACGAACAGTCGGCGCAGCGATGTTTGCGGTTCGCCGCGAACGGGAGCGCCATGTTCTCTTAAGTCAGGAGGACCGTCAGGCCCTGCAGGTCGAGTTGCGCGTGTATGCTGACTGCCAACGTCGGATTTGTCACTCATCGGTTTTATTCTATACCGACAAGAAACTATCTTCGGACGAACTACGTTCACGATCAAACACATGCGCAAGCTGCCCGAAAGCGTCAGAAACAATTTCTTCGCGGACTTCGTCCCGAGGAAATGCGTCTTTTCCAAACAATTCCACAATGGCCACAACGGCGTCCCCACTCATCACCGGTAAAGCGCAGACCGAACGTATCTCGGCAAACGCCTGCCTGCGTTTTTCTGACAAGCGCGGGTCTGCTGTGATATTGCCAATCCAAACAGTAGCACCGCTCGACAATACCTGTTTGAGTAACTCGTCGGGTTCTTCACAACACGCATCCATCGCCACTTTCATCTCGTCAGAGAAGATGACGTCGCCACCGCTGAACCAGACCCCGGTCGAACAGAGCCCCTTCTCGTTTTTTGTAGCCAGGTAGATGGTGCCCGCGTCCCAACCGGACCAAGGTACAACTAGTTGCAACATCTCTCTGGCCGATTGATGAAAAACAACACCTTTTACACCGATTGCTATCGCAGCCCTCAACAACGCTAGATTCTCGCGCTGTGTCTTCACGCGATCAACGCGCGCAGTCTCTACCACAGAGACGGTATGTGCCTGTGTAACATCCGTGTAAACGAGGACGGTTTCACCGTCGGCTGTTGGA
>CAZDQD010000143.1:0-3277 GCA_964507425.1 uncultured Vicinamibacteraceae bacterium
ATATCACTCGAGACGAGGGGGTTTCGTTAGTTACACGGTTTGACGGTGAATTTCCCCATCGTTTTGCGTCAGAAATATTTGAGTATCTCAGCTTGCCGGAGGACCAATTTCCGATTGCATCGAGAATGTTTGAACAGCCAATTATGGATAGTGATTATTTCAGTAACCTGACAGATTCGTTCCGGTCCCCACACTTGTGGGCCTACATTGAAGGCAAGTGGCAATTACGAAACAAAGTGTCGAAAGAAAATGGACGATGAAACTTGTCGTTCAAGGACCTGTAATAAATTCAGCAAGAAGCTTTGCGTACCGTTTGTGCCCGTGAAGGTTTAGATGGGCCACGTCCATGAAGTGCGCTTGCGTCAATGCTGCTTGCGGATAGAAACAGTCGACGTCAGGGTTTTGTAGGCACAGTTCGTATAACGTGTTTAGTTGCGGTTCAATCTCTCCCCATGTGAACCGACTCAGACCTAGGCCATCCTCTGCGAACGGAGAAATTGCCAGAATGACACGGTCGGCTGAGATACGAGCGATGTTTCCAAGATCTCTAATGTTTTCACGGTGAACCTCAAGATGGTCATCGAATTCCGCTGTGGTCGGAAAATAGTTATCAGCAAGACGATTGAGGTCGAAGTCTCGTTCATCACGAACGTTCTCGGTTCTCTTGTCAAAGAGTATTTTGAAATGGCCCAAGCCAAATGGATTCTTTAGAAAGAAGGATAAGTACCTGAAAGGTGTACGGAATATTGCCGGATTGTCACTTGCGCTGCCGCCTCGTCCTCGACTGGTGTAGGCGTCGGCGCAGTGTTCAGCAGCCGTTTCCAATGGTCGGAAAACAGGACCGCCTGACCAGTAATTTGCAAGATTGACTTCGATGAAAAGAACGGCAGCTCGTACCTCGAGTCTTTCTAACGCGCACAGAGTCTGCATCGATCCCTGCGGTGAATCACCGATGACAGATGCATTGACCGTGTTGTAGCGATCTTCTAGTTCGTCTTGTAGGTGATAACCGAAAGTGTCCTCTTCAACGAAGGGCAAACCCCATGCAAATGATGAACCTACGATGGTCACGACCGGCTTGGTGCTGTCGCTTATGGTGTCTAGTAAAAAACTTCCTGCAACTTCGGACTGTATTTCTGTTTGTCCATCGATTAAACGAAGATTAACCATTCGGTGTTGGTATAGAGCACTAGTCGTTGCGGCAAGGATTACGCTGAATAAAACATGAGCAACGCAACCGCATAAACTGGCGAACACTAGATATTTGATGGGTCGGGACATGGTTATGATTCTAGAAGTTAAAGTAGAGAAATTCTGTCGATAGATTGCTTATGGTCGAGAGCGATAGGTACGCGAGTGTTCCTAGGCCCAATGCTGAAACAGGAGATAGCTTCCAGCGTATGTCCTTCCACCAGTCAGCAGGTGAGTCTGAGAACTTCTCGGTGCCGACGACTTTGTGTAGGTTCTGGATACTATGAATTGAATTTGAGAATTGCGTACACACCAGAAGCGCCAACAAGATGAGAGGAATGACGATTAGGTAGTAGCGTTCATCTTCGAATGCATTGCTTGTACCCGTTTGGAACGCTAGTCCTCTGAATAGGCTGCCCGCGACCGAAAGTGTTGGTGATCGAAAGAGGACCCAGCCGATGACTACAAGGTGAAAGGTTACGAACCAGCCAGCCGCGTCCATGGTCCATTGGCCGAGTGATGAGCGACCGGACCCGGATAGCCAGGGGAATAGGTTCAATAAACGCGTTTGGATGGGTCCTTTGTAAAATCGAACGACATGTGTGGTTGTCAGCAGAACGCCGTGATACAAGCCCCAGAGCACGAACGTCCAACCTGCCCCGTGCCAGAGACCGACCACTAACATCACCAAGAGCAGATTGAAGGCTTGGTGTGTGCCGCTGGTGCGATTGCCGCCCAATGGAATGTAGCAGTAGTCCCTAAAAAATTCAGACAACGTAATATGCCATCGTCGCCAGAAATCAATCATGTTTCTTGCCTTGTAGGGAGAAAAAAAGTTGACCGGGATCCGGAACCCCATCATGAGCGCGAGGCCGATGGCCATATCGGAATATCCAGAGAAGTCGAAGTAAAGCTGAAAGGTATATGCGTAGGCTCCGAGCCAGGCATCCAAAGGACCGACGCTGTTTTCTGGCGGTAATCCGAACACTGCGTTTACAAACGGCGCGAAAGTGTCTGCCACCATTACCTTCTTGGCCAGCCCAAGAATGAAAAGGATTACACCAGGTGCCAATGTTTGCGGTAAGCCGGCTTGCTCTCGACCCAGTGCGGCTAACTGCGGCGCGATTTGTTGAAACCGCACAATGGGACCGGCGATAAGTTGGGGGAAAAAACTCACAAACAACGCGTAGGTCGGTAGGTCGCCTGGTGTTACTTCACCTCGTTGAACGTCGACAAGGTACGCGATTTGTTGAAAAGTGAAAAATGAGATTGCTAATGGAAGGACGATCATCTGCAGAACATCTGGCACGTGTTGCGGGCCAGCAACAATACCAACGAAAAACACTGAGTATTTGAAATACCCGATCGTTGCCAAATTGAGTCCGACACCACACGCTAAGAGCAGTCGGCGCCTTGTTCGGTGTAACCATAAAGAGATTGCATAATTTGCAACGATTGATCCTCCAATGAGGAATAAATAGATCGGATTCCAGTAGCCATAAAATGTTAACGATGCAAGGACGAGCCATACCTTCGCTATTGTCGGGCGTCTGTTTCTAAGGAAGAAAAAAACAGCAAGCGTGACGGGTAAGAAGCCGAAAATAAAAAGATAGGAGTTAAATAGCAACTATGTCCTTAAATAACTGAGTACTGGTGTCTGTCCATCGGTAGAGTTTGTTTAATGTATGGGTGTTAATCGGCCCATTGCCTTTCATACGGTTCGGGGAACAGTTTTACAGCTGGCAATGTCTAAAGACTAGCTGTCTCCGCTGATAGGTTTCGGTGTTGCCAAATCCTCCTGTATCAGGGACCACAATCTTTCCGTCGAGTTGCCGGTTTTAAGATGAGGGTTGCTCGCAAAGAACTGTCGTCGGCGCTCGCTAAGTGTTGAAACGGCATTGTTATTTAAGAGTAATCCATTTAGCGCGTCGAACAACTCAGACTCCGTTGTGGCGTTAAGGCCGACCGCAAATTTGTCGAGGGGCAGTGGGAGCCCGTGCTGTTCAAGGTTTGCCACCACGAGTGTCTTGCCTTCCAGGGCCGCTTCGATGCCAACGGTTGAAAAGATCGTGATAACAACGTCAGC
>CAZDQD010000144.1:0-43911 GCA_964507425.1 uncultured Vicinamibacteraceae bacterium
GCACTCGACATCGAGACCGGCGAACGACGCTGGCACTATCAAGTTGTGCGACACGATGTGTGGGATGCAGATATCGCGACGCCGTTACTGCTGTATGAGACGGAGATTGACGGCGAACGGCGCAAAGCTCTCGCAGCGATGCGGGCAGATGGTTTACTGTTTTTGTTTGACCGAGAAACGGGCATCCCTCTCACTGAGATAGAAGAACGGCCGGTTCCGCAGGACTCATATCAACGGACGGCCTCGACGCAGCCATTTCCGACTGGAGTCGAGAGTATCTTGCCGGGTTGCTCGTACTGGCGGGATCGTGTGCCCCCACCATTTGAACTTAATTGCAGTAGTTTTACGCCACCGTCGATTAATCAACATACGGTGGTTGCTCCAGGCGTCCCTATTCCGAGAGTGCGCGTTACGCCCATGTCCTTCAGTCCGCAAACCGGTTACATCTATGCCCAGGGGCGTGCGATGGTTGGGCGGGCACGCCGTTTTGAAGATCCATGGTGGTGGCGTATTGATGACAATGAACTGACTCTGCCTGACCCGGTCGGGATTATTGCTGCTGTCGATACTCAGACAGGCAATGTCGTCTGGAAGAACGAAGTGCCTGCGGAATTCCTTGGCACGAGCGGTCCATTGACAACAGCCGGTGGACTCATGTTTCGTGGGTCAGCCAGCGGCCAAGTAGAAGCGTTTGACGCATACACCGGGGTCCGCATGTGGACATTTCGCACTAGCGCGAGGGGCGGTCGCGTTCGACCTGGGCCGTCGGCGACGTACGAACTGTCCGGTCGTCAGTTCGTCACGATTGCCATGGGTAGTGAGGTCTGGGGCTTTACGTTAGACGGCACGGTTGCGGCTCGGGGGGAGGCAGTGCTCGACCCTTGGGAAAATTATGAACGACCGCGCCCGGCACCACGGGAGACGGCTGTGATTGAAACCGCCACAAATATTGAGAGTCCAACACCAAATTTGGCGTTAGACGTTGAGTCGTTCGGAATGGATGAACATCGATTTAATCCGGTTCGGGCGCTGATTACCGCTGGTGTGAGCGTGCGCTTTAGGAATAATGGGGACGTCTCTCATACGATTGCCGCGCGAGATGGTAGTTGGACTGCAGAAACGGTCGAACCCGGTATGGAAGTGACTGTCAACTTGGGCGGTAGGGGCACCTTTCTTTACCACTGCACGGAGCACCCGTGGGCAATTGGAGAGATGACGGTCCAAGAGTGACAGTTTTCTGGGAGGGCACGCTGAAACGGATTTCGGATATCCCCTTCTTGTGAGTATCCTTTCACGTGAAACGAAAATGGTTTCTGACTGGAATGTTAGGGACCGATGGAAGGAGACGATAAGTGGATCGTTTTCGATGCTGCGGTGTGTTGGCGTGTCTTATTCTCGGTTGTGTTGTAGCCGTTGAGAGAAGTTTCGCTCAGGAGGCAGAGAGTTGGAATCCCGTCGCTGCCGAGGAATATCTCGACAATAGACAGCAGTGGTGGATGGACTGGCCGACGTCAGCTAGAGATCGCGGCACTTTCTGTGTTTCCTGTCATACGACGACGCCGTATGGACTGGCACGGACTGCGTTGCGTGCGCAGGCTAAAGACAAATTAATGGGTCCAGTAGAGCGTCGGCTACTAGAGAATATTAAAAGCCGGGTAACGTCGTGGGACCAAGTCGAGCCATTCTATAGTGATGAGGAATATCGGAGCCCGAAGTCGAGCGAGTCGCGTGGCACGGAAGCCATTCTGAATGTACTACTCCTGGCAAACGTGGATGCTGAAAATAACAGTCTCAGTGCGGCTACGCGAAAAGCGTTCGAGAATCTCTGGGAACTGCAATTAACGGATGGGATAGCAGCAGGTGCATGGCCATGGTTGAATTTTGGACTGGAACCATGGGAGACAGAAACCGCCCAGTACTATGGTGCGACGCTTGCTGCGATTGCGGTTGGTGTGGCTCCCGAGGACTATGTGTCCCAGCCTAAGACCCAGCAACACGTTGCGCGGTTGCGTGATTACTTGCGCCAGCATGCTGAGCTACAACCGCTTTTTAATCAAGCACACGTGCTGTGGGCGTCCAGTCTGCTTCCCGACCTGCTTGGTTCAATTCGACGTCAGGCGATCATCGATGAACTTGAAAAGCGCCAGCAGGCGGACGGTGGATGGTCACTCGGTTCGCTTGGAACATTTCAGCGTAGTGATGGAACATCGATTGATTTGAGAAGTGATGGCTACGCGACAGGTCTGGTGACCTATGTACTCCAACGTGCGGGGGTAGCGAGCAAGGGGTCGGGAGCTGGGAAGGGGCTGTCATGGCTCAGAGACCACCAAGATGTGGATGGCTCATGGCGGGCGAGTTCCCTCAATCGAGAACGCGATCCGGAATCAGACCGTGGCCGTTTTATGCGGGACGTGGCGACGGCCTATGCGGTGCTCGCCTTAACGGCCGCGCAGTAGTTTACGGATAGACGGTATGCACGGCAACAAATCATTGGTGAGGCAGCGGAATAGGTTGGTCTCTGCAGTGCTAGTAGTTTTATGCGGTTTCGTCGGCTTGGGACAGGATATTGAAATGGTCATTGATTCGGCACGTGCGGGAGACCAGGAAGCGGTCAATACATTGCGTGCGATGGCTGAGCAGGGAAATCCGGACGCGCAATATTACCTCGGGAGTCTCTTTGCTGCGGGGGATGAGATTTTGGGGGACGCAGTAGAGGTGTTTAGCTGGAACATGTCGGCTGCAGAACAGGGGCATGTAGGCGCGATGATTAACGTTGGCAATTTGTATGCACTGGGGCAGGGTGTCCCTGAGGATTACAAGAGCGCCTACGTCTGGTTTGATTTGGCCGCGGCACGTGCAACAGGTGAGACGTTAGACCTCGCGGTTCGAAATAGAGAGGTGTCCGGTGAGTTCTTGACTGACGGTGAAATCGAGGATGCCAAAGAACGTTTTCGTGTCTTGGATTCACGAATTCCACGGTAACAGGGCGCCACCCTACGTAAATGTTCTAAACGGTAAGCCAGCGCCCGAGGAAGGTGCTGTTCTAAAAGTGGGGGAAAGTAAAGTGTTGACGGAGTGGCGCAAGCGTCCGTGGTGGATGAACTTTCTGTTCGTGTTTTGCGTGTACATGGCATTCGTTTACATGCCATTTGACATGTTTTTGAAGCCTGTTGCGCAAGATCAAGAAGTATGGTTTGGCATTCTCTTGACTGGGTGGTCGGCCAAGGCGACGGAACCACTGCACTGGGGAATCTATATTGCCGGCGGGTATGGGTTCTGGAAAATGCGTAGATGGATGTGGCCGTGGAGTGGAGTTTACGTATTTCAAATTGCGATTAGCATGCTCGTGTGGAACGTGTTGCGAGGTGCGCATGTTGCCGGGGTGATTACGTTTGCCGTTTTTGTCGCGATTGTGGCGGCGCTCTATCGGAGTCGCACGCTTTTTCATTCCGAAGCGAGCTGAATAAGGCCGGCAGACATACCTGCACCGACCTTCTCGATTAAAGTGTTCCGGTCCTGGCGAACCATTCGAGCAAGTTCAAGTCCTGAGTAATATCGAGCCCCTGCTCTTGGAGCCACTGGAGCAACGACTACCCGTAGATTACAGGAACGAAGCGACTATGTGTTCTCGAATAAATGCCGTCATAAGAGAGACCAGCGTGTCACGCCTCGCCTTTTGCCTCGATTCGAGAAAGACGGCGTTCTATTTCAATCAGTTTGTGCAAGATAATTACGTGCGTCTTTTTCGCGTCGATACCGACTGGGCTGGCCTCGCTGCTGATGATTCTTGAAATGTTGTTGTAGACGTCATCTGGAATAGTGATCTCCATCAAATATGCTCCCCGTTAGTTATTAAAGTGGCTTCGACGTTACGGTCATTATCGGTTCGCTAGTGAGACTTGTGTCTGTTGGGTTGTTCCGCGCCATTAGAATCGAAAGAGGCGATTGAACTTGATCACGAAT
The DNA here is from genome assembly GCA_964507425.1 of uncultured Vicinamibacteraceae bacterium. GTDB lineage: Bacteria > Acidobacteriota > Vicinamibacteria > Vicinamibacterales > UBA8438 > DTWD01. The sequence goes on from CAZDQD010000144.1 coordinate 3,964, forward strand.
GCTCGATTTTCGAGTGTCGGAAACCGTGGCGTCAAGGTATCGCGTTCGTCGGTGTAGACAATAAATAGCTCGCTCCCCGGTTGGTATTCCCAGCGGAATCGAATATTACTTCCCAGAGAGTTGTTCGCAGAATTAAATTGCAGCAATGCGGATAGAAACATGCGAGGAGTGACGGTATAGGTGGCTCGAGTCGACACGAGTTCACTCGAAAATGTGGCTTCCGGAAGCGTGATCCAATTGAGTGATAATGACGGTTCAACGGTTAATTGCGAACCTAGGTTTACACGCGGGCGGTTATAGCCGATGCTGGTTTTATGTCCGCCAAAAAATCCACCACGTTCAAGGAAGACGGCGCCAGTTATTACACGTTGTTCACCAAGAGCATAGACCACGCGGGTATTCACAAATGAATACGCGCCGGTTGGAACTGAAACGTTCGTCGCTATTCGAAACGGTCGCTTGAGGAACTCAAAATTGTCAGTTACACCGCCAAATAGACGGTCACCATTTTCAAACTCTGCCCCCAATAAGAGCTGCTGGAGTCGGGTTTCCAGCTGTCCTGCGCCGTCCGTTATGTAATCGAGACTCGGTTGTACAAGGAATCGCCGCACGGCCTCGATAGATTGCGGTCTCGGGCTATAACGGAACTCGGCAAAGTTTCGGCGAAAATCGTCACGTCGGAGAAACCCTATTTCCGGGTTAAAGTTTCCGCCGACGCCAAGGCGTTCGAGTTTTAGGCTCCAGCGGTCGCTTCTGTAATCGAGTTCTGCTTGATAACTTGTATCGTCTCCGCGGAGGCCGGGTGTTTCGGTTTTGGCGAGGTAGGTGTTGAACTTTAGGTTGTCGTAGAAGGCGAAGAGGCCGTCAATTCCGTAGGTGTAACTCGACCCTTGCCCTTTTGATGAGACCGAGCGTCCGGTAAAGAGTCCGCCGACCGCACTGCGGCGGAGGATGTCGCGTTTCACGCGGATAACGGAGAAGTTTGTCGGACGACTGCTCTCGGTTCCCTCTGTTCCGGTCTGTACGTCGAGCAACCCGATACTGTATGGTCCGGTTTTACCGGTTAACCGGCCTCCGGCCGTGATAGGTACGGTTCTGCCATTGTTAAGTCCAATGCGGCGGCTGAAAAACAAAACCGGAGCCTCGCTACTAAACGCCATTCCTTTGAAGTACGAAGTAATGGGGTCGTATTCGTAACCCGCGCCAAAATTAAAAATTCCCTGTCCTTCGAGAAAGAACTCCCTCTTTTCAGGGAAGTACAGACTAAATCTCGTCAGGTTGATTTGCTGCTCATCTACCTCGACCTGCGCAAAGTCTGTGTTGTACGTGAAGTCAGCAGTTAACCCCTGTGTGACTCCGTATTTAACGTCGAACCCACCTGTTGCTCCCACCTGATTAACTGTTGGGGGAGTGGCTTTGAGATTTGTTGTGAGGTCGGTGATGCCATACGGTTTGACTTCGAAACGTATTGACGACGATGGCGTTTCGAGTCCAACAAGTGTCGCGGCGGACGAAAACTGAAGACTGCCAGAGGCTCGAAGTGATGCTGGAATCGGTGTTAGGAATGAGGTCTCGTTTTTCCAGGCAACACGCCGTTGAAAGTTGATCCCCCAGTATTGTCCCGGTTCCGTTCCGTAGCGGAGTGACTTGAATGGAATGGTCATTTCGAGCGTCCAGCCTTGGTCAGACCGGTTTGTCTGCACATCCCAGATCGTGTTCCAGTCAAGGTTGGTAGAACGTTCGTTTGTGATGGTCTGGTCAAATAAGCCGCCGAGTGCATTCGTCATAAAGTTGAAGCCGTTACGACGGTCGTAAAAAGTGTCGAGCATGACGGAAAACGTATCGTTCCCGTACATGCCGTAACTATCACGCCGCATTTCATTGGCGACAGTTTGTTCGGGTTGGGAATCCCAGCACCGCGCCGCGATATAGACGTTTTCACTGTCGAAGAAAACCCAGACTTCAGTCTGCTCGGTTGCCAGTTCACCCTCACGGGGCTCTTGTTGTATAAAGTCGGTGACGGGCGAGATCGTCTCGTAAACAGCTTCTTCAAGTTGGCCGTCAGGTGTGAGGGGTTCGTCAAGACGAACCGCGCGCATTGTCACACGGCCTGCTTGGTCTCGGGCGATCACTGCTGGTGGCACAGGCGGAGGTGGTCCGGCAAGGACGTTTTGGTCGGGTCGATCCGTCAGATTCACGTTTGTTGAGTCAACCCGGTCTGGAATCGGATTCGTCTGTGTCTCGGCAGCGGAGGGCGAGGGTAAGCGCTGTTGCAGAATCGCTGTTGATAACTGGCTCGCAAGGTCGTCTTGCAGGTCGAAAAAGTCGGCAAAGAAACCATCTACCGTAGTCGACGCTAGAGTCGATTGAGTATCGGCCTGGAGCACTTGTGCCGTAATTCGGATCTGGTCGTCGATCCGTTGGTAGGCTCCACGGACTTGCCAGTGCTCCGCACCAGGCACCGAGTCGACCGCAACGGTCAGAGTCTGCGCGATCCCGCTGCCAAGCCAGTCGTTGGTCGTGTCTCCAGTGAGGTTCTCGAACGGAAGGATTTGAATGCTTCCTGTGAGACCTAGGTTGGTTTCTTGTGTCTGACCTATGTCGCTTGTGACGACAAGGATGACCGCGAGACAGACGAAGATGCGAGGAAGAGACAATGCTTATAGTCCGCCGTCCGTTGCATGCAACGCGTTACCGGTTCCCCGTGGAACCTTCGTGTTCCCAAGGATGGCGTCACTATACACTGTCGTCCACGTCACGCCAGTGACACTCCGAGTTAGAATTCTGACGACGCGGTCTGTATGAGCTTGTGATTCGAACCGGCTTTCGGCCTCAGAGCCACGTTGAACAGTGAGAAGGGGTAGAGAACACATATGCGACGGCACCTATGGTTACAGGTATTTCTGCTGCTGGTTTTTGGGAATGCGAGTATGTACGCACAGTCGGAGGGACCATGGCAGAGGTATGGCACAGACGACGGAGAGTGGCGGAGCTATGCCGGGAACACGGCCGGTCAGAAATATTCACCGCTCGACCAAATTGACGCCACGAACTTTGACCAACTTACGGCCGCTTGGGAATGGACAACGGTTGATGTGAGGCTCAGTCGGACGACGCCTGGGGGTGGTGAATGGTTTGCTGACCTCGATACCATTGTTGACTCGCTGGTTGCTGAAACTCCGAATCTGTACCGGGAGCGGCAATCGCCGAACCCGTCACGTCTTCAGGCTACGCCTCTAATGGTTGAGGGCGTGCTTTATTTCAATACGGCGCTTTCGCAGGGGGTTGCGGTTGATGCGGAGACCGGCGAAACGTTGTGGGTATTTAATCCAAAGAGTTATGAAGAAGGCACGCCGTCAATGTCAGGACCGTGGACGCAGCGTGGTGTGGCGTACTGGACGGATGGTGCAGGGGATGAGCGCATCTTCTGGGGGACCGGCAACGGTTACATCGTGTGCGTTGCGGCCAAGACTGGGCGCCCTTGTTCCGACTTCGGCCCAGACGGAAGTGGGATGGTGGATGCGATGGTTGGAATTCCCCGCGTTGATCGAGAGGCACGTGATTACCTCAATGCCATGCTCTATTCGATTAATTCGCCGCCCATCGTGGTTCGTGACCGTGTCATACACGGGTCCCATATCGCCGATGTTCGCATCACGAAGGAAGCGCCTCCAGGTTGGGTAAGGGCTTGGAACGTTCGGACGGGTGAACATGAATGGGACTTCCACACTGTACCGAACAGTGCCGATGAGTTTGGTGCCGACACCTGGTTGAACCAGTCGTGGCGGTATTCCGGAAACGCTAATGTCTGGTCGATGCTGGCGGGTGATAGTGAGCTTGGCTACGTCTACTTGCCGACGGGGACGACGACCAATGACTACTACGGGGCGGACCGTCCAGGGGACAACCTGTTTTCTGAATCGATCATTGCGGTGGACGTCGAGACAGGGGAGCGTGTGTGGCACTTCCAGGCGGTACATCACGGGCTATGGGATTACGATTTTCCCACGCACCCGAACTTGCTTGATATTACAGTCGATGGACGCACCATTCGAGCGTTAGCGCAGGTGAGTAAACAGGGCTTTACATACGTGTTTGATCGCGTGACGGGTGATCCAGTCTGGCCGATTGAAGAACGTCCGGTGCCGCAGGAATCGAATCTCCCTGGTGAGGTCCCGTCCCTGACGCAGCCGTTCCCAACGAAGCCGCCGCCGTTTGAGTATCAGGGAGTGACGATCGATGACCTGGTTGACTTCACTCCTGAGATTCGTGCCATGGCAGTGGAAGCCGTGCAAGATTTTAAACTTGGGCCATTGTTCACGCCACCACAACGCGCGGTTGAGGACGGTCAAGCGGGAACTATTCAACGTCCTGCAATCGATGGAGGTGCTAATTGGGGTGGGGCGGGGGTAGATCCCGAGACCGGGATCCTCTACGTGCCGTCGCATAACCGATACTCGGTGTTGCAGTATTACACGCCTGATGCGGCGGAAGGTGGCACGATGCGCTTCACCCAGGGCGCCTTTGGCAGCGGACGGCAGCCGACGATGCCTCAGGGGTTGCCATTATTTAAACCACCCTATTCACGCATGACAGCGATCGATCTTAACGCGGGCGAGATTGCGTGGATGCAACCGAACGGGGATGGGAATCGATTGCGGAATCATCCGATGTTGCGGGAACTCGATTTGCCTCCATTGGGTGGTGAGGGACGTGGCGGGCCACTCGTCACGAAAACATTGCTCGTAAGTGCTCTGAGTGCGGGTGGAACTGACGACGGACCACGCCTCGTTGCGCGGAACAAGGTAACCGGCGAGATTATGGGGTCGGTCGACCTGCCGAGCGGGGCTGTTGGTACCCCGATGACCTACAGTCTGAATGGTCGACAGTATATTGCGCTGACCATCGGAGGGCCGCGGTTAATCGCATTGTCGTTACCGAACGAGTAACGGCGTGCCCTCTTCTGGAACAAGTCGGCGCCGCATCGCTAGTGGACACCACCGCCGGTGATCAGTCGCTAGTTAGTTGGAGGGTTGATATGCGAGGTCACGTCTGATCGTGAACGTACTGAATTCAATATGGCGGCAGAGCCGACTGATTTGACCGACAAGGTCTTGGAGTTCTTCGCCGAGTAATTCACCTCGCTCGTCACGGTTGGTAAACAGACTCGGGAGATCTTGAGCAAAGAACGTAATATCAAACCTTCGAATATCGGATGCGATCACTGCCGAACTAACGCTTCGGCTGTCCCGTTGGTTTCGGCTTTCCTCTAAAGACTTCATCTGTTGTAGCAGGTCGGCGACCTGTGCGGACGCACCTTCTGTGTCGCCTACGAACAACGTGATCGTTCGGAAGGCACCGGCTTCGCCAGGCTGCATACGCGGCTCGCTAGGTATATAACTCAGTTCTGGACGTGTTCGATGAATTGATCGGTCGATGCGCTGGATGGTCGTGCTATTTGGATTTGATCGTGAAGCGGCCGGCGGCATCGCGACGATCTGTCGTCGCCAGGTATCCACGGAGGACAAATCATTAGTGAGCAGGGTGAGGAAACGGTAGACGCCGCTTTCGTTTACGCCAGCGAGTCTAGTGAAACTGACGTTGCCGTCGGCCATGCGCGCATTTCTCATTTGGCTTCGGCTTTCAAATACGGATGCCATGCCTGGAGCGACATGAATTTCTTCCATGGCTCGATATTGCGTTTCGTTACTTTGCGCCGAAGTCTCCGTTGAGCCAGAAAACGACAAAAATATCATTGCCGCGACCAATAATCTAACGTGCTTCATCTCACACTCCACTGAACCGAACAAGCAATTTATGGGTGTGCCTGAGGTGCCGCAACTTCCGGAAGAACCAGGTGGTCGTGCGTGTCACGTCGTAGACACAGTTGACGGGTGCACTATAACGTAAAACATTTCACCTGACGGGATAATTGGCGACGTAATGTGTTCTTTACTGTTTGTATTGTGAACCTTGTCGACTCTGGCGTCGCCAAGGGGATTGCAGGTATTGTGACTAATCCTTTGCATGTGCTGGTGGTGCTTGTTGGTTCGAACGTGTAGGTGTCTTGTTCTGCTGTGCGTCTGTTTTGCGGCCACGACGACCAGTGCTTGGACGCAGGAGTCGGGGTGGCGTGCGTTCGAGCGTGGTGACTTTAGCGCTGCATCGGAATGGGCTGAGCAAGCACTTACAGAGAATCCGAACGACCAAGATGCGCTTCACTTGCGCATCGTGACATCTTATCTGTCAGGCCAATTTGACCGGATCTTCGCAGCCTATGGCCGACTCGATGTTGATTACGTGGGGCGAGACCGGGCGTTAGACGAGCTCGTCCTAAACGCGTATTGGCATTTGGGACTTTATGCAGAAGCGGCATCCTTTGCACGCACCGCGGATGTATCGGACATCCAGCAAATGTGGTCTGACCAACTCGTCGATAGTCCACTTGCCGTTGATGTTGAAGGGACGACGGTTGTGCCGTTAGCGGCGAATAATTTTCTTGGCGACCTTATGCCGGCCATTGCGGTTGAGTTAAATGGGGTAGCCCTACTTGCTCATCTAGATACCGGCGGTAGCTTTATCACGATGGCGCCAGGGCGCGCGCGGGAGCTCGGCATTGAAACTGACGACGCTGGAACCGGTGTTGCGAATAATCAACCGACCGGGCTCCGACGTGGACTTGCTGACACGCTAAGCTTTGGCAGTGCGTCGCTGACGAACGTGCCCGTGACGACGGTTGAGAGCTTGACGGGACAATTGGAATCGCTCGTTATTCTCGGGACACGAATTCTGTCTAACTTTTTGGTGACGTGGGATAACGAACAGGACCGACTAATTCTGACGGATCGAAGTGATGAGGTGGCTCGGGCACGGCATCTTAGCGAATACACTAGCTCAAGTGTGGGTATAGATTTCTACTTGCATGGAGACCACTACATTTGGGTGCACGGCAATGTGGCGGATCGTCATGTGCTGATGTTTTTCGATACGGGGCTGGTCACACTTGACTCCAGTGGTGAGCAGCCAGCCGGCGGCATTCCCGCTGAGGTTTTGGAGGCCTGGGATCTTGGTTCAAGCGACGGGTTTACGGCTGGCGTATCCGTGAGTCTGGCGTCAATGACACGAGACGTGAGTTCGTTTGCGGTGTTTCCCGATCGGAGGAATTTACCGCGTCTAGGGGATGTTGGTCCGGACGTGCTGTTGTCGCATGGCTACTTGAAACATTACGTGTGGACACTTGATTTTGATGATTACCGGTTGTACCTGGAGCCAGTGAGTCCGCAGTGATCTTTCACGGGTGGCGCGGGTAGCGTTCCTTGTCGTGCCTCATCTAAATTCCTATTGCACTGCAAAAGATGAGACTATCGCATTTACTCAGGAGGCCTAATGGTCATTTGTAAAAGAACCGTTGTACGAATCGCGTTCGCCGTATGTAGTGTTGTCATTGGCGTGTCCTGCTCGGCGCCGACAGCGCCAGTGCCTCAGTCGCTGGAAGAGTTGGCCGAGGCGTCGCTTGCCCAGATCGATGGGCAATTACGGGTGCCGGGGCTGAATGCGGCTGTCGAGGTGATTCGGGACGAGTGGGGGATCCCGCATATCTACGCCGAAAACGACGATGATCTCTTTTTCGCGCAGGGATACGTCATGGCCCAGGATCGACTCTGGCAGATGGAGATGTGGCGTCGTTGGCATGAGGGTCGACTCGCGGAGATTTTTGGGCCCGAAGCGCTCCCCTATGACCGACGCACCCGACTGATGATGTATCGGGGCCCGTTTGATGCAGATGAATGGACCAGCTATCACCCCGATGCTAAGCGCCTTTTCACTGCGCATGCCAATGGTGTGAATGCGTTTATTAAACAGAACGAGGACAACCTGCCTGTGGAGTTTCAACTTACGGGACTCGTGCCCGAACCATGGACAGCAGAAACGGTCGTTTTACGCTGGGCTGCATTGGCCGTGCCGAGTGTACGGGGACATGCCATTAATGAGATGCAATTAGCACTCGACGTCGCGCGTTATGGAGTTGAGGAGGCGAATCGACGGGCTGCCCCGGACCCATGGGACGATCTCGAGGTGCCTGAAGGCCTTGACGTCAGCATCATTACTGAAGAGATTCTCGATGCCATGCGTGCTGGCGACGGGGATCCGTTTGTCGCCGGAAGATTGCCAGCGTTGGAGGTAGTCGATGGTTATCGTGATCTTATGGGGGAGATGCAGATCACGCAGGTGTCGCCTGGCGAGATCGCAACGGAAGGTAGCAATAATTGGGTCATGAGTGCAGAGCGTTCGTCGACCGGTGTGCCGATTCTGGCGAACGACCCGCACCGGCGTATCGAGATGCCCGCACTACGCTATTTTGTGCATTTAGTTGCGCCCGGGTGGAATGTCATCGGCGGAGGGGAGCCACCGTTCGCTGGGGTCGATGCGGGCAATAACGAGAATATGGCGTGGGGCTTCACGTTTGCTGGTACGGATATGGTCGATGTGTTTGTCGAGGAGATGCACCCGGACGATGCCAACCTTGTCCGGTGGAAAGATGACTGGGAGCCGCTCCGCGTTGTTGAGGAAGACATTGCTGTCAAAGGGCAAGAGCCTGAGTCCGTGGTGCTGAAGTTTAGTCGCCATGGCCCTGTGTTTTATGAGGACCTTGAAAATCGGCGTGCGTACGCGGTTCGGTCCGTCGTGCAAGAGCCAGGGACGGCAGCGTACAAAGGAAGCTTTCAGCTCGCGCAGGCTGAAAGCTGTGCCGATTTTTTTGATCGGGCCATGCATTGGTTGGTTCCCACGCACAGTCTGATTTGTGGAGATGTCGACGGGAACATCGCGCTCCAGGTGACCGGCCTCACGCCAGACAGAGATGGGTGGAATGGGCGGCTACCGGTTCCAGGTACTGGAGAATATGAGTGGCGAGGATATCGGAGCGACCTTCCGCGTGAATTTAACCCTGAGAGGGGTTACATCACGACAGCTAATAACAATGTGCATCCACCAGGATATGAGGGGCGCCCGGTGTTTTACCACTCGTCAAGGGGCATAGAGACGTCTCGAATTGCTCGCCTTCACGATATTTTTGGGTCAGGGAAGCCTTTATCGGTCACGGAACATATGCAGATCCAACACGACGCCTATGTGCTCGCAGGAGAGCGAGACGTTCCACTCTTTCGAGGATGGACGTCGGAGGACCCGGATCTTGAATGGGCCCGAGGTTTAGTCGCGGACTGGGATGCGACGCTTTCGAGAGAGAGTACCGCTGCAGCAATTTACGTACGGTGGAATGCTGAGGTCGATGATAGAGCTCAGGATTTTGACGAAGAGATGACGGCGGAAGAGCGTCAAATGTTGGTTGAAGAAGGCTTGGCGGCAGCCCTGGAACGTCTCGGCACGGAACTCGGAACTGATCGGAGTACGTGGCGACATGGACGTGTACACGAAAGTCAGCTTCCCCACATGATGTCTTCGGCGTTCGACCTGCCGAGTGTTGAACGTCCCGGCGGGTTCGGGTCGGTGAACGCGACAGGTGCTAACTTTCGAAGGATTATCGACCTCGCCGACCTCGATCGGTCTGTTGCTAGTAATTCTCCAGGACAGTCTGCTCAACCAGGGAGTCCGTATTATGGGAACCTCGTCGATAACCTAGGGAATGGTGAATATTTTCCGTTGCTCTACACGCGTGGTGCCATCGAGGAGCGGGCTGACCATCGTCTGGTGTTGGAGCCTGAAGACGACTAATCGTCACTGTTAGATCGGTGATAAAAAGAGGTGGGTGTCTCGAACAGAGACTGGGATGTGCAACCAGACGAGTATGTGGATACGGGAGAATGTGAGTTCCCCGGAGGAGCGCAAATGACGTGGATAACAAGAGGGCTGATTGTTGGAACGTTTGTTGTGGGGTTTAGTGTCGGTTGGTTGGCTAACAACGACGAAGTTGCGGTGTCTGCGCAAGGCCAGGCGTCCGTGATGATGAAACGGATATATACAGGCGAGGACGGTCTGTCGCATGTCGAAGAGATTGAGCTTAATGCAGAGTCGGTGTTAGAGGATGTGACTGGAGCGGTCGTTCGTGTTTCGCAACCGGGTTCGTTTGCGGATTGGCATGTCGGTCCGACGCGACGTTACATCATTAATCTGACCGGTGGGGGGCAACTGGAAGTTGCAGAGGGCAAGGTTGATTTACCTCCTGGCACAGTCGAGTACATCGATGACCTGACAGGGAAGGGACACACAACCGCGAACGTTGGGCAGGAACCACGGGTGTCTATTCATTTGCAGTTTGCCGATCAACAGCAGATTATCGGACCAATCGGTCAGAATTAGCCGTCACCTACGTGAGTTCAGCACCGCAGCTCTCCACAGGCACGTGGTTCTGGAGGCACTGCGGATCGGGTGGTGTTCCTGAAGTGTCCGCGGTAAGCTAGGCACATGCCTAGACACCTACGCTCTCTTTGCCTCGCACTTTTATTTCTAAGTGTTACCACCACCGTTTTGGCGCAGGGGCGCGATATCTTACCGCCTGTCCCGACACCAACCGACATCGCGCCTGGAAGCATTACTTGTGACGAGTGTCCGTATCCTTATCCGAGTAAGTACTTAGACATCAGTGTTTACAGCCAGGACGTGCGTATCGCGTATATGGATGTGGCTCCGACTGTGGCAGCCAATGGCCACACGGTGATGTTGCTACACGGTAACAATTTTGGCGGATTTTACTTCAAAGCGATTATCGACGGTCTAACTGCGGTGGGGTTCCGCGTCATCGTGCCTGACCAGATTGGATATGGGAAGTCTTCGAAACCGCTCGTCCCGTATAACTTCAACTCGCAGGCGCGAAACACGCAGTTGATTCTCGACGCTGAGGAAATCGACAAGGTTATGGCAGTGGGACATTCGATGGGTGGCATGCTCGCGACACGTTTTACCACCCAGTATCCAGATTCGGTCGAGCGCTTGGTTGTCTATAACCCGATAGGGCTCAGCGATGGTCGCTATAACCGTCCGATGCCGCCGATTGATGAGGTCTACAAACGTATTTTGGGAACGGATTACCAGAGCACTCGCCGAAGTTTGAGTCGGTACGTTGGCCATGACCCGTCGGCCTGGAATGACGAGTTCGAACTGTATACGAGAATCCGATCTTCATGGACACTCAGCGCTGACTGGCCGCGCCTTGCGATGGTGCAGGCACTTATTAGTCAGATGCTCTATTTTGACCCCGTCGTTTACGATTGGGCGCACATTCACGTTCCCACGCTTGCGTTTGGTGGTGCGGAGGACTTGTTGTTGGGACCGGCAGAGACGTTTCAGGAGCGTATGCACGTACTCGCAGACACGGTGCCGAATGGCAACGGGCGTGTGTTGCTAATTCCAGGGTTGGGACACGTCCCACATTTAGAGGAAGTGGATACGATTGTTCGGCCCCTCGTTGCCTATCTTCAAGAAGGGGTCGGAGCGTCGCAATAGGCGCCCACGTTTGTAGGAGAAACGAGATGAATGAACTTTCTCGACGAGATCTGATGCTGACACTTCCTGGATTTGGTCTGGCTTCATTAGGCGCTGTCTCGGCGGTTCCGCGGAGCGCGGTTGCGCAACCCACGGGACACGATGTGGCGTTGGAACCCTACGCGTCGGATTGGTTGCCAGCGGGTGTGCGGTCCCGTTTCGTCAATAACGTGAACGGATTACGGGTGCATGTACTAGAGGCGGGATTCGAAACAGGGGGACGGCCCGCCCTACTCTTGCTTCATGGTTTTCCTGAGTTGGCTTACAGCTGGAGAAATGTGATGGTGCCGTTGGCAGAAGCGGGCTATCACGTGATTGCCCCGGATGTACGGGGCTATGGACGAACTACTGGTTGGAGCTCTGATTACGATACAGACCTTGCACCGTTTCGAGGGCTGAACAAAGTGCGAGATGCGTTGGGGCTCGTGCTCGCGTTTGGTTATGAGTCGGTGGCTGCGGTGATAGGACATGACGCGGGTTCGCCCCTTGCGGGTTGGTGCGCGATCGCACGCCCAGATGTTTTTCCAGCTGTGGTCATGATGAGTGCACCGTTTAGCGGTACGGCGACGTTGCCTTTCAATACGGCAGATGATCCTCCGAGAACGGCCGTCGCCCAGGATCGACAGAGTATTTACGATAATCTGGCGACGCTACCGCGTCCCAGGAAGCACTATCAGCGTTACTACACGACACGTGGTGCGAATGAGAACATGTGGCATGCACGTCAGGGTGTGCATGATTTTCTTCGAGGGTACTACCATTTCAAAAGCGCGGACTGGGAGGACAATAAACCGTATCGTTTAGCGGCACGGACGGCAGAGGAATGGGCGAAGATGCCTAACTATTACATCATGCAGTTGGATCAAGGCATGGCAGAAACGGTTGCTGAGGTTATGCCGTCGGCCGCACATATTGCGGCCAATACGTGGCTGCCAGACTCAGCCCTGGCCGTGTATACCGAAGAATATGAGCGCACTAGTTTCCAGGGCGGTCTCAATGGCTACCGGATGGGCGGGAACCGCGTTGGTGCGGAAGAGAGGGAGTTGTACGCGGGTAGGACTATCGATCAACCATCCATGTTCATTAGTGGGTCCAGTGATTGGGGTACCTACCAGAATCCAGGTTCGTTCGAGCGTATGCAGGAAGTTGCTTGCACCGATATGCGTGAGGTTCATCTCGTGGACGGTGCCGGGCACTGGGTACAGCAGGAACAAGCCGAAACGACGAGCGAGCTACTGTTGGATTTCCTGGGAGATCTCGGCTAGGCGCGAGCCTTTGAAGCGCAGTACTACTCAGTGGCCATCAACTGTATTTGCGATGGCTCATGGAGTTGGTTCGATCCGGAGAAGCGCGCCGTTGTCCTCGTCCGTTAACACGTACAGAAATCCATCCGGGCCTTGGCGGACTTCTCGGATACGTTGTCTGAGTTCCGTTAATATTGATTCGCGACGCATCTCTTCTGTTTTCTCGTTAAAGACAATGCGTTCCAAGTGCCCCGTGCCAGGTATGCCGCCTTCTTGGAGAGAGCCGACGAAGACGTTTCCCTGCCATGCTGGGAATTTGTCGCCGGTGTAGACGGTCATTCCCGCAACGGCGATAGCGGGCAGCCACACAACCAGTGGTGTCTCGAGACCCTTGCGCGTCGGTTCATAGAGACGGGCACCCGAGTAGTCACGGCCGAAGCTGACGATTGGCCATCCATAATTTCGGCCGCGTGACAGGATGTTGATTTCATCGCCGCCATTCGGACCATTTTCATGTTGCCAGAGGTCGCCGGTCAGAGGATTCAGGATGAGTCCCAGAGTATTACGATGACCGAATGTATAAATTTCAGGCCGGTGGTTGTCATGGTTAACGAATGGATTGTCGTCCGGAACCGTGCCATCGTCGTTCAGTCGCAACACTTTACCGCGTAAGCTCATCATGTCCTGTGACACGGTTGCCACTCTGCCGCCGGTGGACATGTAAACTTTGCCGTCTTGCCCAAAGACAACACGACCATTGAGGCCGGAGTTTCCTTCGTATGCCTCGGTGACGATAAGGTCGCGGACGTCCGTGAGTGCATGTTTGTCGTCTAGCCGTCCACGCGCAAGCGCCGGCGCGCCTCTGCCGTCTTCCATGGGTTTGGTGTACGTGAGGTAGACCAGACGGTTTTCAGTAAATTCGGGATGAAGAGCGACATCCATTAATCCGCCGTTACCATCGGTTCTGACCGTTGGCAACCCAGCAATGGGTTGTGGGTCAAGCGAGTTGCCGCGTACGATTCGGAGGCGTCCCGGACGCTCGGTGACCAGCATGTCGCCGTTTGGCAGAAACGCGATCGCCCATGGGTGTTCGAGTTGTTTCGTTACGACACTGACGTTGATCTTATGTTGTTCGGCCGTGTCGAATACCCACGGACCGTCGCCGAGGGCGGGGACCGGGACACCGATTGATGATTGCTGCGCCTCAGCGGCTGGAGATAAGCCGATCAGTGCAACGACTACGACAAGAAACCAACATCTGACGTTCACGTCACCCTCCGGTTAAAACAAACAAAAACGGGAAGCGGTAAATCGTTGAGCGATTAATTCTACTCATGTTTATTGACCGCGATAATCAGCATCGCTGACGGCTTCAAACCAGTCGGACCCAGATGCTCCCCCCATGACGGTGAGTTGAATTACATGTTCGTTGGGAGACGCGCCATGCCAATGGACGACACCGGGAGCTGTGTAGTTGGGTGGGCCTCCTGGAACAAGTTCCACCATTGCTTGGCCGCGGACCTGTGTCCGGCCGCGTCCTTCTTCTGCGGCGAGGATCTGCCAGCCTCCGTGGCTATGCCAGTTGGAACGTGCCCCAGCCTCGAAACGGAGTCGAAGCGCGCGCATGTCACTCGAGTCAGGCCTCGTCGGATCACCTCCGACAAAACTGGCTTGTGGTGCGGCTGTGATTGGGGATTCACCGGCGACCAGCACGGTGATAACGCCGACCACCGTCACAGCGACAAGTACGCCTACACGTTTCCGATCTTGCTTTGTCATGGTCTTACTCCGTTCATTTCAACTGTGCCGTTCCAGGTAATGTTACCAACTGAGTGCAAAGGTTTCAGGCGTTTTCACGTGTGTATTGGTTAAACCACGCTAGCGTTCGGGTCCAAGCCTCCTCAGCTGTGTTTTTGTTGTACCGCTCTGGTGTGGCGTCGTTGAAGAAACCGTGCACCGAGTCTGGGTAGATGTGTCCCTCATAGTTAACGTTATTGTTCTGTAACGCTGCCTCATACTCGGGATAGGCCTCGACGAGTCGTGTGTCGAGGGCACCATGGTGAATGAGCATTGCGGCGCGGATTTTCGGCACGTCCTCTACGGCCGGACCGCTACCGTAAAACGGTGCCGCGGCTGCTAAATCCGATCCTAACAACACGGCGAGCGCGTTCGACATGCTGCCGCCGTAACAGAATCCGGTCGCGGCGATGCGTCCGTTGCAGTCTGCACGCGATTTTAACCAGCGCGCAGACGCAACGAAATCCGCGGTCATCTTGTCACGGTCGATCCCACGAAACAGTTCGCCGCCCTGATAGTCGTCTCCGGGATAGCCGCCGACTGTCGTCAGCGCGTCCGGGGCGAAGGCCATAAAGTTAGCAAGGGCGAAGCGGCGTGCCACGTCTTCTGTATGCGGGTTCAGTCCTCTGTTTTCGTGAATCACAATGGCGCCTGGCAGTTGGGCCGAGGTTTCGCTTCTGGAGTCGGCGCTGAAGGGGCGGACGAAGTAGCCTCGAATGTAGCCGTTACCTTCAGGTGAGGGTAGCGTTTCATAACTTGCTCTGATCCGCTCGTCATCTCGAGAAACTTGTTGCCCTAGGGCGTAATTCGGCATGAGTGCTTGGATGATGGTCGTTGTGGTTAGGCCACCAATCGCAAAACGTTTAATGCCGGATAGAAAGTCACGGCGGCTGACATCACCGTGAATGAACTGAGTGTAGAGGTCAACGGCCTCTGGTGGTATCTTCGGTCGTTGCGGATTCATCGTACCCTCCTCGATTTCGCGTCTGTTTACCGTTCGAGGATACCACTGACTCTGTCGATCGGGCGGTCATTTTATTTTCTCGTGGAGAGAGAGCGGGAATCCATCCGCAGCTAACAATCTCCTGCAAAATAGCAGTAGGATTTTCTTTTTGGTCAGCCGTGACTCCATTAGTAGCGTCGGCAAGTTGGCGATGTCGTCGTCTCGCTAACGATGTGTTCATGGCGGATACTGGTTATTCAACGTTTAATGAGGGGATGAAAATGCGTCTGGCACATGTCGCCGGTGTCGTGTTCTTGGTCGGATCTGCCGCTCTCTGGGCCACCGCCAGTGTGTTGGGACAAGGCGATGACTCAGGAACTGAGGGGTGGTCCTATTTTGGTGGCACGACCGCTTTTATGCGGTACGCACCAGTAGGCCAGATCGATCGAGATAATGTGTCCGATCTGGAGATCCTCTGGCGTCGCCCAGCGGTTAATGCGGTGTATAGGCAGGCGTTTCCAGATCTACGTCCTTCCAATTATTTGCGATCGACACCGATTTTGGTTGATGGCATTTTGTACGCGTCTAATGCCATTGGGTTGGTCGAGGCGTTTGATCCTGCCACGGGCGACACGATCTGGATGCAAAAGCCGCGGACACCCACACTTGAGGGGGTAGCGGGACGGGCTGCGCATGGCGTGGCTTATTGGGCCGACGGGGCGGAGCGGCGGATCTTTTCGTTTCGGAATAGTTATCTCTATGCACTTGATGCCGATTCCGGTCGCCCCATCGAAAGTTTTGGGTGCTCCGGACGTGTGGATTTAAGGCCCGAGGGTGCCCGAAGCGCGAACGGCGGGGCGAGTCCTATCGTGGTGGGGGATGTAATTGTGGTCGCGGGTACCATTGAGGGGGCTGGTGATAGCGGTGTGCGCTGGCAGGGGAGCATCCCTGAAAATATACGCGGCTACGATGTCCGCACTGGCCAGTTGCGTTGGACATTTCACGTGGTACCGCGACCAGGCGAGTTCGGAGCCGATACATGGGGCGCGGGCTCGCTGACCCAATCTGGGGACCTTGGGGCTTGGTGTTGCCTAAGTGCAGATGAAGAACTTGGCTATGTTTACGTGCCACTTTCTGCGCCGACCGCCGCGTATTACGGCGGCCATCGACCGGGGGATAATTTATTCTCGAACAGTTTGGTCGCGCTTAATGCCGAAACGGGCGATCGCGTGTGGCATTTCCAGATGGTGCATCACGACCTGTGGGAATACGACACGATCGGTCCGCCGACCCTCGGGACCATCACAGTTTCTGGTCGTAGCGTTCGTGCGGTTATGCAGCCGAGTAAGACTGGCTTTCTCTATGTGTTCGATCGTGTGACAGGTGAGCCGGTGTGGCCGATTGAAGAGCGCGCGGTTCCACCGTCAACTGTGCCGGGTGAATGGGCGGCGTCGACGCAACCATTTCCCACAAAACCACCGCCGTTTGCACACCATGGAGTGGACCGGAACGACATCGTTGACTTTACCCCCGGGTTGGCGGCACGTGCTCAAGAGATCGTCGATACGTTTGTTCTCGGGCCAATCTTTACGCCACCAACACTCATTAGTGACCGTCCTGGTGGCACTCAAGGGACTCTCGCACTACCCGGCTCGTGGGGAGCTGGCAACTGGAATACGGGTGCTTTCGACCCGGAGACTGGCCTGTACTATGCCTATTCTCACATGGTGCCGAGAGTGTATCGGCTCGCCGATGCGTCTGGTCAGGAGGGGACAGAGATGGACTATTACAGTCCCAATAGAGACGCCCCGTATCTGGACGGGATCCCGTTGGTTAAGCCGCCGTGGGGTCGCATCACAGCGATCGATCTGGCGAGTGGAGAACATGCCTGGCAGGTGGCGAATGGAAATGGAATTCGCGACCATGAAGATTTGCGAGGGCTTGACCTTGCGCCACTTGGTATAGCTAGTCGGCCGGTCGCGCTGGTTACGGCGTCCCTGCTCTTTATCGGCGAGGGCGGTAACGTTTTTGGAGGGGTCCAGTCGAATATGTGGGGGCCAATGTTTCGGGCTTATGACAAAACAACAGGTCGTGTTGTCTGGGAATCTGAATTGCCGGCCGGTACGACTGGAGGCCCGATGAGCTACCTACATGAAGACCGGCAGTTTATTGTCGTGCCTATTGGCGGTCAGGAATATCCAGCTGAATGGGTAGCACTGGGGTTGCCGTAATGGCGGAGCGGTATGGAAGACGGAGATACCGACGTACCGAATCACTTTGTTTAGTTTGGCTTAGTCATGACCCGATTTCTTGATCTTCGAATTGAACGTCCGGTCGCGGGTGGTCGGATGCTTGCTCATCAGGGGGGGCGGGTAGTGCTCGTAGATGGTGCGATTACTGGTGAACGAGTACACGCACGGGTTGATCGGGAGCGACGTGATGTGATCTTTGCGACGGTTATAAACGTTATAGAACCGGATCCCGATCGGCGGTCTGTCCTAAGCGATCCTACTTGTGGAGGTCAAAACTACCTTCATGTCGATTACGAGCGGCAACTGCAATTAAAGTCGGAAGTAATTGAGGATGCATTGAGACGAATGACCAAGTTTGATATCCCAACACCAATAGCTGTCAGCCCGTCACCCGAACGAGGCTATCGCATGCGGTCACGACTCCATGCCGGTTCGTCAGGGCTCGGGTTTCTTCGGGGTGGCACGCACAAGTTGTGTAACTCTGCACGCACGGGACAGTTGCTCCCTGACACGAGTCGGGTGATTTCGAAGATTGGTCGGCGTCTAAGTCGGTCTAAATATGAGTCAGTGTTGTATGTGGATCTTGCCGAAAGCATTGACGGAAAAATGCGGGTCGCCAATTTTCATTTGAAAAGTTCTTCAGAGTCGAACGTGATTGCGAAATGGACAGCGGATTGCGGACTTGTTGGCGTGACGTGCTCGAGACGTGGGAGCTCAAAGATAAAAGTCATCTCGGGCAGACCTACTATCTCTGATCCAATTGACACACTTCTTCAACGCAATGTGACGGTCCCGGGGTTGATCGCAAGACACGCGAGCTCTTTTTTTCAGGGGAATCGGTATTTACTGCCCGCCTTGGTCACGGAGGCCTGTCGACGTGTCAGGAGCGGCCCTGTTCTCGACCTCTATGCGGGCGTCGGCTTGTTTTCGGTGACGCTTGCTGCTTTAGGCGTTGAGAATGTCACGGCGGTAGAGCGAGACGTTTCGGGGTATCGGGATCTTGTCGCGAATGCAAAACGTACATCGATTGAGGCAAGCGACAATTCGGTCGAATCGTTTCTTGCGGCAAGCAAGACAGTGATTCCTGGAACGGTCATCGTTGATCCTCCAAGGGCTGGCTTGTCTAAGATGGTTGTGGAACTGCTTGTAGATAGAGGCGTTTCCACTCTCGTTTATATTGCTTGTGACGTGGCTACGTTTGCGCGCGACCTTCGAAGATTTTGTGATGCCGGGTATGGGATTGAAGGTATTCAAGCGTTTGACATGTTTCCGAATTCTTCACACGTGGAGTTGATGGCGACCCTAACTCGTTGATTTGTGTCGTTACAATTCGCCCTTTTCTGTTTACACGCTAGGGCGCCTGTGGCTATAGCCGGCTATGCGATCGAGCAGGCGGGCTTTTAATATGTCGATGCCGTCGCCTGTCGCGGCTGAGATCGCGATGCCATCGGTTACCACGCCAATTTCAGCGTCGCTGCACCGGTCGGTCTTGTTGAAGACGGTCAGAACATTACATGGGTCTACGCCGAGGTCTGCTAGTACTTTCTTCCCTACGTCCATTTGGTCGCACCATTGCTGATGACTTCGATCGATGACGTGGAGCACAAGATCTGCGTGAGTAATTTCTTCGAGTGTGCTACGGAATGAATCAACTAGATGATGCGGGAGCTTTCGTATGAAACCGACCGTATCGACGAAGATGGCTGTGGTCATTCCTTCGAGAGCTCCTTTGCGAAGCCTTGAGTCGAGAGTGGCGAACAATTTATCTTCGGCTGTCACATCGGCCTTTGTAAAACAGTTAAAGAGCGTCGACTTGCCAGCGTTAGTGTACCCGGCAAGTGCAATTATCGGGGTGCCTCGACGAGACCGTCGATGCAACTCACGCCTTTTTTTGATTTTGGCCAACTCTTGCTGTAACTGTTTGATTCGGGTGCGTAACATGCGCCGGTCGACTTCGAGTTGAGTTTCGCCTTCTCCGCCTCGGACGCCAATACCGCCAACCTGACGAGACAAATGGGTCCAGCGTCTGGTGAGCCGAGGCAATTGGTACATGAGTTGGGCTAGCTCGACCTGGGTACGTGCTTCGCGGGTGCGGGCGCGACGCACGAACAACTCGAGGATCAACGTGCTACGGTCGATCACCGCGCACCCCAGAACGTGTTCGAGATTCTTAACTTGATTTGGCGTTAAATTGTCATCAAAGATCACGATGTCGGCATTCAGCTCATTTGCTGCGCGAGCGATCTCTTCGACCTTTCCGCGGCCAATGAGCGTTCTACCGTCAGGTGCCTGGCGAGTTTGTAAGCTTCGGCCTACCACGGAGATACCGGTGCTTCTGGCTAGTTCCGCGAGTTCCTCAAGGTTTTCCTTGACGAGGAAGGCGGGCTGCTTGGGTAGAGCCAAGCCCATGAGAAAAGCACGTGACGAGGACCGGGAATGTCCGTTTTGCAATTTTATGTTTGGATCAGTTTCAAGCTTGGAATGAATGGCGGTGCAGGTCGATTCTCTTTATGCTCAATACGTTGGTGAATATAACAGGTCGTCATCGTGCGAACAGAGATTTAGTTGTTGAAATCGACCATGCCGAGCGATAGGCTCCGACGGTGTTGCACTTGGCTAAGCAATATATCCCACACTCCACGAAGGGACGCCGATGACGATTTCACGACGAAAAGCACTTTCAATATCCGGTTCGACTATCGCGGGGTTGTCTTTGGGTGTGCTGCACTCGACTAATCGACAGCCTGCCCATGCGCAGGGACAACAGGACTGGCCAGATGAGCTTGTGGAACGGCCTTTACGCGACGGATTCCCGGCACCATTGCCTCTCAATGCCGATGGCTCAGCGCCCGAGCATCCTGAAAGTGCAGCGGGCCCCATTAGCGATCCTCTGATGTGGCGGACTGAGGGGCGTGAGACACCAGAAATCGAGTTCGACTATCGAGAAATGCGAATTAAGATTGACACGCGCGGTCTGGGGCGGCTCACTGGCACGCTACGCTTCGGTGACCTTGAGGGATTGCCGACTATTTCGCAGACCTTTCTTTTGCAGTGTGGGGCACCTAATCCGAGAGGCATTGTTAAGTGGACGGGGGTCAGGTTCAGTGATTTCGCGGATATGCTCGGTCTGATTCCGGAGGTGCACTACTGCCGTTTTGTTGCGTCTGACCGTTTCTACGCCGACGAAGCATTGAGCACGTTGAGGCACCCGCAGGTAATGCTCGCGTGGCTCATGAATGATGAAGCGATACCGCCTCGCCATGGCGCCCCGTTACGCCTAATCGTTCCGTTTCGATACGGCAATCGGAGTGTGAAAGCGATCACGGAGATGACGTTTTCTACTCCGGGACCAAGAATGCCTCCGTTGCCGGGTTAGCTTTGGTTTCGCACTTCTCACAGCGACGGCGGTTGTTCAGGCGACCGGTTGACGGTTTAAGTCATGGACGCGGGCCGTCACAACGATCCGTGGACAGTTTAATCAAGCTGCACAAATGCGAGTGCGTAGTTGCCGTTTAGCGGTATCACTAATTGGTTCTGCGTTGAGTCGTAGCACATAGATGCCGCACTTGGTATGCCCGAGGCGATGATCTCGGCGTCTTCGCCAGGACGGATGCGAGATACGCTACCATTTCGCACGCTGCTGACGTATTTCGTGCCATCGGCGGTGATCACGATTCCATCGTTACCGCCTTCAACCGCATGCTCTGTACGAACGACGTTGCCGTCTCGGTTGTAGCTGATGACGGCGTTGTCACCGACATTGACTACTACAATGTTTCCATCCTGATCGATCGCTACACCATTAGGATTCGCGAGTGGAGCACCCTCTGCGAATAGGGACACGTCACCGTCTGCGGTGACTTTCCACATTTGTTCTGGGTTTCGTGTGTTCGATGCATACACGGTGCCGTCATCCGCGACGGCGATGCCATTCAATATGGTGGAGGCCGGTACAGCGATGGACCGCATTGGACGCCCGGTTGCGAGATCGAACAGACGTACGTGACCTGAATCTACGGTATAAAGGACGTCATCCTTAATGGCACTGCCGAGAGGATCAAGGAGTTCTAAACCGTCCCGTGTGGCACCGATCCATTTGGGCGTATGCACACTCCCGTCGGGGTTGATCAGTGAGACGTAACCATCATTGCTTGGCGCGCCGGTGGCAACGAACGCGGCGTCGTTATCGCCACGGTTTCCGGTATTCATTGCCAGAATCAGATTCTTGTTGGGATCAAAGGTGCAGCTTTCAGAAAAATGAAAACTGCCAAATACTTTTACGTTATCCGACATTGGCTGCCATTGTCCGGCCTCATTGTTTGCACCGATGGGTTCACCGGCCGCGAAGTCCTGTGCGAGAGCTGGAACAGCCAATGCAACGGTGAGGAGAATGACTGCAAGGCTTCGACGACTCGCGGAATCCAACATTAGTAGTTTCATGATCGGGTATTTCTCCGGTTTAGTTCTGTTGTCTTGAAAATAACGGCCCCTAGCATACCAATTTGGGCCATGCTGATGGCTGCCTAAATGGACTTATTTGCGACACGCATTCGGTATGGACAGTAATGGCGCCCCATCGTGCGCGTGCCCATTGAACGACGGCTTGAAACTGGGGTATGTTTGGTGCTTAACCACTGACTCAGGTGTTACGAGAGCGAGCTATATATGAAACGGGACAATAGACCGCAACGAAGATTTGAAATAGTCGGCCGCAGCAGTATGCCGATACCCGTTGCATCTCAAATGTGCCGGGTGCTAACTATGACTGCGATGTTTGTCGGCCTTGCAATTGTAAGCCACGCGCAGCCACCGATTATCCAGCCTGGTGCACCAGGAGAACCGAGTCGAGAAATTTCAGCCGAGGAAGCGTCCAATCTGACCGCCATTGATTACACCGATGGCGATATCCGATTCATGCAAGGGATGATTTCGCATCACGCGCAGGCGCTCGAAATGACAGCACTCCTCGAGGCTCGCACTGACACCGCTGTGATGCGGCAATTGTCGGACCGCATCGATATCTCTCAGCGTGATGAGATCGTGATGATGCAGGGGTGGCTCCGAGATCGCGATGAAACAGTACCCGAGGTTGACGCGCATCACGAAACCGGATTCATGCGGATGCCGGGGATGTTGACCGAGGAAGAGATGGAAGAACTCGAAGCTGCCACAGGGTTGACCTTCGACCGGCTGTTTCTCCGTTTGATGATAAAGCATCATCGTGGTGCCATCACGATGGTTGACAACCTGCTTGACCAGGCCGGTGCCGCTCAAGATGCGCAGTTGTATGCGTTCACGTCCGACGTCTCATCTGACCAAGAGATGGAAATAAATCGGATGGATAGCATGTTGGCTGAACTGTCGACTGACGCGCGTGTGCAACTCGCAGCGGGTGTCGATGATGCTGGGGAAGCGATATGGAATATGGCTTTGGTTACATCTCGCGGCAAGCCGGATGGGTTCTACGAACAGACTAACGCGGAGTCGGGAGATGCGGACGAGGATGGCGCTGAGGATGAGGCCCGTCGCGGCCTTTTAAATTTTGCGAATACCGACATGGCGTTCACCGGTGACCTGTTGTTTAAAGGGAATTATCACGGGTTCAATACCTACCGAGTTGAGGTGCCGGGTTCACCACAACTCGTCAGCTCTGTGGTCTGTCCGGGGGGGCAGGGCGATGTGTCCGTTGTCGGCAATCTGTTGATCATGTCGGTTGAACAAACACGGGGTCGGCTCGATTGCGGGATACAGGGGGTAGCAGATGCGGTGAGTCCAGAGCGTTTCATGGGACTTCGTATCTTTGATATCAGTGACATGCGGCGTCCGCGGCAGGTTGCTGCGGTGCAGACTTGTCGAGGTTCTCATACGCACACGCTGGTGGGGGACCCCACCGGCGAGGGTATTGTCTATGTGTACGGCTCAGGAACTGCTCCTGTACGATCGGCCGACGAGCTCGCTGGCTGTTCGGATGAGTCACCAGCCGAAAACCCGGAGACCTCTCTTTTTCGGATCGATGTCATAGAGATTCCGCTGGCGAATCCTGAGGCGGCGCGTGTTGTGAGCCGGCCGTTCGTCTTTCAAGATCCAGAGACGGGCGATGTCGCTGGTCTTTGGGGGGGCGGAGACCACGGCCCGGGAACGCAACGCACAAGTCCGACTACGCGCTGTCACGACATTACTGCTTACCCAGAGATCGGGCTCGCGGCGGGCGCATGTTCGGGGAACGGCATCCTGTTTGATATCTCTGATCCTCTCAATCCGGTACGACTGGACGAAGTCGTCGACCCGGGATTTGCCTATTGGCATTCGGCGACGTTTAACAATGATGGAACCAAGGTGATTTTTACGGACGAATGGGGGGGTGGCGGTCGGGCCCGGTGTCGAGCGTCCGATCCGAGGCAGTGGGGCGCGAACGCCATTTACGATGTTATTGACGGTCGATTTGAATACCGGAGTCATTACAAACTGCCAGCACCTCAAAGCGAGACCGAGAATTGCGTTGCGCACAATGGCTCGTTGGTGCCGGTGCCGGTCCGCGACATCATGGTGCAGGCGTGGTACCAGGGAGGAATTTCGGTGTTCGATTTTACCGATTCCACTAATCCGTTCGAGATCGCGTACTTTGATCGTGGACCATTCGACACCGAAGAAATTGCAATGGCGGGGTATTGGTCAGCGTATTGGTACCGTGGTTTTATCTATGGAACAGAAATCGCTCGCGGCCTGGATATTTTGGAATTGCTTCCCAGTGAATTTTTGACTGAGAACGAAATTGATGCCGCGTCGGCGGTTGCCCCCGCGACGTTCAATGCCCAAGACCAGCGGCGGACGGAATGGCCGAACCGACCAGTAATAGCACGGGCTTATCTCGACCAGCTTAGCCAGAGTAACGCACTGGGCCCGCAACAACTCGGGGAGCTCTCTGCCCTATTGGCTCGCGCCGATAGGGCTCTCGCCGGTACCGCTGACGGCGGATTGGCAGGAGACCTGACCAACGCAGGGGAGGAGATGCGGCGCGAAGCGGACACAGCGGAGGGACGAAATGGGGAACGTTTGGAAGCGCTCGGGGATGTTTTAACAAGGCTCGCCGAGGTGGCTCGCTAGTGGGACGTTTTAGATAGGCATTAGGTTGTAATGAGAACGGGCCGTGCTGTATTCGGATCCTTGTTAGATTGAATCATTGGAATGGCCACGGATTTGATAGGTGCTAAGGGAGGCGACCTGCTCGTAAGAGCGCACGCCAATTTGTAATTAGTCGTCTAGGGGGTTTAATGGATAGACGAACCCTGCTTCATACCGGAAGCATGGCCGTATTTGGGCTGAGTCTCAGCGGCTGTTCTGCCAGAACGTTTCAAACGGGGAGTCATGCCCGTGGTTTGATCCGATCCCCGATCGTCCTTGCACCAATCCGAGCGTCCTGGGGTCGGGTGATTCGAACTACGGTTGGTTTACGTCCGCATCGTCCTACTGGTTTTGTTCTCAAGGCGGAGAAATTCGATGCGAAAACCGTCGTCCATAACTATGGCTATGGCGGGGCTGGTATCTCGTTATCCTGGGGAACTGGTGCATTGGCCGCGGACCTGCTGCTGGGTCAGAGCGATCGACGGGCGGCCGTGCTTGGGTCTGGAGCAGTCGGCTTGGCTGCGGCGAGGCAGTTACAGCGGCGTGGGTTTGATGTGACGATTTACGCCATGGCGGTCCCGCCAGAGACGACGTCGAATATGGCCTATGCGACATTTTCACCGGTTTCACGACTTGTGTCGCGTCGAACGACGCACGCGTGGCAGGAACAGTTTAACAGTGCGGTGGAAATCGCCTACCGACAGCTGCAGCTGCTCGTTGGCTCGCGTTATGGCATTTCCTGGTTAGATAGTTACAGCACGATGGAACGGCTGCCGTCGACGGGAAATAGCGACGAAGAACGCTCTGACCGTGTTGACGGCAGGGCTGAAGGCCGGGATGAGGATGGGCGTCGGGACGCTGACTCGGACACGTATGCGGAAGAGCTGCCCACGTATATGCGCTCTGATCGTGAAATTCTCTATCCTGGTGAGCATCCGTTTCACACACCCTATGCGTCTCGGCGAGCGTCAATGCGCATCGAACCGTCTATCTATCTCGATGCCCTCGTGCGGGAATTTCATTTACTCGGGGGTCGGACGGTTATCCGTAAATTTGATACACCACGCGACCTCATGCATCTCAGCGAGTCAGTCATCGTGAACTGTACCGGCCTTGGAGCGAGAAATCTGTTCGGTGATGAAGAATTAATACCGATCAAAGGGCAGTTGACGTTTCTAGTGCCACAACCTGAGGTGAACTATGAATACAACTGCATGCCAAGGGCAGATGGCATCGCACTCGGCAGTACGGGAGAGTGGGATGTTTGGACGTTGGAGCCGAACGAGGCGGCAAGACAGCGAGTTGTTGAGCGGGCGATTGAGCGATTTTCGGGAATGCGTCAGCCTGAACCAGGTATGCAGCTGACGCACTCCCAAACACGCGTATCGGTCCGACCTACCAAAACCTGAACGATGGGCTGTTCTGGGAGCGGTGGTCCATATAGTTGTCGTACATGTCGCCTCTAGCTTCGTAGTTAGTCAATCGCGAAGCAGTAGAACCGGCCGGACCCTCCGGTCGCCACCAGATCGGGTTGGGAGCAACTTCGGGAAGGATGGGCCTGGTTCCACGATGAGCCCGGGGTCGTGAAAGCGTAGCGGTCGGCGTGGCCGAGCATGGCGCTGCCGTCGCTGTTACTGGTCCAGTTGTTGCAGGTGCGATCGTCACCAGCCGCAAACGCCGTGCCGTTCATCTGTGTACCGGTCAGCACATCATGTTCGGTAAAGTCGGGGTTCCCGTCGATGCGTGACGGGAATTGATTGCCGTTCTCGTCGCGCGTATAGGTCCAATTGAAGTTGGAGTTGTCGTAGTGCAGGCTGTCGACGTTGGCCGCCATGACCAGGCCGACGGCGTTTGCCCATGGACCGTCCCCGATCCGGTCGCGCGCGTTGACCGCGCCGGACCCCTGCGTGCTCAGATACGCCCGCCAGGTCCGGTTTCCGGCACCGGCCGCGCTCGCGAGTGTCTGACAATGGGCGTCCGCGCCTTCGAGCCCTCCCAGGTTCGCGCCGTTTCCAACCCCAACGCTGGTGATGAAGACGCCCATCGGTGGTGGTTCTTCGTTTTCTTGTTCCGCAACGATTAACAACCCGGTCAGGGCGATCGCTGCTGCAGTTGCTGGCACTACGTTTTTGGTTCGTTGATTTAGCATGATTGTGTGTCCTCTGGTTTCGTTTCCATTGAGTGTAAGACAGAGTATTTCATAGTGACCGCTCAGGTTCGTTCCTACTCTCCGCCGACGAAAGTTACAAATTGTGACATCGGCGTTGGGTTTCCGTGTATACCGACAATGGTATCGACATCAAGATTCAGCCGTTGCAGGTTTCGGTGCAGGGTTTGGGCGCTGGCGTTGGGTGTTGCTGCTGCCGGAAAGTAGAGGTCGGCCTGTATCACCATCTTCTCATTTGGGATGTAGGCGATGAGCATGCCGGCTGCATGAGCGAGACCTTGGACGTTATAGAGTTCGACCTTCATCGTGTCGTCGGCAAGCACGTATTTTTCATTCAATGTTTCGAAGATGTAACCTTCTGACCATTCCTCCGGTGGATGGAGAGAAAACAAGTCTGGCTCCAGCATCCACGGTCCTGCCCGCAGGATCTCTTGGTAGTACGGTTTGTTGCTCTCGTGTGTGATGACCGTCGCGCCTTCGTGGGCATAGGCGCGCAGTCCGCCTAGGTGGTCCCAATGGTGATGCGTTGTGACAATGAACCGAATTGGCTTATTCGGAATCAATCGGGTTATTTCGGCGATAACCGCCAGTGACCGTTCTTGATGTAAGGGTGCTTCGATAACTGTTACATAGTCGTTGAACTCGATAGCGACGCTGTGGTGGGAACCTCCGCCAATCAACCAGACGCTGTCGCCCAGCCGTTGTGAATCGACATGGACCGGTTGCGGGCGGGCGCTCATGATGTTGTCTGGAACTGTCAGTGTTACTGGCACATTTGCCCGAAGGTCTGACACTGTTTCGAGCCCAAAGGCGTGGTCACCGCCGCTGACGTTTGGTGCATGCGCACCATCGTCGTAGTCCTGGTGCTGATGAAACCGCGGAATCTGCACGCCGCCGACTTCTCGATAATTCGTGTAGACATTTTCGTAATACATGTCTCCGACAACTGGATTCGGAACCCAGGTTTGCACGCGTTCCAACAAGCCGTCAGGGTTGATGGTGCCGTTGACCCGGTACTTCTCGAACGCGATGTACGAGATCACCGTGGACCGACCACCATATTCGTTACGAGTGACCATAGATGGGTTGGCGCCGGGTGCCATCGCGCCTTTGATGAAACCCCAAGGGGTCAGAAATATTTCCAGCCGTCGCAGCTCGGCGGCGGCAGGTTGCGCCACAGGTTGGCCTTCTGCGTTCAGGGTCCATGCGTAGTCGCCGCTGACGAGATTCGTAAACTGCCGTGTGCCAGCGGGACCGCGGACGTACACCTCTTGTGATGCCATTGCGTCGAAATCGATTGTCATGGTGTAGCTCGTGAGGTCGACCCGTGGCCAATCCCGATCGGGTGAGACGTTTTGTCCCACGCGACCTTGCCAACCGGTTCCGGAGTATTCAATCGATGTGAGATTCTCCATGCCCATAGCGGTTGCCGTCGCCTGTAGGACGCTTTGCACGCTTTGAGCAGTGGCCGGCGCAGCTATGAGTGTGGACAGGGTCAGGAACAACCACAATCGTTTCAGCATATGTACCCTCCAAGTCGATACGATTATCCGTCAGAAAAGCCGTAAGTCAACAGGTACTCTGGTCTCATTCGGGGAGGAATCTACACCAGTTGTTAGAACGTGTTGGTCTCAATATGCAAGCAGCGACCGGCAGAACGCCGTTGGGTTGTTACCGCACCGTGAAGGCAACCAGCTCCGCGATGTTGTCTTCATCCAACGCCGCGACGACGATGTGCTGTTGGCCGTTCGCCATATACGTGATCGGAAACCCGGTCGTTGGTCCACCTGGAAGTTGAAGCTCGTGGACGATCTCGCCCGTCCGTTTGTCATAGGCACGGAGAACCGGTGCACCCCGAGCTCCCTCTCCAGCAAACAGCAGTGTCGACGTCACTAACAATCCTGAGCTCTGGGTCAAGATTCCCGTCTTCGGTATATCAATACCCTGGAGATCAGGATGTGCCTGGATATAGCCTGGCGTTTCACCGTGCGGAATCTGCCAAATGATTTCGCCCTCGGTCAGATCGATTGCGGTAATGCGCCCGTAAGGTGGTTTGATGAGAGGAAGGTCACGTACAGTCGGCACACCCGCTGCGGAAGAAATATGGTAGCGAGTTCCAGTTCCTTCCGTGCCATCGATTAAACCAAACAACGACGGCCTCGTGACCGCTGCAACGAAAAGGATGCCCGCGTGAGCATCAACTGCACCACCCGGCCAATTGACACCGCCACCCGCACTGGGAAGCGCGATGGTGCCTCGATTGCCATTTGGCTCTTGCAATGTCGGCGGCGTATAGATTGGCCCCAGTGTGTAGTTCTCCACAATCTGTAACGCTTCGGCTCGCAGCTCAGGAGTAAAGTCGATAAGGTCATTCTCACTCACACCCTGACGTTCAAACGCTGGCGGCTTTGTGGGAAAGGGTTGCGTGGGCGACGTCCACTCCCATGGCACATCCGATGGTGGCACAGGCCGCTCCTCGATCGGCCAAACAGGTTCACCTGTCTCACGGTTGAGTACGTATGCAAATCCCTGTTTCGAAAGTTGCACCAAAGCCTTTACCACGGAACCGTCGACCGTGATGTCAACGAGAATAGGAGCGGTCGGAATGTCGTAGTCCCACAGTTCGTGGTGTGTGAGTTGGAAATGCCACACCCGTTCGCCAGTCTCCGCGTCGAGAGCGATCACAGAGTTGGCGAAGAGATTATCGCCTGGGCGATAGCCACCGTAGTAGTCGTTAGTCGCCGTTTCAGTGGGCACGTAGAACATGCTAAGTTCTTCGTCGACCGTCACAGGGGCCCAATGCCCGACATTACCTGTGTACTTCCAGGAAGCATCAAGAAGGTCCGGCCGTTCTTGAACCCACGGGTGTGTTCCGGTTGCGACTCTCCAGAGTTCCTCGTCCGCTTTGAGCCAGGTGTCGACGCCGAACTCTCCTTCTTTTGGAACCGTATTAAACCGCCACAGCATTCGACCGGTACGAGCGTCGTAGGCCACCACGTCGCCCGGAATGTTCATCGGCCAAACCTCATTGGGATTGCGGATGTTCCGTCGATTAGCCCTTGTCGGTATGCTGCCGGTATGAAGCGAAATCGACGCTACCAACACATTTCCAATCAGCGCAGGTGGTGATGTGTTCGCCACCCGTCCCGCTCGTGTCGTTGCCGGTCGCTCTTCCCAGCGCAGGTCATCAATCATGTCAATGACGCCCGCCGTTCCGAATCCATCGACGAGGTCTCCTGTTCGTGCGTCGAGTGCGACCAACTGATAGCTCGGCGTGACCACGAAAATTCGATCATCTCCTGCCCCGTCCGTCCAGTAGGTCACGCCACGCCCGGCGCTGCGTGCCACGGGCTCGATGACGTCGGCCCATCTTCGTTCGCTGTCGCCTGGCCGCCAGTCCCACATGGACTCACCGGTCGCGGCATCGAGAGCGATGACGTTGCGCTGGTTCCCGATGGTGGTATACATGACCCCATCGATTACCAAGGGACTGATCTGCGTCCGGCCCGATGGTGGGGGCGTTCCCTGGTCTCGTGCGCTCCAGCGCCATGCGACTTCTAAGTCTCCGACGTTCTCTTCATGAATCTCGTCGAGCGGAGAGAAACGGGTGGCGCCTGCGTCCGCGCCGAACACGCCCCACTCGCCATTGGTCGCGCCCGTCTGCGCCGTGACGGTGGCGGCACCCAGCCAAGTCGCTACCGCAATTGATGCAGCAGAACGGACGTAGAAACGGCGAGTAGAGAACACCATGTGCATTGCCTGTCTCCTTATGTTCACGAACGCATGTTGCCAACGACAAGTAACGAGTTGCGTCTTTCAGGATTCTAACGTGGAACTAGTGGTTGGTGTGCTGGAGCGGGATAGACGTGTCCCTCGATTTCCTGACATTGAGTTGGAAACCTCCGACGCGCCTACGCGACGGCGGTTGCCTCGAGTTCAATCATCACGTCGGGCTCGAAGAGTTGCGTCACACCGAGGAGCGTCGACACTGGCTTGCAACCGTCCCCGGCGAAGATGGGGACGAGTTCGCCGGCTACCGCCATGAAAGCATCCACGTCAGTGGTATACATGTTCAGTCGTACGATGTTAGTTGCGTCCATATCGGCGGCCGCGAGGGCGTCTTTCACGTTTGACCAGGCGAGACGAAATTGTGCGACGAGATCGCCAGCGTGCATGGATGCGCCTTCGGCGTTGGTGGGGGTTTGGCCGGACAGGTAGAGTACCCGTTGTCCACCGGTTACTTCGATAGCGTGGTTAAGATTGAATGCTAGTAGCCACTCTGTGGGGTTAATCTCGCGTTTTTGCATCGCGTGCCTCATAGGTTAATGGAACAGTTTGTTGTGTCCGAGGATTTTAACTTGGAACTGATTTCTAGGATGGTTCAAAGAAACGTACGTGCAGTGCAACTAGTAGGCGAGTGCAAGGCCTAACCGTAACTGATCGCAATACACTCGTCCTTCTCTAGCACCGGGACTTCGATGATTCTGAGTTTGCAAGGCATTGATGTAGCTTACGACGACGGTTAGGTTTCAGAGAAAACAGCGTCCCCAAGAGAAACCGAAAGTCTTTGGATACGAGTTCTCGACAGGATAGGGCTAGTCACCAGTATTCTTTCGAGCCTTCATCAGCATCGGCCAAAACACAATGACGGCGATGACAAGAATGATGAGAATTTCGATCACGTGAACCTCCGTTAGCCTAGTCCGGAGTGCCTAGGCAGAACGCCATGTTAGCGCGTCGGATTTGCGACGCCTTCGGGCTCCTCGCCACGGAATTCCGCTTCGAGCAATCTTGCACCCCGCAGAATGCCCTCAAAGGAGTAGTTCGCTTCGTGACACGCGTACTCGAACACCATATCGTCGCTCCGTGACCATGCGTATTCGCCGGTAAACGGTGCCGTCCAGACCGTCGGGTCTTCAACGGTGAAACTGTAGATCAGCTTGTTGGTACTCTCCAGGTTGAAGCGCTCGGTCACCGTCATGTTTCGAGATCCTCGCGTGAAGGACGGCTGATCTCGAAAGTTGATGGTCTTTACGACTAGAGTGTCGCCTTCCCAGTGTCCGACCGAATCCCCCAGCCATTTCCGAATTTCGCTCGGATCGTGCTCGCTGTTCATCCGGATAATCCTCGCATCGTGGTTCATCTCGGTCAGGATCATGATGCGGTCTTCAGTCTGCACAATCCGCTTGTGGTTGTTATAGAGAACTGGCAGCATTGGTGGGCCGGCAGTAGACCCGAAACCAAGCAGACAGCGTTCAGCGAACGGCCGTTGTTCCATGTTGTCAAACGGACCAGGTGCATCCAGTCCGGCCTCGAGCCAGTAGGCGCTACCGTCGTTCTGACGTGAACGAGGCCCGCTACCACTTCGAGCGGCGGTGTCAGCGGCAATTCGCTCCGGGATTTGTGGCGGATATCTGCCATTCGGCGGGTCGACGAGGATGGAGGTTCGCCACTCGCCATCGATCTGGAACGCGCCGGCGCCTGGGTCAATCCAGAAGGTGTTGTAGCCTCCGACGTTTCCAGAGGCACCGGTTGAGCCGTCTCCGCCTACTGGGGGCGCGCTCCGATTCGGGTCACTGAGCTCAGTATTAACCGAGGCGACAATGTTGTTCCGGCGGTCGAGGGCTGCTGTTGCTCTTGCCCCAAACGCCGCCGCTTCCTCGTCCGTTAAGGACATCTTCTCACCCATCTCCGTGGGACGTTGCATGGGTGTTAGTGTCCCGACATCGTAGGTTCCGGACAGATCTGGACGACCGCTTGGCGTCCGCGAAATATCGGCGGTCTGCGCCAGCGCCATCGGCGCTAGGCACAGAACCGCAACCCCCCCTACATTGGCCGCTATTCGACTGCGCATGTGACTCTCCTCAAATTGGTGAAGCAGTGGACATTGTAACGCCTCACCGAGTGCGATCAAGGAATCGCAGGAGCTCACTGTCGGTGCCGAGGATAAACAATGTTTCTCCATCCATAGTTTGTTCATAGGTCTCCATGGATTTGGTAAATGCATAGAAATCAGCATCCCGGTCGTAGGCTTCTGCGTAGACACCCGTCGCCGTTGCATCCGCTTCGCCGCGGAGTTCTTCAGCGACTCGGTATGCTTCAGACTGGATCTGAGCGAGTTCTCGTTCTCGTTCACCATCAATTCTGGCTGCCTCACCTTGCCCTTCGGACCTGAATTCCTCCGCGACGCGCTGCCGTTCGGCAATCATGCGAGCAAACACGTCTTGCTGTACCTCCGCGACATAGTTGATACGTTTTAATCGTAAGTCGAGTAGCTCGATACCGAGGTCGGCAGTGCGGCCGGCGGCCGTTTGCAAGATTTCTCGCGTAATTTCTTGCCTGCCCTGATCGAGTGTTTCGAGAATGACTGCTTCTTCTTCAGATTCGATCTGCACGTCGTCCGCATTTCTGTTGGTACTGCGGACAAGCTCGATCAGATTGTGCCTTGCGACGGCGTTCCTGGTCTCTCCGTCAAGGATGTCGTCCAGCCTGGATTGTGCACCGCGTTCGTCGCGAAGTCGCTGAAAAAACAGCAAAGGGTCGGTGATTCGCCATCGAGCGTAGGTGTCGACCAAAATAAAGCGGCGGTCTCGTGTAGGAACTTGATTTGGGTTACCGTCCCATTCAAGAAATCGATTGTCAAACACATTGGTTCGCTGTATGAACGGCACTTTAAAGTGCAGACCTGGCGAGGTGACGGGATCGCCGACGGGATCTCCGAATTGCGTGATTATCACTTGCTCAGTTTCGCTAACGGTGTAGGTGGCCTGAGCCAGGAGGAAGACGAGACCAAGAAGAACGATAAGTCGGATTGTCATTGCATTGTCCATTAGTTGTCTCCAGTAGCTGCATCAGCCGTTGGGCGTGTTGCCGGGCCGTCAAGCGAAAGTAGTGGAAGTACGCCGGTTGTGCCTTCGTCGATATAAAGCTTCCGGCCGACCTTCGGTAGGATGCGTTGCATGGTTTCCAGATAGAGGCGTTTCCGTGTCACTTGTGGTGCGCGACGATATTCGGTATATACGGCGGTGAATCGGGCAGAATCTCCCTCCGCGCGATTGATACGGTCAAGAGCGTATCCCTCCGCTTGGAGTACCGCCTGTTGTGCTTCGCCACGGGCGCGTGGGATGACACGATTGAACTCTGCCTGTGCTTCATTGATCATCCGGTCGCGCTGCTGTTGGGCTTGGCTCACTTCATCCCATGACGGTTTGACCGGGTCGGGCGGGTTGACGTCTTGCAAAACTACTTGGTCGATCGCGATACCCATCTCGTATTGATTCGCCATTTCCTGAAGGCGGACGCCTACTTGGGCTTCGATGTCCTGCCGGCCAACGGTGACGACTTCTGTAACTGTTCGGTCTCCGACCACTTCTCGCATGACGGCCTCGTTCATGGACCGGAATGTCTCTTCGAGATTGCGGACTTTAAAGAGGTAAAGATAAGGGTCGTCCACACGGTACTGGACGATCCATTCAACAACGGCTACGTTAAGGTCGCCCGTCAACATAACCGCCTCGCCGGAAAGATCACGAGTTGTGTCGGCATAAAGAGTCTGAATGCCGGCTTCGACCGTTCTGAAACCGAACTCTTGTTTGAGTTGACGCTGAACCGGTACTTTTCGAACCTCTTCGGCAAAGGGAATCTTGGCTCGTAGACCGGGTTCGGTAGTTCGGACATAGCGTCCGAATCTCAGCACAACCCCCACTTCTTCAGGTTGCACTTGGTAGAGTGTGCTGAATCCTGTCAAGACGACGACTAGGCCAGCTATGATCGCCGCGACGGTTGCTCGCGGAAGTTTGGGGAATTTCGGAATCTCGATGCGGTTGAAGTCAATATTCGGCAGATCTGCCATTTAAATCTCCTCTGTTGAACGAATAGTTTCGGAATGTAGCTCAGGGATGAATAGCCCTTGCCTCACGGTAGTCCCTCTTTATCAGTAACGCAACATGCGTTGTGGCGATGTTCAAGTTATTCCGGGTTGAGTAGTGAATACGTAGATTTGACTTCGAGTGAACGTTTTGTCGATGCCGACACTTAGGAGGCAGACTCTCAAGGATTCACGGTAGAGATCTTTAAACGGGAAGTAAGACAACGGGAACTGGAATGCGAATTGGAGGGGGTGTTAGCTCGGGAATGTCCAGAATGACTCAAGTTGACGGACACGTTCCGGGTCGGCTCGCTAACCTTAACCAGCTGCGTGGAGGGTTCGCCCTTTTCGGGTTTGAGCTCCCTGTTTGCCGTGTGATCTCTTTCTACGGGTACGTAGTGTTTGTTTTTCGCCATTTCGTGATGATGAGACATCCTTCGATCTGTTTAGCTTTCGCCTTGATGAAGTTGTCGGTTGTCGTTTCGGCTTCCTGCTCGGTTCTGAGTTCGAAGTGCCCGTTGTGGAAACAAATCCGGAAACCGGTTCTTGTTTGATTGATTTTTTAATGAGGCGCTCGATAGCTGCCAATTTTTTACGTTCCTGAGGTGCGACGAGTGAAATGGCATTGCCGCTACCACCAGCTCTCGCGGTTCGGCCAATCCGATGGACATAGTCTTCAGGTGTATCCGGTAGGTCGAAATTTACGACGTGGCTAATGCCATCAACGTCAAGGCCACGGGCGGCGATGTCCGTCGCAATGAGGATGGCAAATTTTCCGTCTCGGAAATTCGTCAGTGCTCGCATCCTCGCGTTTTGACTCTTATTGCTGTGAATTGCCGTGGCAGGGTGGCCGGATTTATCCAAGGCCTTAGCTAGTTGGTTCGCTCGAGCTTTTGTGCGAGTAAACACTAATGTTTGAGGCATGTTCCCCTGATTTAGAATCGTCTTCAGTAATTCCTTCTTACGTTCCGTTTGCACAGGGTGTACCAGCTGCGTGATGCTACTGACTGGCGTTGCCCGACGGGTAACCTCGACCATTACGGGTTCCCGGCTGGTGCGCCGAATTAAGGCTTCGATATCATCGGGCATCGTTGCTGAAAAAAATAGGTTCTGGCGTTTTTTCGGTAAGGCAGAAAGGATGCGACGGACATCAGGTAGAAATCCCATATCGAGCATCCGGTCGGCTTCGTCTAGAACGATAGTCTGAATGTGGTTGAGAGGTGCTTGTTTTCGGCTGACATGATCGAGAAGGCGGCCAGGAGTTGCAATCAGTAGGTCCAATGGCCGGGCTAGTTTTCGTTTTTGCGGTTCCATCGCAACGCCACCAAAAACAACAGTACTTCGAAGGTTTAGGTATTTTCCGTAGCGCTTGGCCATGTCACCAATCTGTGCAGCGAGCTCGCGGGGCGGCGTAATGACCAGCGCTCGTGGGCCAATAGACGACTTTGTGACAAACAATTGCTGAAGGATGGGTAATAGGAACGCAGCGGTTTTTCCGGTGCCGGTTTGGGCACAAGCGATAAGGTCTTGTCTTTCAAGAACTACTGGTATGGCTTGTTCTTGAATTGACGTGGGTTTGGCGTAGCCTGCGATAGCGCGAACTATTTCAGGTCGTAGGCCAAGCTCAGTAAAATTCATACGGTTCGTACTCCATTTCGCGCTCACCCACGCACGGGTATCTACGCCTACTGGTTCACATGAACCGCAAACGTTATTCGGGTAAAAAGGCAATAGGTGAGGGCCGCTAACTATGGTCGGCCGAAACGCACTGACTTTAAGTGGGGCTTTCTGGGTGGGGTGAAACCTGAGCCCATTCTATCTCCATAAGGCTAACACGCCGTGCTAGATGAGGAAAGTGGCGTCCCCAAGGGTTCCAAGTTGGAACCAGCTGCTAGTGTGGTTGATAGAGATGGACGCACTACAAAGATCCGGCCAATACGTCGCGTATGGCTTCAATAGAGCGCCAGAGACCCTCGGATTGAGCGCCTTCCTGTCGCTCCCGGTCGCCTCAGAATCGGAACAGCCGGTTCATCTTGACGATGAACGCCCGGTTCTCGAGCTCGGGGAACGCCAGCGGAGTGAGTGTATCCCGCTGCTCGTTGTAGACGATGAATAGCTCGCTCCCCGGTTGATACTCCCACCGGAGCCGAATGTTAGTACTCAAGCCGTTGTTGCTCGAGTTGTATTGCACGAGCGCGCTCACAAACGTGGCCGGATTGATCGTGTAGGTCGCGCGAGTCGTGAGCAGTTCGGTCGAGAAGCTTCCCTGCGGGAGGTCGATCCAGTTGAACGACAGACCTGGCTCGACTGAGAGCTGCGGTGTTAGCTCGAATCGTCCGCTGAAAGGGCCACGCCCCCCAAACCCGAGCGTCGTCTTCGTGCCGCCGTAGAAAGCGCCGTGCTCGGCGAACACGGTTCCGGCCAGCCGCCGTTGCTGGCCAAATCGCACGGACGCACTAGCGTTCCAAAAATCGTACCCGCCGATCGGGATGGTGGTATCCGGCGCGATCGTGAACGGCTTTTTGAGGAAGTCATACGTGTCGGTGTACGCGACCTCGAGCGTATCGCTGCTCTCGAATTCGGTTTCGAACCGCCCCTGCACCCCCCGCGTTTCGACGAACCCGGCCGCATCTGTGATGTAGCTGTACGAGCCCTCCCACGTCAACTTACGGACCGCCTCGATCGCGCGAGGCCGCGGACTGAAACGGACCGACCCTTCGCTTTTGCGGAAGTCGTCCCGGCGCACGAAACCGACCTCCGGTGAAAACTGCGCATCGACGAACAGGTGCTCGGCCGTCGCCCCATAGCGGTCCCCGTCGTAACGGAACGCACCCTGGTAGCTCGTATCCCGCCCATTGCGCCCCGATGTCGGCGTTTTCGCCCAGTAGGTGTTGAACGCCACGTTTTCGTAAAAGGCAAACGTCGCGTCGACGCCGTAGGTTTGGCTCGTACCGGTGCCGCCCTCGAGAGCCGAGCGGTTGGTTGCGATCGCGCCGATACTGCTCCGGCGGAGCAGGTCGCGTTTGATACGGGCTACCGCGAAGTTCGTGTTCACCGCGCCGCTTACCGGCTCGTCGTCGGTCTGGATGTTGATCAGTCCGAGGCTGAACCGGCCGACCCGGCCGGTCACCCGCCCTCCGGCGATGATCGGCACTTCCCGCCCCTCGTTGAGGCCGATTCGCCGGCTGTAGAACATGACTGGGGTGTCGCCCGCACGACCTCCGCGGGTGGTGCCGAAGCTGAACGTGCCTTGGTTCTCGAGAAAGAACTCCCGTTTTTCGGGGAAGAACAGGCTGAAGCGGGTGAGGTTGACTTGCTGCTCGTCGGCTTCGACCTGCGCGAAGTCGGTGTTGACCGTGAAGTCGGCGGTTAGGTTCTCCGTGATGCCGTACTTGAGGTCGAGGCCGACGTTTCCACCGAATTCGTTCGAGACGGCGGGTGCGGCGTTCACGTCAGAGCTGACGTCGCCAATCACGTATGGCTTGATCTCAAACGGACGCCCGCTGGCCGGCACCTCGAGCCCCACTAGGGTTGCCGACCGCGACACTTGGAAGATCGCCGTTTGGCCAAGCCCGGGGTCCAGAGGGGTCAGAAATGAGGTCTCGTTCTTGTGCCGCACCCGGCGCCTCAGCTGAAGGCCCCACACCTGCGATCGCCCCGGGCGATAGCGCATCGACTTGAATGGGAACGCCGCTTCGAACGACCAGCCACCATCGAACCGTCCGGTGTCGAGTGTCCATACTGGGTTCCAGTCGGGGTTGTACCCGCGTTCGTTGCTCACTTGGCCGTCCGCCCGGCCTCCGATCGGGCTGATGGTGAAGAAGTTTCCGTTCCGCCGATCGTAGAACGTGTCGAGAAGAATCCCGACCCCCTCGTTTTGCGACAGGATGGCGCTGTCACGGCGCATCTCGTTCACCACCCACTCGGACTCGGGGGCCGCATCCCACAGTCGAGCTGAGATGTAGAGATTCGTGTCATCAAAGAACACCCACGCCTCGGTTCGCTCGGTCGCCGGCGCCCCCGCCGAGGGCTCCGTCTGAATGAACCCGCCAAACGAAGGAACCGTCGTGTAGACCGCCTCGTCGAGTGCGCCGTCGACGGTGATCCCATCGTCGAGCTTGATGGCGCGGATCGTGGTGCGGCCTCGTTCGTCGCGGCTAATGACTTCGGGAGCGATAGGTGGTGGTGGGCCGTCGATTATCGCGAACATCTCGGCACCGCCGCTGTTCACAGTCGATGGCAGTGTCGGGGCCGTCCGCGACTCCGGACTCTCCGATCGTCCCGCAAGGTCCATGGCTAGACGATCCTGCAGGCCGAAGAGATTAGCCATCGTGCCGTCGACCTTCGCCGTCCGAATCACGGCACCGCTTGAGACTTCGACCAGTTGCGCGGTGATCCGAATCTGGTTCCCGATTCGCTGGTAGGTGCCGCTCAAGACCCAGGGCACGTCGATCTGCTCGCCCGTCACGACCTCGAAGCCTGGCGTTCCCCGGAGGTCCGCGACCAACGCCTCGGCGATCCCGGAACCAATCCAGGCGTCGCCCGGCTCCCCAGTGATGTTCGTGAAAGGCAGGACAGCGACAGTGCCGCCGGACTGAGCGACCGCGGCGGTGGGAAGCAGCAACGCACAGAGGGCGATGAAACGAACCGGTGCTAACGCATGTTGAGTCATCCTACGCGCGCGTTGTCGACGAAGGTACCGAGATTATATCGCCGGATATTCAGGTCCATTTGCCCTCTGTTGTCACTCCCGGTTGGTAATGGAATCGGCAGGCGTCTTCCGTGGAATCTTCCGTAGAAACGAGATAGTCTGTCAATGTTCTGTTGATGAGATGACACCAACTCTACGTTTTAAAGGTTCGGACCTCAGGTTGTACGCAGGGCGGTACGGCTATGGGCTTGACGACCAATCAATCAAAGCATTGATTCCAGCCGTTCGTCGGAAGAAGTTCTTGAGTAAAAGTGATCTCCGTACGGTCGCGGTATGGAAATCTCCTCGGTCTGCGGGTCACATGGAACGCAATCAGGCAAGTTATGTGAAAGAGGTTACTTCGGTG
>CAZDQD010000145.1:0-17712 GCA_964507425.1 uncultured Vicinamibacteraceae bacterium
AGCAGGCCGTCACCTCCGCGGTCTCGCACGCGTTGTGCCCAATACCCGCCATCCGGTCGAGTGGCAGTGATTACGCCATCGGGTGTGCCAACCCAAGACAGGTAGATGACCAGGGGCGGAAACCCTGCTTGCCTCATCATCAGGGGGCCTTGGTGACGGTCGTTAAGCGGTGTAAAGTCACTCGGGGGCTCAGTCAAAGTACCGCCAATGATGACACCGGGTGTCCGGCCGAGTCCTTCATTGGAGAGGTACGGTGCTGTAGATATCCAACCTATCATTCCGGCGACCAGAACGACTCCTACCGTGACCCCGGTGATCTTGCCCTTGCTCATTGTTCATCCTCCCGATAGCGTTTGCACGGGCCAACACTAAGCGACCACGTCAGGTAGGCGCAATCACATTTTCTCAGAAATACTCTCGACTCACACGTTGTCACGCACACTTTCACATTGGACTCAGTTGATGGTGACTCCTGGTGGATCTCGATCCGG
The DNA here is from genome assembly GCA_964507425.1 of uncultured Vicinamibacteraceae bacterium. Classification (GTDB taxonomy): domain Bacteria; phylum Acidobacteriota; class Vicinamibacteria; order Vicinamibacterales; family UBA8438; genus DTWD01. The sequence continues at coordinate 492 of CAZDQD010000145.1, forward strand.
ACTCAAGCTACCGTTGGGTCGTTTATACAAAATTCGTCCGTGTAGCTCATCTGCTGATGTGATCGCGTAGGGGTGGGTCTCCATAAACGTGGGTAACGACGGCCTTCCATCTGGATGTTCAAAGCCAATAGAATGACCCACTTCATGCTCATGAATAGACTGGTCCAGACCAATGCGTGACTGTTTGTGAATTAAATGCCGGAGCGGGGGTTTTAGTAAAGAGCGGTGTAAAAGTAGGCGCTCAGGCGTCGCCGGGTGTGAAATGCAGGATGTATTTGTCGCAGAGCGTATGTCGGCCGAGGCGTCCAGACCACATCCACGCCTGGTTACGAAATGCCCACGGGATATAGTTCATTTGGTTTGCAAGCTCCCAGCCTCCTTCGATGGCTGCGCTAGACCATTCTTCGCGCGGCTGTTTAGTGCCGTACCTGATGGAAGATTTGAGCAACCCGACGTTAGTAAACATCTGCCGTAGTCCGTGGCGCTCTGCATCACCGATGACGAGGCTTCCTGCACAGTTACTGGTTGCACGAAGTCTGCGAAATAGATCAACGGTCTGTCCCATGTGACGGCTTTGTCTTAACAAGTCATCCGTTTTATAGATGTGATGGAGAACCTCATTAATGATAATTAAGTCGAATTGCGTGTCGTGGCGGAGCAAGTAGTCCTGAATGGTCATTTGCGCTACCGTGAACTGATTCTGCAAACCTAAAGTATTTGTCACGGCCATGAGATGATCCAGGTCCTTACTGTCATTGCCTGCGGCGTCGAAATACGGATCGACCCCAATGATCTGTGCAGTTAGTCCGTCCTGAAGCGCAAGTAGCGCATCTAGACCGTGACCAACTCCTACATACAGCGTTTTGTGGGGGCGGTCAGGTTTACACCATCTGTATAAGTGTTCGTTCACATATCGCATCCGTTCGATGTTTGTGTGAAGGCCTCGGCGCGTTGATCGCGTACTTACGAGGCGGGCGAGACTTGCGTGCCGGTCGAAACTTGTGGAGTGGGCGTCGAGTTGCTGAATTTGGATCGAATCCTGTTTCGTCTGGTCTCCCTCTTGTTCCATTTCGTAATAAGAAATTCAAAGAATGCCGAAACATTAGAGAAAATGGTGCCGAGGGGCAGAATCGAACTGCCGACACCATGATTTTCAGTCATGTGCTCTACCGACTGAGCTACCTCGGCACACCGTTACGCCTGACGCAATAGTGGACGCGCCAAAATACAGCACGCTGAGTGTTTAGTGCAAGGCGCTCGTCTCAAGGGTCATCTTTAATTTACTATGGGAGAGACATTAGGGCCGGTTGGTTTTCTTTTGTGGGGCTTACTATGAAACGGATGCTTATCTTATTTCTTGCCATTGCGGTATGTGGCATTGGTCATGCTGCGGCACAGGAAGTGAATGTGATTGAGCACCAGCTTGACAACGGTTTTACGTTGTTGCTGGTGCCAACGCCTGGCGACCCGAATGTGGCCGCTGGTTGGGTTGCGAAGGTCGGCTCGGTCAATGAGCGACCGGGCATTACTGGCGTAGCACACTTGTTCGAACACATGATGTTTAAAGGGACGCATGCGCTTGGGACACGGGACATTGATCAAGACCTCGAGATTATCGAACAGCTTGATGCCTTACGTGTAGACATCCAGGAAGAGGAAATAGCGCTGGACCGGCGCTATCAGCTTGGAGAGCTTGACGAGCCGAATGATCCGGCGGCACGAACAATGCGTCACCAAGAGTTATTGGAGGAGTTTGACGCCTTGCTATCGAGGCAGAGTGAGTTGCTGATTAAGGAAGACTTCAGTCGGATCTATGCCGGTGAAGGCGGGTCAGGGATGAATGCCTTTACAAGCTACGATGTGACCGTTTACTTCATAAATGTGCCGGCGAACAAACTAGAACTCTGGTTTTGGATGGAGAGTGACCGTTTGTCGAATCCCGTGTTTCGAGAGTTTTATTCGGAGCGAAGCGTTGTGCATGAGGAGCGACGGTTGCGGACTGACAGTACGCCGATCGGAAAGTTCCAGGAACAATTTGAGGCCATGTTTTGGCAGTCGTCTCCGTATGGCTGGCCAGTGGTGGGTTGGCCTAGCGACCTTGAGGGTATGACACGAGAAGAGGCGCTGACGTTTTTTGATACCTACTACGCGTCGAATAATTTGGCTGCCGTGTTGGTGGGGGATTTTGATCCGGATGAAGCGATTGCGTTGGCGAATCGCTATTTTGGACGGCTCACCAGGGGAGCGCGTCCACCTCTTGAACCACGGACGCGTGAGATGCCGCAGCTCGCAGAAAAACGCATGGTTGCTTATGCCGAGACAAATCCGCAGGTTGTGGTTCGCTACCACTCCGTCCGGGATGGGCACGTTGATGAACCTCCGCTTGTTGTGCTCGGCCAACTCCTCAATGGTCGAACGGGCCGTTTGTATAAGAGTTTGGTGGAAGAGCAAGGGATTGCGACAGCGGCTTTTGGTGGTCAGTCTGGGTTTAAGTATGAAGGAATGTTTGAACTGCGTGGGACCGCCAAGCAAGGAAGCACGCCTGAGGAAGTAGAGGCTGGCATCTACGCTGAACTTGAACGACTAAAAGTTGAGCTCGTGTCCGAGCGCGAACTCCAAAAAGTCAAGAATCAGAATGCGGCGAGTACATTTCGCGATCTCCGTAGTAATTTTGGATTGATGATCCAGTTGTTGCTGCGCGAGAGTAACCGGGGTTGGGAGCATATCAATACTGATCCGGCGGTCTATGAGGCGGTAACACCGGAAGACATCCGGCGGGTCGCGAACGCATACTTTACGCCGGAGACACGAGCTGTTGCCGTGTATTACCGGAGGGATGGAGACCAGGAGGCGGACGACCCACTTCTTGCCGGGCTAAGTGATGAGGAACAACAGCAAGTTCGTCAGATGCGGACAATGATTGCGCAGATGGACGTCGATGCGCTGAATCAGTTTCTTGCGCGGGCCGAGCAAATGATTACACAGGCACCACCGGAGGCGCGGGATGCGGCAGAAGCCATGGTGACGGTCATTCGTCAACGCCTCGACGAACTTGAGGGGGGACAGTGATGATGTATCGTTCGCAGCACGTTTCGATCGGGGTCATCATTGTTGGGGCGCTCTTATGGCTGCTGCCAACTGGAGCCAATGGTCAGTCTCTTGTTGCTCATCCCCGAGAATTAACGTTTGATGAGCTGTCCTTCGAGCCGCCAGCGGCGGGAACGCATCGGCATGAACTTTCCAATGGCGTCGTGCTGTATGTCGTCCCTGACCATGCCCTGCCGTTGGTGACGGTCTCCGTGTTGGTGAGGACCGGCAGTTATCTTGATCCCGTGGCTAAGCCTGGCGTTGCAGCGCTTGCGGGGAGTCAAATGCGCGCGGGTGGGACACGGAATTTATCGCCTACAGAGTACGACGAAGAGGCAGCATTTCTTGCAGCCGAGATCTCGAGTGGCATTGGTGATTCGTCTGGACGAGCGAGTGTCAATACCCTGACGAAGGATCTTGATGCGTCCCTTGAGTTGCTGTTTGAGATGCTGCGCTACCCACGGTTTGACCAAGGGCGCCTGGATCTGGCGAAAAGTCAAACTCTCCAACAAATGGAACGTCGAAACGACAGCACGCAAAGCATTGAATCGCGTGAGTGGCGTCGACTGCTTCGAGGTGACGACCATTTCACGACGCTGTCGCTGACACGAGACGGCCTTGAGGCGATTACCCGTGATGATTTGATTGCGTTTCACGATGAGTATTACCACCCAGGCAATTTCATCTTCGCCATTTCTGGTGATATTGAACCGGATGTGATTGCGGAAAAACTTGAAGCACAAATGTCGGATTGGCCTGCACAGGCTGCTGTCTCGACCCCGGTGCCCAGTCCGAATCATCAGTTGGAACCCGGCCTCTATATTGTGGATAAACCTGAAGTAAACCAGGGCCGTGTGGCTATTGGGCATCTGGGAACCACCCGTGATAATCCCGATCGATATGCGTTGATGGTCATGAATGACATTTTGGGCGGCGGAGGATTTACGGCACGTTTACTGACACGGATTCGATCCGATGAAGGTCTTGCATACAGTGCGTACTCCTCGTTCGGACTTGGGACCTATTACCCAGGGGTGTTTCGTGTCAGTTATCAGTCTCGTAGTGAGACCGTGGCTCGTGCGGCATCGATCGTGATGGATGAACTTGAACGTATCCGTACAAGCGTGGTGTCAGAGGCGGAGCTTCGAACTTCTAAAGCGTCGTTTGTCGAAACCTTCAGCCGGAACTTCTCGAGTGCCGGGTCAACGGCGAGTTTGTTCGCAACCGACGAATACACAGGGCGGGATTCGTCGTATCTTGAAACTTATCGAGATCGGATTAGTGAAGTTACGGGCGATGATGTGCTGCGGGTTGCACGTGAGTATCTTGACCCTGAGAATCTGGTCATGCTCGTCGTAGGTGACCGTGAGACCATTGAGTCTGGCGATCCTGACACTCCAGGGTTTACGCTTGCAGACCTCGGTTACGGGGATGTTGTTGAGATTTCCTTGCCGGATGTATTCACGATGGAATACCCGTCGGTACCGTGAATCAATCGTTTGATGCCCGTATATGGGTGACTGACCAAGAGTCGTTTGTCTATCCAGAGTCGGTGTATCGAAAACCCCTCACGGGAGTGTGTTTTTCTGGTGGGGGTACGCGTTCCTATGCGGCAACGATTGGTCAGATCCGTGGTTTGAGCGCCTTGGGGTTATGGAAGGACATTGGTTATGTCTCTGGCGTATCTGGCGGTGGCTGGGCTGTTGTAGCGGAGACGTACTACAAAGGCGCAGGGCGTTCCGATGATGACATATTAGGACCCGTTCGACGTCCGGCTGAGCTGGTCTGCGACACGCTGCACACATTAGGCCCGGCTGAACTAAACGTTGCTGCGACGAAGAATTTTCGTGCGACGCTTGAATCACTTGCTATTTCACTACGTGCAGAACCAGACCAGATCTGGATACGGGCGGTAGGAGAGACGTTCTTGGCACCGTTCGGGCTATACGATGCATCCAAACCAGCAGGTTTTACGTGGGACGCTGCCTCCGCCCGCGACTTGTATACCCGTAACCCAGAGGCCCCGACGTGTCTCCTCGCTCGTTACGGCGCAGCACACCCTTATCCGTTAATTCATGCGACCCTGAATGCTCCCGACGTGGGACCTGCTGTGGGCCAGAAAGTCGGATTTGAATTTACGCCGCTATATTGTGGTTCGCCAACGTTGAAGAAATTTGAGTCGAATAACGAGTCTGTTCTCGTTGGCGGTGGGTATGTTGAAAGCATGGCCTTCGGCAGTCGATTAACGCAGCCGTCGGACGATGCATATGACGGTTGCACCGCCGTTGAGTTGCGAGCGCCGTTCACGCTGGCTGATGCTGTTGGAGCAAGTAGTGCTTCCAGCACTCCGCATCGTGACCCGAGGTTGTATCCACATGCTTGGTGTTGGCCGTTGCCGACAGGTGTCGGATCTGCGACGCGTTACCGGTTTACCGACGGTGGCGACTTAGAAAACTTTGGTCTTATTTCGTTGTTGCGTCGACGGGTAACGAAAATCGTTGTGTTTGTTAATACCCTCTGGCCGTTGTCCTCTTGTTTTGACTTTCAGGCGGACTGGCCAGACGAATCTTCTCCAACTAGCCGTGTGATTGATCCGTTTCTTGCTCCGTTATTTGGTGCACCTAGTGAGCGGTTTGCTCACAATGCCGTGTTTCCAGAGGCTGATTTTTGTCGGCTTGTCACTGGGCTCAAAGACAAAAAACATGCGGGCGAGTCGGTGATGACTACGATGCGGCATAGGGTGCAAGACAACGAGTGGTGGGGACTGTCTGGTGGTTGGGATGTCGAGATCTGCTGGGTGTATAACGAACGGGTTGTGGGGTGGGAGAACCAATTGCCGACTGGAACTCGAGAGGAGCTCGAACGTGGTGCGGGCAGTACGCCTAGCGGGCGGTTCAAACGGTTTCCGCATTATCTTACACAGGGGCAAAATGTTGGCGCTTTAATCAGGCTAACGCCCGAGCAGATTAACCTCTTGTCTCACCTTAGTTGTTGGAATGTGATGGCGAACGGGGACGAGTTACGGTCGGTGCTCGTGTAGGCTTACGCATGCTTCTCGTGTCTGTCTGGTCGTTACGTCTGATAAAACTGATTGCAAGCACACCTTTGAATAGAAGGAGCTTGTACGGTAGTCTCACTCAATTGTGCGACACGAGGCCAATCTTTTTAGGCAATGGAAGTTGTCGTATCTCCTGTGGTTTCTGACCGGCATGCTGGTTCTCAATGCGCTCTTAGGCGAGCGCGGTCTGCTGGCTGGTCTTAGGGCTGACAGACATTACGCAGAACTTTCAAGTTCCGTGGTTGATCTTCAGATGGAAAACACAAGGCTCCGCTCTTTAGTAGATCAATTACGAGACGAACCTGACGTCATTGGCAGCATTGCTCGTCGTGAGCTTGGCTTGATCCGAGAGGGCGAAAGGCTTTTTATCGTCAAGTGATCTCAGGTTTATGCAGCGTCGAGTGTGTGTGGCGTTTGTGCCATGACGCGGACGTTACGGCCTGAGTCGTAGTTGTCTTCCGTAAATCACTCTGCCCGTCGCGAAAAAGCCACATACCAGACCTAAGAGCCATCCTGCCACTATGTCGAGCGGATAGTGGACCCCTAAGTACACGCGAGAGGCGCTAATAGCGATGGCGAGACACCAGAATAATCCGCTGGCGGTCGGGACAAGACTCGCTAGTGCGTAGGCGCCTGCCGCTGATGTGGCGGCGTGTCCGGATGGGAATGATGATGTCGAAGGACGCCGTTCTTGAATATCAACGGTCGTTTGGTGGTCGAGGTACGGTCGCGGCCGATTAATCGTCGGTTTTAGCACGAGATGTACAAGCGTAAAGGTGACAAGAATGGCAAGTGCGGTACGCCATAGTCCAGTGAAGTCATGTCGGCGAATAGCGACGACGACCGCGATAGCCAACCAAAGTGCACCCGCTGTCCCCGCCAGTGTGATGACCCACATGATTGACGTTAGCCAGAGGGGGTGTGGAAGTTGTTCAAACCAGAGAAACAATGCTGTGTCGGCTGAAAGAAACACGTCTTATCCGGCCCTTGAGGTAATGGTTGTCGGTTAAGTTCCTGTGGGACTGGCAGAGGAGCCGTTGGGTTCCTGGGATTTGGTTTGTGTTAAGCCGAGCGTCTTCCGGACTTGTGTCTCAATAGTGTTGGCAAGTTCGGTTTTTTCGCGAAGCAGCGTTTTGACGTTTTCACGGCCTTGTCCGAGTCGTTCGTTGTTGTACGAAAACCAGGCGCCACTTTTTTCAATGATGCGATGTTCGACGGCGAGGTCAATGAGGTCGCCCTCAGTTGAGATTCCCTCCCCGTACATAATGTCGAACTCGGCTATGCGGAATGGCGGAGCGACTTTATTTTTTACAACTTTTACGCGCGTACGACCGCCAATGACTTTGTCGGCATCTTTGATCGCGCCGATGCGGCGAATGTCGATACGAACGGACGAATAAAACTTCAACGCCCGCCCACCGGTGGTGGTTTCTGGGTTGCCGAACATGACACCAATTTTTTCACGAAGCTGATTGATGAAAATTAGACAGGTGCGGGATTTAGCAACGACACCAGTTAACTTTCGTAGCGCCTGCGACATCAATCTCGCTTGCAGGCCAACTTGTGCGTCTCCCATCTCACCTTCGATCTCAGCCCTGGGAACAAGAGCAGCAACCGAATCAACGACAACAACATCGACGGCTCCGGACCGAATCAATGTTTCGACGATTTCAAGAGCCTGCTCACCGTGGTCCGGTTGGGATACGAGGAGATTATCAAGGTTCACACCGAGCTTCGCGGAGTAGGTAGGGTCGAGTGCGTGTTCAGCATCAACGAATGCGGCATTTCCACCGGAGGCTTGGGCATTGGCAATCACCTGGAGTGCCAACGTCGTTTTTCCAGAGGCTTCCGGTCCGTAGATTTCGACAACTCGTCCACGAGGTACGCCACCAATGCCGAGGGCATAGTCAATGCTGATAGAGCCAGTGGAAATGCTGGATATTGTCGAAACAGCGCCTTTCCCACCCAAGCGCATGATCGAGCCTTTACCGAACTGCTTTTCAATTTGACCCAGGGCTATGTCGATGGCTTTAGAACGTTCTTTTTCTGCGCGGTCCGGGTTGGGCATGGTTTCTCCGTCTTGACTGTGGGTGCGCAGTTATGCACACGACTGCGCATTCTAGGCGTGGCTCAACAGAAGTGTCAAGCGAAAATTGTTCATCATGAAACAGTAAGATGTTTATTTTTAGGTGTTTACAGATTATTGAGCTTTCGCCCTAATAAAGAATCACAGATGGCGATTGCCTGGTCAACTTTGCGCGAGCTCTCGGTCGTAACGGGAATGTTCCGTGAGCCCGCGTACAATGGTACCAGTCTTCCGGACACGACTGTTGTTTGATACACGCACCGACAATCCGGAACGAAGATTACGAACGGTTGTCATTGTTGGTGTTTTTGATGAGGGATAGGTTGGAGAGCGTTAACCGATTGCGAGTGAGGGTCTGCTTCCCTGCGTGGGTTGCAATGTTTGCGCTATTACTGATGTGGTCGAGCGCACTGCTTTCGGCGCAGGTTGCCGTTCCGCCAAGCATAGACCGCGCCGTCCATGATTACGCGGCGGTCCTTACGAGTGAATCTGTGAACGAGATGGAACGGGTGCACAGTGAGTTGTTCCGTAAGACGGAAGTTGCAATTTATGTTGTCACGATGCCAAGTCTTGATGGTGAACCAGCTGCTGATTTTGCGCTCCGTCTAGCGGAAGTATGGCAGCCCGGGACTCGAGCGACTGAACGAGGTATTGTCGTAGTGCTTGCGGTCGATGATCGAGACATCAGCATTCAAACGGGCTATGGTGCGGAAGGATTTCTTCCAGATGGACGTGTCGGCGTCATTCTCGATGGTGCGCTGCCACAGTTGCAGCGAGATGATTGGTCGGCTGGGCTTACACAAATCAGTCGTGCCCTTGTCACGATTGCTTCTGATGAGTTTGGCGCCACGATTGACGGTGCCGTTGCCGTCCCGACTCGTGGACGAGTTCGTGAAAATCCGAGGAGTGGCATATTAGGTCTGCTTGGGATGCTGCTTATGGGCTATCTATTTTTTCGTCATCCGAGCTTGTTCATGTTGATGATGTTGTCAGGTGGTGGTTTTGGTGGTGGCGGTTTTCGTGGTGGGGGCTTTGGCGGTGGCGGAGGCATGGGTGGTTTCGGGGGTGGTGGTTTTGGTGGTGGTGGAGCGAGCCGCGGGTTTTAGGAAGATAGGGGAAATTAAGTCATGACGGTTGACGAGGTCCATCCGGTCCTAGCGAAGCTTGTACGGGCCCTCCAGAGTGCATTGCCAGAGGGCTTGATGAGTGTTGTCCTTTACGGGTCGGCTGCCCGTGGCGAATATGAAAAATCGACGAGCGATCTTAATGTACTGATCGTCGTTGCTGAACTGACACCATCAGTTCTCGAAGACCTAAGTAAGCCAATCAAGCAGTGGGAACGCAGCGGCCAACCCCAGCCACGACTGTTGTCTCAGGCGATTATCCGGGAATCTGCAGATGTGTTTCCTATTGAATTTCTTGATTTGAAGGCTACGCATCGTATTTTGCACGGCTATGACCCGCTTGAGAATTTAGAGATTGATCTTGACCACCTTCGAATACAGTGCGAGCGTGAGCTTCGCGAGAAAATGATGCGCTTGCGGGAAGGTTACATTGAGGTTCATAGTAGTACTCGGAAACTCAAACAGTTACTAACGGATTCCTACTCCACGTTTGCGGCACTTTTTCGAGGTTGTCTCTATCTGCACGGCGATGAAATTCCTGCATACAATGATGAAGTGGTTGCCGTTTTTGCGGCAACTGCAGGCATAGATGCCACGCCGTTCGAGGACGTTTCTCGGCTTAAGCATGGAAAGGTAATAACGCAACATCCGAAAGAATTATTTGTACGGTATTACGATGAATTAATGAAGGCTGTAAGTCGGGTTGACCGGTTTATTCCGTCGTCCGGAGGGAAGGGGGAACGCTAATGAAGAAAGGCCTTATCGCGCTCGGTGTTATTTTACTTGTGGGTTTTATGATGGTGGGGTCCTTTGTGGGACGCTACAACAATTTTGTCGTAGCGAATGAGCAAATTGATGGTGCTTGGGCGCAAGTGGAGAACGTGTTGCAGAGACGCGGTGATCTGATTCCTAATCTCGTTTCAACGGTTCAGGGTTTTGCTGAGCAGGAGCGTGAGATATTTATTGAAGTCGCTAATGCCAGAGGTCGTTTGGCTGGAGCCGTGTCACCAGCGGAGGCAGGGGCTGCCAATGCAGGTCTTACAGGTGCGCTGGGTCGCTTACTGGCTATTTCTGAGAATTATCCACAGCTTCGCTCAAATGAAAACTTCATGCGGTTACAGGACGAACTCGCAGGGTCGGAGAACCGTATCGCAGTTGAGCGGCGTCGGTACAATGACACTGTCCGTACATATAATTCAACCGTTCTGCAGTTTCCAAATAATCTCATGGCCGGATTTTTTGGATTTAACAGTCGGGAATATTTTGAGGCTGATGAGGCCGCGCAGCAGGTGCCAACGGTGCAATTCTGATTATTCTGACAGGTTCAATGAACAGGTCAGAGGTTTTGGAGGGGTTAGGCGACCTGTAGCGGAGTCAATCGTGGATTTGTTGTGAAGATACCAATTTGTGTCGTATCCCTGGCACTTGCCATCGCCGCTGGTCCTGTTGCGTTAGGCCAGGATGCTGATTTGCCCGGATACACATTAGAGATCGAACCCTCTGCGTTAACGCTTGAAATTGGCGAAAGTTCCGTACTTTCTGCGCTCGTAAGCGACGTCTCGGGTGAGGCGGTCCAAGATGTTCGGGTCGTCTACTATTCGCGATCCCGTCGAGATGTCAGTGTGAGCAGCACTGGACGAGTTGAAGCTTATCGGCCTGGTGATTACACCCTGGTCGCCTTGATTCCAACTGATCCGAGTGATACCAGGCGGCGACCGGATGCACGTGTGCGTGTTGAAATTCCTGTTACGGTTCCACTGCCGCCGGTTGCTAGTGTTGAATTTGTGACTGTACCAACCAAATTTTACGTTGGGACAAATCCGAAAATTAATGTCGTTGTTACTGATGCGGTTGAAACTAGGCGTGACGATGTCAAGGTTGAGTTTGGAACGTCTGACGATACTGTCGGTTCGGTCGACGACTTTGGCGTATTAACGCTTCGCCAACCTGGCCCGATTGAGGTTATGGCGACGGCAGCAGCGGTCAGTTCAAGTATTTCCATTGAGGTGGAAGCGAATCCCGTCGTGTCGCTCGACTTGCAGTCAAACGCTGACAGTGCGAGGACTGGTGACGTTGTGCGGTTTACGGCGACGACGAAAGATGCCCGAGGATTGGCGGTACGCGGTGTGCCGGTCACTTTTGCTGTAGGTGGCGAGACTGCGTTGGGAATTCTGGCTTCTGGGGCGTCGGCGCACGTTGCAGCGGATGGTCGTTTCGTCGCTGAGCGTTCGGGAACTTACACCGTAGTCGCCACTTCCGGTAGCCACACGGCAACGCGAGGTGTGACGATTGTGCCACGTGACGTGAGGCGTGAGGTTGAAGTGGTAGGACGAGGTGAGGTGCGCGATCGACGTTCGTCCGATTTATGGGTATGGGAGGGTACGGATGGGCGAGACTATGCGATTACAGGTACATGGGGCGCGAATGGTGAGGCGCTATTCTGGGATGTAAGTGACCCTGAAAATATTGAGAAGTTGCAGGAAACTCAGGTGGATGCACGTACGGTTAATGACGTCAAGGTTTCAGAGGACGGAGAAGTAGCCGTTATCAGTCGCGAGGGTGCATCGAACAGGCGCAATGGATTTGTTGTACTCGGTGTTGGGAATCCCAGAGAAGGTGTTCCGGTGCTTTCTGAGTTTACGGACCAGTTGACGGGTGGGGTGCACAACGTCTTTGTGGCTGAGGACCACGTATATGCGTTGAGCGCAGGACGACGCTACGACGTTATCAACATAGAAAATCCAAGGGAACCACAGCGTGTTGGTCGGTTCGAACTCGAAACGCCAGGGCACAGCGTGCATGATGTGTGGGTGAGTGAAGGTATCGCGTTTTCGTCGAACTGGGACGATGGAGTCGTCGCAGTTGATATCGGTGGTGGTGGGCGAGGTGGGACGCCTGAACGACCTGTGGAACTGGGTCGTTATGCGTACCCGAGCGGATGGAACCATGCGGCGTTTCCATACCGGAGTCAGTCAACGGGTAAGTTTTACCTCTTTGCGGGTGATGAGGCTTATCCATATGGTGGGCTCTCACCCAGTGATGACGATGACCGAGTTCCGATGCGTACGGCAGGTTGGATTCACGTGATTGATTGGAGCGATTGGAATAATCCCGTTGAAGTGGCACGGTACCAGGTGCCAGAGGCGGGCACGCACAATTTTTGGATAGAAGATGACATTCTGTACGTAGGGTTCTACTACCCTGGTGGTCTGCGCGTCGTCGATGTGTCAGGTGAACTCATGGGGGACCTCTACAGGCAGGGACGTGAAATAGCCAGATTCGTCCCTTTTGATCCAGACGGGTTCACGCCAAACGCACCGTTCGTGTGGGGACCGCAACCCTACAAAGGAAATATTTTCTTTACGGATTTCAATAGCGGTTTGTGGGCTGTTCGATTAAAGAATCGGACGGGTCCTGCTCGTGTGATTGGTGAGCCACAATAACGTTAGGTATTAGGCCCGTGCAAACGTTTACTGGTATGTGTCGCGCGGTTGGCTTTTGCGTTGTGGTGGTGGGGCTCGTCTTTATAACGGGTGCCCATCTTCGTACGGCACCGCAGCAGACTTACTATTTTTACGTGTGCGCAGAATCGGACGATGAGGTCGCGTTGGTTCGCTATGGTCCAGCGGGGCTTGAGGTAGCCAAGACGGTTAAGGTTGGCAGCTATCCGACGGAAATAGAGGGGCCCCATGGGATTACCGTCGATCCGAATGGGCATTACTGGTACGTTTCAATCGCACATGGATTTCCATACGGAAGCGTCCACAAGTACCGTACCGGAAGTGATGAGTGGCTGGATGATGTTACGCTCGGCATGTTTCCGGCGACTTTGAGCGTTGCTGAAACGACTGGGCTTATGTACGTCGTGAATTTCAATTTACATGGCGCCATGGAGCCGAGTGGCATTTCAGCGGTTGAAGTTGACACGATGACTGAGGTTGAGCGGATCGAAACAGGGCTGATGCCGCATGGGTCTAGGCTTAGTCGGAACGGCACGCAACATTATTCTGTCAATATGATGGGCGGCGATCTTGTTGAACTGGACGCGCTCAACTTCGAAGTGTCCCGTCGTCTCCCGTTGGGTCAGGGTGTGCAACCAACATGGGTTAGCGCGCCGACGGTTGACGGACGGGTCTATGTTACCGGTAACAATGTTGCGAAGGTTTTCGAGGTCGATCTTGAGTCGTGGAGTGTTCGTCGTACGTTTGATACAGGGGCTGGCCCCTATAATCTTGCTGTTTCTGAGGATGAGCGGACACTAGTGGTTACCTATAAAGGAAGTAATGCCGTTGGGTTTTGGGATCTTTCTACGGGAACTGAACGTGCGAGAGTTAGTACTAGCCGGACTATCCCACATGGTGTGATGTTGACACCTGATGGAGCATACGCTGTGGTGACTATCGAAGGCATCGGTGACGAACCAGGCACTGTTGAGGTTTACGACATCGACACGGCGACCCGCGTCGCTGCGGTGGATGTTGGTAAGCAGGCTGGCGGTATTGCTTTCTGGAAGGTTGAAGGGGTGTAAGTGTTTCACGAGCCCAACCGCTAGTATGACCGGCAAGTCGATTGTTCCTGCCTCTGCACGCCGTTTGGCATTGGCTTCGTTGGTGTTTGTAGCGCTTGCCATTGCTCATACCTATCCGCTGATCACTGGGCTTGACCATTTGTCTCGACACAATGATGACGAATGGTTGAACGCCTGGGCGGTTTCGTGGATTTCTCAGCAATTAGTCAGCAATCCCTCCGAGTTATTCAGTGCGAACATGTATTTCCCAACGGAGCAGTCGCTCGCCTATACGGAGCCGTTGATTGTCCCTGGGATTCTTGGTGCGCCAGTGCATTGGCTTGGCACATCACCATTGCTTACATATAACGTGTTGCTGCTACTGGGGATGGCGCTGACAGCATTAGGCATGTATAGCCTCATCTACAGATGGACTGGGGATTATTGGTGTGGGATCGTGGCTGGCGCAATTCTCGCGTTTGGCGCTCCCACGATGACCCGACTTCCTCACTTGCAAGCAATACACTTTTACTGGCTTCCATTGGCGTTATTGGCTCTCGACAATCTGCTGGTGTACCGCCGTACTCGGGATGCGGTCTGGCTTGGTGGTTGTGTATTCGGGGCGGCGTTGACGTCTGGCTATACGGCCATTTTCGTGGTGTTCGCACTTGGAGCGGCGACTGTGGTTCGAGCCCACACCTTTTGGCAAAAGCAGGGACTGGGAGTACTGCTTCGGCTTGCTGGTGCCGCCACGCTAACACTGGTTCTTGGGTTTCTCGTATTGCATCCGTACCAGGATCTTCAGGTGTCCCGTCCGCTGCCGGTTGCTGGGGATTTCACTTCGACGATACAGATGTATCTGTCATCGAATAGCCATGTTCATTACGGAACTTGGGGGCAGTCATTCTATGCGAGAGCTCCGGATTCGTTTTTTCCTGGTGTCGTTGCACTTCTATTAACGGTAATGGCACTTGTCAGCTGGACGGCATCGGTACCAAAACGGGTTCGTTCGATGCTCATTGCAATCGCAGCCATGGGGGCCGTGTTCTCACTCGGAACGTTGACGCCCGTTTATGCGTGGTTTTACGATCTTGTTCCGCCAATACAGAGTCTCAGAGCGCCAGAACGGTTTGGTATCCTCGTTTACTTTTCGGTTGCAGCGCTGGCAGGGGTAGGGTTAGCGCGACTACGTCAACATGTCGCACTTGGGTGGAATGCACCTGTTGCTGTTGCCATTCTCTTGATTACGATGGTCGAGACATTTCATGGCCCAGCCCAGTACCGTTCTCTTGATTGGGCCCCAAGGATCTATCGCAGTCTTGGAGCACTGGGAGACGGCCCTGTGTTGAGTCTCCCCATACATCGTGGTCGTGATTTCAATAGGAACGCCACTTATCTGTTGGCCTCGACATTGCACTGGCGTCCGTTAGTTAACGGTTTTGGTAATTCGCAGCCGCCGGAATTCGATCAACGGGCAGCCGTAGCTTCTCGATTTCCGTCTCCACTTGCCGTCGCCTATCTTCAGGCAGTCGGTGTACAGCACGTGGTAGTACATACAGACAGGATTCCGGGTTCTTTTGAGTTGCTGGACCGGTTACGGAGGCGCACCGATTTTACCCTTATCGCGGAAGATGGTCCCGATCGTTTGTACCGGATTAACGCTCTACCGGAGGCGCCGTTTAATAGCCTGATCGAGTCGGTGAACTGGTCAGAATTGACATACATTGAGCGACCAGGTCTGGTAAGTTTTTTGGTTGGCTGGCACGACCTTGGCGAAGTGTTTGGGCTGCAAGACACAAGTCGATTACTTTTGAATCTCGAGCGAACCACTGCAGATTCCAGACTCGCACTTTCGTTACCGATGCCTATGCGTGGACAGTATTTTGATGGTACGACAGGTGAGGTCGTCGGAAATGTCACGGTTGAGCCCCTGGGACGCGTTGGCCCACCGGCTCCAATTGATGTTCCCTCCGGATACGAATCACTCGTGCTTGACTTACGGGCCGCCTACTGACTCACGATTTATGTCGTCAATGGGGCGATTAAGGACGCTCAATTGCCAGCGCGACTCCGTTACCGCCTCCCAAGCAGAGTGTTGCGATTCCTCGTTTGAGATTACGTTTTTCCAATGCGTAGAGCAACGTCGTCAGTATTCTGGCTCCACTTGCTCCAATAGGGTGCCCAAGTGCGACTGCACCACCGTTTACATTGACTTTTGAAGGGTCCACTCTAAGCTCGCGAATGACGGCGACCGCTTGGGCTGAGAATGCTTCGTTCAGTTCGATGAGGTCGACGTCGTCGAGAGACCACCCGACCTTCGGCAGTAGCTTTTGTACAGCCTCCACCGGAGTCATTAGAAGCCATTTCGCCGGGCGTCCGCTGACGGCCTGTCCAACGATGCGTGCCATTGGTATGGCATTCAGTTCCGATGCCCGCTCAGCAGCCATAACCACGACTGCGGCCGCTCCATCGTTGACGCCAGGTGCGTTTCCCGCAGTTACTGTGCCACCTTCTTTCTTGAAAGCGGGCCGCAACTTTGACAGGGCTTCAGCTGTGGAGCTTGGTCGAACGCCTTCGTCGTTCTCTAACCGGATGGGGTCTCCTTTCCGCTGTGGTATTTCGACGGGAAGGATTTCGTCATTAAACGCTCCGGCGCTGATTGCCGCGGCCGCTTTCTGATGGCTGTTCGCAGCAAACGCGTCTTGCTCTTCGCGCGTCACCCCATATCTTTCAACGACTGCTTCAGCTGCCAATCCCATTGACCAATCTTCGACCGCACACCAGAGTCCATCATGCATCATGCTGTCGAGTGCTTGACCATTACCCATTCGCATCCCGCTCCGAGCTTGCGGTAGTAGGTATGGACAATTACTCATGGATTCCATTCCACCAGCTACGGCAACATCGATATCACCGGTGGCGATACCTTGGGCAGCCAGCATGACAGCCTTTAGTCCCGAACCGCATACCTTATTGATTGTCAATGCACCTGTGTGATCAGGGAGGCCAGCATGGAGGGCCGCCTGTCGTGCTGGTGCCTGCCCGACGCCTGCCGAAACGACGTTTCCCATGATGCACTCGTCGAACACCTCTGGTTCAAGTCCGCTACGAGAGACGGCTTCTCGTATTACGCGAGCTCCGAGGTCTGTTGCGGGCAGACTACTAAGCGCTCCAAGAAATTTCCCGGTTGGTACGCGGGCGGCACTAACGATGACTGCCTCACGCATGTGACCCCATTCCTTTATTTGTAACGGTTATTGATTTAACGACTCCTTTGCCTAGGAGTGATGCGAGTCGTTTTCGTACGACTGGTACTATCCGGACGGTTTCAAGGCGCCAGTGGTTGTCACTTGCCTGAA
>CAZDQD010000146.1:0-4390 GCA_964507425.1 uncultured Vicinamibacteraceae bacterium
ATTAAATAATGGCCAATAAGATAAATAAAGAAATAAGTTGCATGGATGACTTTGATCAGAATTCAATAACTACCGATCAAGCGCTCAAAAAGATATTTAATGCGATATCCCCTATCGACGAAAATGAAATAATTCCAATAAGGGATGCCCTTAACCGAATCTTAGGAGAAAATATAAAATCAAAAATTAATGTCCCGTCAGCAAGAAATTCTGCTATGGATGGTTACGCAATAAACAAAAATGATATTCCAGTAGATAAAACCAATACATTAAAAATTATTGGGAAGAGTCTTGCAGGAAAGCCCTATATAAATTCAATAAAAAAAGGTGAATGCGTTCGAATTATGACTGGTGCAGTCATGCCAAACGAGGCTGATACAGTTGTCATTCAAGAGCACGCTTCGATATCGGAATCAAATACTGAAATTATCATTGACAATAGCACACAACCTAAAGCAAATGTTAGGCAAGCGGGAGAGGATATATCTGTTGGCGATATAGTTCTTACAAAAGGAAAAAATCTGACTCCTGCTGATATTGGATTATTAGCATCATTGGGTTTATCAAAAATTTCGGTTGTCCGTAAATTAAAAGTTGCATTTTTTTCAACAGGTGATGAATTACGAAGTATCAATGAAAAACTTAATGACGGTGAAATCTATGATAGTAATCGTTATACATTGCATGCCATGCTATCTAGGCTTAATGCTGATATTTTGGATATGGGCGTAGTAAAAGATAATAAAAATTTATTAGTCAAGGCCTTCGATAAAGCTAACGGTAAAGTTGATGTACTAATTACCTCTGGCGGTGTTTCCGTTGGTGAGGCAGATTATATTAAGGATATATTACAGGAACATGGCAATCTTAATTTTTGGAAAGTTGCAATTAAACCTGGTCGTCCGTTAACATTTGGCAATCTTGGTAAAACCCTCTTTTTTGGTCTACCGGGAAATCCTGTATCTGTCATGGTAACATTTTATCAATTTGTTCAGCCTGCATTGAAAAAATTATCTGGTGATAATGCTAATCTGCCTTTAATGATGAAAGTTCCTTGTATGTCGACACTTAAGAAAAAACCAGGAAGAATTGAATTTCAACGCGGCATCATTGAAAAAGATAATAATAATAATATTATTGTTAAAAAAACAGGGGCTCAGGGTTCAGGTATACTTCGTTCAATGTCAGATGCAAATTGCTTTATTGTCTTGTCACTGAATAGTAATGATACAAAACCTGGTGACCTCGTGGATGTACAAATTTTTCACGGCATAATCTAATTTAAATAAATATTACCTACAGCGCATATGTCTAATAATTTAAATGAAGAAATGCGTCGAGCGATATCTTTTCATAAAAATGGCCAACTAGATCAAGCTGAGGAAATTTATAAAAACGTTTTAATTAGTGATCCTCAGCAATCTGACGCACAGTATCTGCTAGGTATTATTTCACTAAATAAAGGAAATTATGAAGCAGCAATTAAATTAATTGATAAGGCTATCACAATCGATCCAACTAAAGCTCCTTACTACAATGATTGTGCTCAAGCGTATACTGCATTGGGTAATACAGAAAATGCAATCAATTACTATAAAAAAGCTATAACGCTAAACAAAGATAATATTGAAGCTTACAATAACATTGGCAATATATTTCGAGAAATCGGTGAGCATGAGCAAGCAATTATACACCTTAAAAAAGCAATAGATTTAGATAGTACATTCGCTGAAGGGCATTATAATCTTGCTCTTACTTATAATGAAAATAATGACTATAAAAACGCGGTTTTTTATTACAATAAAACAATCGAGATAAATCCTAATTTTTTTGCAGCTTATAATAATCTCGGACTTATATATAAAAAAAATCATGATATAGAAACTGCATTTCAATATTTTAAACAGGCAATTTCAATAAACCCAAAATATTTAGATGCATATTCAAATCTTGGGTATACATATTTGCTCTATGCTAATACAGATGAAGCATTTCGAAATTTTAAAATTATATTAAATATCGAACCTACATATATAAAAGCATACATAGGTATGGCTACTGTAATGCGTCACTTAAATAAACAGAATGAGGCAATTTCTCAATTAAAAAAAGCATTGAGTATTAAACCAGATGACCCTATTTTGCTTAGTACTTTAGGTCTAACCTTAACCGAGCTAGGAAAAAAAGAAAAAGCAATAAAATATTTTGAAAATGCCATAAAAATTGAACCAAGTTCATATGGAGCAATATATATGCTGGCTCTAATAAATCCAGAATCAAAATATTTAACTACAATTAAAAAGTCTCTAAAAAATAATAATTTAAATGATAATGATAAAATATATTTACATTTTTCATATGGCATTATTTCAGATAAATTAAAAGACTTTGATACTGCGTTTACTGAATACAAAAAAGCAAATCTAATAAAAAGAAATGGAATTCCATACAAAGCTGAGAATAATTCTGCATATGTAAATAAACTAATAACAACATATACAAAAGATTATGTTAATGAAATTAAAAAATATGGGGTGTCCTCAGATCTGCCTGTTTTTATACTTGGGATGCCACGTTCGGGAACTAGCTTAGTAGAACAAATAGTTTCAAGTCATAATAATGTTTATGGTGCAGGAGAGCTTGATTTAGTTGTAAATAAAATTGAAGGGGAAATACTTAGCAAGCTTAATAAAGGTAATTATGATTCGAACTCTATAACAAATCTAACTGAAACTACGATTAAATTTATTTTAGAGGATTGTCTTAATGAATTACGTAAATTCTCAAAAACAGCATCTCGTATTACAGATAAATTACCATATAATTATTTAAAAATTGGCCTTATTAAATCATTACTGCCTAATTCACAGATTATATATTGCAAAAGAAATGCGCTAGATAATTGTTTGTCAATATTCTTCAGTAATTTTCCTGTACCAGTGGTATATGATGTACCGCCTTCTATACCCCTGCATGCTGCTCTAATTGAAGATGAAATAAGTAATACTCATAGTTATCACATGAATGCATTTAGTTATGATTTATTAGATATCGGAAAAAACTATCTTGAGCACGAAAAAATAATGGCGCACTGGAAAAATATTTTTCCTGATGATATCTATGAAATTAACTATGAAGAATTAATCCTTAATCAAGAAAAAATAAGCAGAGAACTTATTAATCATATTGGGCTGGAATGGGATCCCGAATGTCTAAATTTTTATAAAAATAAAAGAGAGGTGAAAACAAGCAGTTATCTTCAAGTTCGTAAACCTATATACAATAACTCGCTTGAAAAATGGAAAAAATATCATGGACATCTCAAGCCATTGATTTCACTACTTAAAAATTCTAAATAGCTTATATGTAAAACTAAAGAAATTTGTTAGTATTAGACTAATTAAAAAAATAACAGTAATTAACAAAAACAATCACGAGGTAAAAATCTAATGGCTTCAAACCCAAAGATTGAGACTGCATTTGGTGGATGTCCACACGACTGCCCAGATACTTGCGCGATGATCTTCAGTATTGAAGATGGAAAAGTTATCGGCGTCGAAGGCAATAAAGAACATCCGATGACGCGAGGTGGACTTTGCGTCAAATTAAAAGATTATGAAAAGCGTCATTATCATCCCGATAGATTATTATATCCGATGCGTCGTACTGGCCCAAAAGGCAGCAAACAGTTCGAACGTATTTCATGGGATGAGGCACTAGACGAAATTACGACAAAGTGGAAAGCCATTATTGAAGAATATGGGCCTCAAGCCATAATGCCTTATAGTTATTTAGGTCATCAAGGGCTCGTACATGGCCTAAATGGAGCCGACGCATTTTGGAATAAAATGGGTGCGACGGTATGTGAACGGACCTTTTGTGGTGAAGGTTCTGCCACCGCATACTTAGCTACAATAGGACCAACAGCAGGTCTTGATGTTGAAAGCTATGTTCACTCAAAATATATTGTAATCTGGGCATGTAACAGTATGAGTACCAATCTTCATCACTGGGCAATTGTTCAGGATGCCAAAAAGAAAGGAGCAAAAGTTGTTGTTATTGATGCCTATGCATCGAGAACAGCCAAACAAGCAGACTGGCATATTGCACCGAAACCAGGAACTGATGGTGCTCTAGCAATGGCCGTTATTAGCAGTATTATTGAGCAAAATTTAGTTGATAAAGATTATGTCGACAACTATGTCATTGGTTATGAAGAATTAGCAGAAAGGGCTAAAGATCGTACCCCTGAATGGGCAGAAAAAATTACCGGTGTTGCTGCGGCCGATATTCGTCAATTGGCAAAAGACTTGGCTACCGAACAACCTGCTGCAATCCGAATGGGTGTAGCACTGGAACGCAGTCATGGCGGAGGCCAAACAGTCCGTGC
>CAZDQD010000147.1:0-20825 GCA_964507425.1 uncultured Vicinamibacteraceae bacterium
ATCAAAAAAAGAAAGCCTGATTGTCTCGCTTGATCCAAAGGGACGAGTCCTCGGGATAGATGTAACCGTCATTTTAGAACCCCCTGAGTACATTGAGGGGCAGTCATGGATGGCGCAGTTTTACGATGATCAATTGGTAAATGACCTGGCGCTCCAACGCGCTATTAGGCCAATCGCGGGGGCGACACTGACAGCTCAAGCGGTCACCGCGGCGCTTCGGCGTGTGATGGCTATCGATCAGGTGATCTCATTGCCCGAGGGTTTAGGCCAATGACTTGGTGGGAGCGGTGGGGGTTCAACACGCTTCATACCGTGGTAGCGGTCACGGGTGTCGTTTATTTCTACATGAAGTACGCGATGGTGACTGATGACCCATTCGCGGTTGTCAATCATCCCTGGCAGTCAATGATGTTGGCGCTGCACGTGGTGTTCGCGCCATTCTTTATTGCCTTTTTTGGCATGTTATTTCGGTCGCATTCATTCCGCAAAATTATGTCTTCAAACCCGAAGAATCGACGTACGGGATGGACGTCACTGGTGAGTTTTTCGTTGATGGCGCTTTCCGGCTACCTGATCCAGGTTGTGACTTCGTCCGTTTTGATTACGGTGATGATTTGGGCCCACGTTGCGACGAGTGTGCTCTTTTTTGTTGGCTACGGTATCCACCTCGTGCTTGGATATCGCGTGCCAACAAATGTGTCACGGGGTAATCCTTTACCAAGACCTGCTCGCTAGGCACTATGAAATTGAATGTCGTGGCCGGCGCCCTCTTGTGCCTGATGTCGGTCGCGTGTCAGCAACATGCACCAACCGTTCGTGTTGAGCGGACGGTATACCTTATGGGAACGACGGCCACGTTCGTCGTTGAAGCTACCGACCGTCCAGCGGCGCTGAACCAACTTGAACGAATGGTCCGAGTTGTTGAGTCAACAGAGGCCGAACTGAGCACGTGGCGTGAAAATAGCGTGTTGAGTCAACTTAACGGACACCCGGTCGGTGCGTGGTTGGCGATACCAGATACTGTGTGCGCCGTTCTCCGAGAGGTAGCCGTCTGGCACCAGACAACCGGCGGTGCTTTCGATCCTGCCATCGGTAGCTTAGTGGCGGCCTGGGACATACGTGGTATGGGCCGCGTGCCGGCACGTGATGCGTTGGCCGTTGCCGTCGATGGCTCTGGTTTTCAGCAT
The DNA here is from genome assembly GCA_964507425.1 of uncultured Vicinamibacteraceae bacterium. GTDB lineage: Bacteria > Acidobacteriota > Vicinamibacteria > Vicinamibacterales > UBA8438 > DTWD01. The sequence goes on from CAZDQD010000147.1 coordinate 1,188, forward strand.
GTGGCAATCGACGGGGAGCGGTGTGCTGCAATGAGAAGTGCGGATGTGATGCTGGATGCTGGTGGGTTTGGAAAAGGAGCGGCGATCGCACGCGTCGCACGTGAGGAGCAAGCACATTCTGGAGTTTGGCTGATCGACTTTGGCGGGCAGGTTGCCGTGTCCGGGCCTGGAGTTGATGGCCCGTGGCCCGTGGCCATCGCACATCCGCTGTTACGAGAGACAGCCCTGGCGGAGTTACTCTTGGGCGAGGGTTCAGTGGCGACAAGTGGCGGTTCGGAGCGAGATCTTGTGGTCGATCCTGAGACTAGGGTCGGACACATTGTTGACCCACGCACTGGGCAAGCACTTACGCGGGCAAGTTCGGTGACGGTCTGGCATGAAGACCCGCTCGCTGCGGATGCGTTGTCGACAGCTTTATATGTGATGGGGACCAGTCCTGGTCTGGAGTGGGCTGAAGACCACGGGATAGCTGCGTATTTCGTGACTGTTGACGAGTCAACGGGTGATCTCGAGCATCTTGCAACGTCACAGTTTGAGACGCGCTTTTTACGACCGTAGTGTGCTGACCACTGGATGGTTGCTACCGTCACGCAGCAGGTACGTGGTTGTGTTGCTCGGTATGGTGTAATTGCCTCTATTCGTGTCGTCGCTCTTGCGCACGGGCTCCGTTCAGAATGAGTGGCATGCTGTGGTTGCCTTCGTGGCAAGCATTTTCGAAAAGGGGGCCGGTCGCACGGACGATAGGGAATGCGACGGTCCAAGCGTCGGCGAAGGATTCTGAATCGTAGGCGGTGAATTCGTATTCAAGAGTATTGATGTCGCCCATCCAAAATCGCTCTACATAACGGACGTTTGAGCCGGCGCCGGCCAGCGTCCACTTGCCATTGAAATTCATGACTTCAACTACAAGCGTGTCGCCGTCCCAATGTGCTCGCGAGTCACCTTGCCATTGCCTAATATTGCTGGCGATGTGGCCAACTGGACCTGCCGGCTGGATGGGGATGATGCGTAAGTCTGAATTTTGTTCGTGCAGAATCGCAACGTATTCTGGTGTCTGAAAGATCTGTGCGAGTTTTCCTGGCGGCTGGGAGAGTAGCGGCACGGTACGTCCCATGATGCAGCGTTCGTAGCGTTCGCGGTCTTCTGGTCCGTTTGCTGGCCTGAGTCGAGATGCCAGTCCAAGCGTATCCATTCGGTGCTCCGCATTTGCCGTTTGGGCGGGGAGTCTACCGTCTGGGGGGTCGACAATCAGAGATGTGCGTCGGTCGATCAGGCTGCCTGGTTGCCACCAGTCGGCGTTGAGTTGGAGATCCCGTTCGTGCCCGATCTCAGAATACCGCCCAGTCAAATAATTTGCTTCTTCAGCAGGTGTGAGGACCGCCTTATCTGCGAGTTCAACTGGTCGTTGGAGCGGTGTGATTGTGTTGTATTCCCAATAGCCACTTAAGTCGGGAGTTCCCCAGGGTGTTCGTTCGGGTTCTGTCGTCTGCGCAATGGTTGCGCTTGGCGTGACCACGACTAAAACAGCGAACCAGTAAAGCGCCTTCACGGTGTCAGTCATTACAAATAGAAGCCTACAACCCCAGAGAATGCCGAGCAACGGTGCGTTTGCATTACCTCGGGTTTGTTGGATGGGTTAGCGCTAGGGTAGAGTGACGGTACGCAGGAAACTGCTATGACCACATTTCGATTACTCCTCCTCCTTGGCCTATTTGTCGCCCTGCCGTCTTCGGCTATTGCGCAGGAGGGAGTTGTTTCACGGCAAGAAGCGTTAAAAGCAGTTTTTCAGGATGCGGCCGTGACGCGCGATCGCGTCATTCTTACGCCTGACCAGATGAATGCGGTGGCGTCTCTTGCTCGCGTTGGGATGCAAGGAAAAATCTTTCCACGGTATGTCGCCCGCAGGGGTGAGGACGTCGTTGGTCGCGCGTACATCGACACGCATACGGCCAAAACGGAACGACAGAGCGTTTTGGTTTCGCTGGACAGAGACGGACGTGTCCTCCGTGTTGACGTTACCGTGTTTTTTGAACCGGCTCAGTACATGGCGCCACAGGATTTCTTGCGCCAGTACGACGGTGTCGTACTACATGAGGAGTTAGTGATCCGACGGGGAATTCGTCCGATCGCAGGCGCCTCGTTTACTGGACGAGCGGTTAACAACGCAGTTCGCCGTGTGCTCGCACTGGATCAAGTGTTGCAGCGTGCAGTACTCAGTGATGTTCAGTAAATATTTTCTTCTAAGACAGTGGTGCCCTTGGTAAGTCCTGTTTCGCGGTAACCTCAACCGTTTCAGGAAGTGGGGCAATCCCGATACGGATCATTCCAAAGAGCGCGGCAACCAGTGGATTAATAAGGTTGAAGAAGACGAACGGTGCGTAGGACAGCGTGGGTACACCGAGTGTTTGTGCCATAAAGGCGCCGCATGTGTTCCACGGCACCAGCACGGAGGTCAGTGTTCCGGAGTCTTCGAGAGCCCTCGATAAATTCTGTGGTGCAAGTCGGCGACGTTCGTATTCGTGCCGGAACATGCGTCCCGGAAGAACGATGGCAATGTATTGGTCGGATGCCAGTATGTTGATGCCGAGCGATGTTGCCAGTGTGGCGGCAATTAAGCTTCCGGTGCTGCGGACGGCACGCAAAATCCGCTGGGCGATGATTTCTAAGAAGCCTGCAGCTTCCATAACAGCGCCAAAAACCATTGCGCTCATGATGAGCCAGACGGTCGTAAGCATGCTGGCCATGCCACCACGCGATAACAAGTCGTCAACAATCGGGTTGCCTGATTCCAAGACGTAGCCGCCATAAAGTGCTTGCCATACGCCTTGTAGCAGATTCATGGACGCTGGGAGTGAGGTGTCGCCGACATAACGCAGCACGGCTTCTTGTTGAAAAAGCATGGCGAAGAGGCCGCCTGCAAGCGCTCCAATCAGCAATGCCGGTAGTGCCGGCATGCGCCGCATGACGAGGAGTAACACAAGCACTACCGGCAATAGGAGGTGTGGTCCGAGTGTGAAACTGTTTTCTAGGGTTGTGAGTACCGCCGTCAGGTTGTTCGCGCCGTTTGGGGTTGCTGTGACAAGACCTGCGATCCCGAAGCCAATGAGTGTGATGACAAAACTTGGGACGGTCGTCCAGGTCATATGACGGATATGAACAAATAAATCGGTGCCTGTGACGGCAGGGGCTAAGTTAGTCGTGTCAGAGAGAGGCGACATTTTGTCACCAAAATAGGCGCCAGAAATGATCGCCCCAGCGGCGACACCGAGGTGGAGGTCATAGGCCGTGGCCATGCCAATAAGCGCGAGCCCAACTGTTCCCGCAGTCGTCCAAGAACTACCTACGGCCAGTGCAACAACAGCACAAATAAGGCAGGCGGCCACAAAGAATATTGATGGTGTGAGGAGAGACAGGCCGTAGTAGATCATCGTCGGCACTACGCCGGCGATGATCCACGTGCCGATGACTGCTCCGACCATGAGCAAGATCAAGATCGCTTCGGCAGCAGTTGCAATGCCATGTGTGATCGCATTACGTATGTCAGACCAGTGACGACCATTAATTAATCCCAAGGCTGCAGCGACCGCGGCACCAAGGGTCAACGCGATTTGGTTCGGCCCTGAGGAAGACGCATCGCCAAACAAGTAGACGGAACTCGCGAGCAGCACCACCAGAATCGCGACTGGGATAAGAGCCTGGCTCAATGACGGCGTCGGCGGCATATTGGCGTTTGGCATCGCGTCTTGTTGTTGCGATCGGTCGAGCGGTTTGTTCCAGCTAAGTTGAGAGTATCTCTACGTTGTTGGGTTGATGTTCTGATTTCGACTTAATGCGACGTGTCGCACAGAATAGCTGATAAACGGGTTGGTCGGCGTGACGTCTTGTCGTTTGGTTTCTGGCGAACGAAGATAACCTCAATCGTCGCGTATACTTCGCGCTGATGAAGTACGCGATGGTCACGTTCGGGTGTCGAGTGAACCAGGCCGATTCATTCGGTATTGAGCGTCAGCTACGTGCGGCAGGTGGTGCCATGGTAGCTCCCGAGAGCGCGGATGTGGTGATTGTTAACAGCTGCTCGGTGACGGCCAATGCCGACCAAGGTACACGACAGACAATACGTCGAGTGGCACGCATGAACCCGACTGCGCAGATTGTGGCTACCGGATGCTATGCGTCTCGCGCGGCCGCAGAGGTTGCTGCGCTTCCGGGTGTTGTCGCGGTGATACCCAACACTGACAAAGAGAAGTTAGTGCAGAGGCTTACGGCTAGTATCGAGCCGACCACGGCTGTTCGGTTCGCTGGGGGAGATGGCGCTTGTGGGGAGATGATCGCACCCGGCGACGGAAATCGTACAGCCTATACACTCCGTGTACAAACCGGATGTGACGAATCGTGCGCCTACTGCATTATTCCTTCGACGCGGGGCCGGGGGCGCAGTCTGCCATTGGCGAAGATTATGGAGGAAATTGGGCTGGCGGTCGACGCCGGCTACCGCGAGCTGCAACTTACAGGAGTTCATCTCGGGTCGTATGGGCGTGACCTCACGCCGGCATCGTCGCTTCCTAAGTTATTGCATGCACTTGACCAGCATCCGGCCGATGTTTTGGTACGCATGAGTTCCTTGGAGCCGATGGATTGCACACCTGAGGTTGTTGATTTGATTACGACGAGTCGCCGATTCGCGCCACATTTCCATTTACCGTTACAGCATGCAAGCGATGTTATGTTGCAGCGAATGCGTCGACCCTATACGAGGCAAAGTTACGAGCGAGTTGTCGCAAGTATTCGCGACCGGCTGCCCCACGCTGCGATTGGTAGTGACCTTGTTGTGGGATTTCCGGGTGAATCCGATGCTGATGCGTCTACCATGCTCAAATTTCTTCGACAGAGTCCTCTCACCCATCTGCACGTTTTCCCGTATTCCGATCGACCCGGCACCGAGGCTTCGATGATGTCTGACAAAATCGGTGGCAAGGTGATCCGAGACCGTGCTCGGGTTGTACGAGAGATTGGCGCTGGATTGTCGAGCCGGTTCTTCGCATCACAGGTTGGCAGTATCCGGCCTGGTCTCACGCTGAAGAGCTCAGAAAATATCGCGTTAACAGATAATTATCTCCGAGTGCATCTTCCCGGTGTGACGGCTGACAACAGGCGCGTGAACGTTCGCATTCTAACGGCCGGCAAAACGCTGACGGGCGAACTGGTCGCTTAAGGGCGGCCGATCAAAGTGGCGGCTCGCTGGCCTGGTGCTGGTCGCGCTCCTTCGACGATTAGCTGGCCACAGGCTGCGCGGATATCACGTCCCCTGCTTTTACGTACTGAGACGGTAAGACCGCGGTCGGTCAGCTTCCGCACGAAATTCTCGATTCGTTGCTCGCTCGGGCGTTTGTAGGGAAGTCCTGGTGCTTCGTTGAGTGGGATCAGATTAACCTTAGAACGAATGCCGTGTAGCAGGGAGCCTAGTCGAGTGGCGTCGGCCAGGGAGTCGTTCACATCTCGCAGGAGCACGTACTCGAACGTAATGCGTTCACGTCGTTTGATTGGAAAACGTCGACAGGCTGCGATCAAATCTGCAAGTCCATACTTCCTGTTAACGGGTACGAGACGATTCCGAAGTTCCTCAGTCGTGGCATGCAAAGAAACTGCAAGATTCGGCATGTGAGGCTCATGTGCCAGGCGTTCAAGTGCTGGCAGGACGCCCACCGTTGACAACGTGATTCGTCTCGGTCCGACGCCAAGACCACAGTCAGCTCCGAGGATCCTCAGTGCTTTCATCGTTTCGTCGTAGTTATGCAGTGGTTCACCCATTCCCATAAGAACGATGTTGAAGCGTTCGTTTACGAGGTGAAGGTCATGGGCCATCACTCGGACTTGCCCAGCGATTTCGCCGGCGGTCAGATTTCTAAGCAATCCCATCTTGCCAGTGAGACAGAAGCTACATTGCATGGCACAGCCGACCTGTGTGGAAATGCAGAGTGTCATTGCGGGGGTGTCCGGGATGAATACTGTTTCAACTTGGTGGCCGCTGCTCAGGCTCATCAAGAATTTAACGGTGCCGTCTGAAGATATTTCCCTTTTATCCACGTGTGGCACAGGAGCGATAAAGGTCTGGTCTAATCGTTCACGAAGGGTGTAGGAGAGGTCCGTCATTTCTGCGAACTGTGTCACGTCACGTTTGTAGAACCACTGGTATATTTGCCGGGCGTGAAACGGACGCGCACTAAGCTGGGACAACGCTTTCGCGAGCTCGGACGGTTCAAACTGGGTGAGATCTTGGCGAATAGGCATGCACTGAGCGTTTTGTGTGGGTTGTCACCGGATAGTACCACGGCTTTGCGAGCACTGTAAGGACCAGGATGCCGTTCTGTGCTATCATATAGCCGTTGGCCTTATTCAATTAATTCCTTATTAATCAGTCACTTGCAGAACATTCTTGTTTCTGGGAACGCCTCGGCGATAACTGGCCTCTGAACATGATTGAACGCCAGGTATTTGATAACGGCCTCTGCCTGTTAACTGAGTCGATGCCATCTGTTCGGTCTATCAGCCTTGGCGCTTGGCTGACTCGAGGCTCTCGTGACGAGAGTCTATCCAATCCCGGGATTGCTCACTTTGTGGAGCACATGCTCTTCAAGGGAACCGCAACGCGCACTGCTGAAGGGATCGCACAGGAGATCGATTCGATCGGTGGGCATCTTGATGCATTTACCGCGAAGGAATGCGTTACCTATTACATTAAGGTGCTCGATGAGCACTTGCCGCGGGCGGTTGCGGTACTGAGTGACTTGTTACTCAACCCGGCCTTTGCAGACCAAGAGATTAACCGAGAGCAGAATGTCGTTGTTGAAGAAATCAAGATGGTTGAGGACACACCAGATGATTTAGTTTACGAAATATTCTCACGAAATTTCTGGCCAAACCATCCACTCGGCAAACCCATTCTCGGCACGGTGGACTCGGTACGGGCGTTTAATCAAGCGACTCTCAAAACTTTTTTTTCTTAGACCTATACCGCCGGAAATCTTGTTATTGCTGCTGCGGGCAACGTTAATAATCGCGTTGTCGGTGAGCTGATAAGTGACGCATTTGCAGCGCTGCCGGTTTCCACTGAGGTGTTGGAGTCGACTGCTCCGACCGTTGATATTCGGTTGGAACTTCGAGATAAAGACTTGGAGCAAGCGCATGTCTGTCTCGGGACGACTGGTTATCCAGAGACGCATGCTGATCGATATGCTAGTTACGTTCTTAATACAGTGCTAGGCGGGTCGATGAGTTCGCGTCTGTTTCAAAATATTCGTGAGAAGCGCGGGCTGGCGTATGCGGTTAGTAGTGGGCTTACCGCTTATCGAGATGCCGGAAACCTTACGGTCTATGCGGGTTGTGATACCTCGGCTGTGCCGGAGGTCGTTGAGTTGGTAGCCGCCGAACTGAGGGCCATGAAGGAGACGGTGGTGCCAGTTGATGAGTTGCAGCGGGCAAAAGATCATCTAAAAGGCAGCGTGGTGTTGGGGTTGGAAAGTACCACTAGCCGTATGTCGCAATTGGCGAGGTCGGAGATGACTTTCGGGCGTCAGATAGAGCTATCGGAAACACTGGATGCGATTGATGCTGTAACGAGCGAAGATGTGCAGCGTGTTGCAACGGATTTTTTCCGGCAAGGGGGGGTAGCGGGCACGATTGTGGGTCCTATTAAAGGGATCGACCTGTCGACTTCTCAGCTCGATCTTTCCTGAAGGCATTGCTGCGATGAAGGGAGAATAGAAAGATCGCTGTTCAATTAACAGTTCTTGGTAGCGGGAGTGCTGGCAATGCGACGCTCGTAGCCCACGAGAGCGGGAAAGTTCTGATTGATGTTGGCCTCAGTTATAAGGAGGTATCCCGTCGCTTAGCGCAAATAGAGGTCACGCCGGACGCAATCGATGCCATTGTATTAACGCACGCGCACGGAGACCATACGCGTGGAGCGGGCGTCTTTGCCCGTCGACATGGCGTTCCGGTTTATGCCACCGAGGCGTTGTGGGGTGAGTGGCGCAATTCCGGTCGGGTCGACGGCATGACGCTTGAGCCGAATGAGTCATTAAGCTTGGCGGGATTTTGTTTTAGCCATTTCGAGATACCACACGATGCGTCGGAAACATGTGGATTTCGGATCGAAACTCCAGAAGGGGTTATTGGTTACGCGACAGATATAGGGGCGTTAACGCCACTAATGATTGAACAATTTCAAGATTGCCGTGTCCTGGTGATTGAATCCAACCACGCCACGGAGTTACTGCGCGTCAGCCCTTATGCACGCGCGACACGTGCGCGTATCGCGGGTGTTGGTGGTCATTTGTCAAACGAATCACTGGCGACGTTTGTTCGTGATCACCTGGGGGCCACGGTGAAGTGCTTGGTACTCGCGCATTTGAGCCGTGTTAATAACGTACCTGAGTTAGCTGAAATGAGTTGTCGTGAGGCGTTGACTACATCGGGGCGTGAGGATGTTGAAGTTGTTCTCACGAGCCAGGAACATGTCGCCAGAACAGTGGACTTAGGCGCGTGGTTCTCGGGAGCCGCAAGGCGCGCTATGCAGGAGAATCTCCCGTTCTTGGATCTAGTGGAACACTAAAATGTTGAGATTGAGCCGTTAATATGATTCCTCGATACACACCGAAAGAGATGGGTCTCCTCTGGAGTGACCAATCAAAATATGATACCTGGTTGCGTGTTGAGATTGCTGCTGCGGAGGCAATGGCAGAGCATGGGCTGATTCCTGCTGACGCTGCCCAAGATATTCGTGAAAAGGGTGCCGTGGACGCGAATCGTGTTGATGAGATAGAGCAAACAACTCAACACGATGTGATCGCCTTTACAACAGCTGTCGCCGAACATGTTGGTCCTTCCGGGCGCTGGTTACACTTTGGCATGACGTCGTCGGATGTTATTGATACTGCACATGCATTGCAGATGCGTGAGGCCTGCGATCTTTTGCTTGTGGACTGTAATGCTTTGCTCGATGCGGTTCGTCTGCGAGTAGAGGAGCATCGAACAACGCCAATGATAGGACGGACGCATGGTGTACATGCGGAACCGATGACCTTTGGCTTGAAGCTGGCGTTGTGGTACGCGGAACTTGTCCGGGATTCTGACCGGGTTGTTCGTGCACGTACCGCAATCAGTGTGGGTAAGTTATCCGGGGCTGTTGGTACCTATGCTCACCTTCACCCTTCGATTGAGCAATCTGTTTGTAAGACTTTAGGTCTGACACCTGCACCGGTCGCGTCTCAAGTTATTCAGCGAGATCGGCACGCTGAGCTATTGAGTGCTTTGGCGATTATGGCGGCGTCGTTGGAGAAATTTGCAGTTGAAGTTCGTGGTTTGCAGAAGACTGAAATTGGGGAAGTAGCCGAACCGTTTGCAAAAGGGCAAAAAGGTTCGTCGGCGATGCCACATAAACGGAATCCGATTGGTTGTGAACAGATTACGGGAATGGCGAGACTGGTCCGGGGGAACGCGGTGGCTGCACTTGAAAACATTGCATTGTGGCACGAACGTGACATTTCGCATTCGTCGGTAGAGAGAGTCATCGTGCCTGATAGTTTCTGCGCTCTAGACCATATGGTGCGGCGTTTTACTCGGATTGTGGCAGGCTTGGTCGTTTACCCTGACCGCATGCGTGCCAATTTAGAGCAATCTCGTGGCGTTGTGTTTTCCGGGACCATTCTCCTGGAACTGGCGAGTCGAGGTGTCTCGCGAGAAGATGCGTATGTAATGGTTCAACGAAACGCCCTTCGATCGCATGACGAAGGGCTGGAATTCAAGCAGTTGTTGAACAGTGATCCCGACGTCACCTCCGTTTTGTCTACGGAGGAAATCGATCGGGCGTTTGACCTTGAAGTTCAGCTTCGACACGTTGATGCGATCATTGATCGGGTGTTCACGATCAAGCCATTGGAGGTGTCGTGAAGGTAAAGGTGTTCGTGACCTTGAAACCGTCAATTCTTGATCCACAGGGCAAGGCTGTTACGGGCGCACTTCGGACGCTCGGTTACGACAGTGTCCGCGACGTTCGGCAGGGAAAATATTTTGAACTTGATGTTGAAGCAGAGACTGTTGCAGAGGCTGAAACAATTGCAAACGAAGTAGCGGATAAACTGCTGGCTAATCCGGTTATCGAAAGTTATCGGGTCGAAATCGAATGAAGTTCGCTGTCGTTGTGTTTCCGGGATCAAATTGTGATCATGATGCGCACCATGCCTTGAGCAGTGGGCTTGGACAGGAGTCGGTTCTTGTTTGGCACACGGAAGCCCTCCTTTGCGACGCAGATGCGGTTGTACTGCCAGGGGGGTTTTCATACGGTGACTATTTGCGTACGGGTTCGATTGCACGGTTTTCGCCGATCATGACCCGGGTAATTGAGTTTGCAGCGGCCGGCGGGCCAGTGCTCGGCATTTGCAATGGATTTCAGGTGTTACTTGAAGCCGGATTGTTATCGGGAGGGATGCGTCGCAATAAAACGCTCAAGTTCATCTGCGAGCACGTCAATCTTCGAGTTGAGGCATGTGATACCGCGTTTACGAAGCTTGCCTCAGCTGGACAGGTGCTGCGTCTGCCTATCGCGCATGGAGAGGGCAATTACTACGCCGACGCCGACACGCTACGTGAGTTGAAGGAACGCCAACAAATAGTTTTTCGTTATACCGCGCCCGATGGGAGTCTTGATGAACAGTGGAACGTTAACGGTTCAGTTGATGCGATCGCTGGCATTTGTAACCGCGATCGTAACGTGGTGGGGTTAATGCCCCATCCTGAACGAGCGTGTGAAGATGTGGTTGGAAGTTCGGATGGTCGCGTCGTGCTGGAATCGGTGGTAGATGCGTTTCGAGTTGGAGCGGGAGTGCCGGTTGGTTAGGGTGCGCCGTTAGCAGTTGTATATTCCTCTACCGTTGCCAGTAGTTGGTTGTTGTTGTGTCACGCTTTTGGGAGTTGGATTTTGATCGATCTCGATACTATCGCGGCACACGGTCTCACACCCGATGAGTACGAGCGTGTAAAAGAGATTCTTGATCGGGAACCGAATTTGCTCGAGCTCGGTATTTTCTCGGTAATGTGGTCGGAGCACTGTAGCTACAAGAGTTCACGCGTTCATTTGCGGACGCTGCCGACAGAGGGTACCCGCGTGCTGCAGGGTCCCGGCGAGAACGCAGGTGCGCTTGACATTGGTGACGGCTTGGCAGCGGTGTTCAAAATCGAGTCGCACAATCACCCGTCGTTTATCGAGCCGTACCAGGGAGCCGCTACCGGAGTGGGAGGTATTATTCGAGATATCTTCACGATGGGTGCCCGCCCGGTTGCTCTGCTGAATTCATTGCGTTTTGGGCCTATGGAAGCGCCGTTAACTCAGCGGTTAGTTGAGGGGGTGGTTGCAGGCATTGCGGGTTACGGTAACAGCATTGGTATACCCACCGTTGGTGGCGAGGTGGGGTTTGATGAAAGTTACGCGGGAAATCCGCTGGTTAACGTTTTTTGTCTTGGGATTGTGTCGGCTGACGGCATCGTGAAGGGACGAGCTGAAGGCGCCGGTAATGCTGTCTATTATGTCGGCGCGAAAACAGGTCGTGATGGAATTCATGGTGCCACGATGGCCTCGGCGGAATTTGATGATGCGTCGGCCGAGAAGCGTCCGAACGTGCAAGTTGGCGATCCTTTCATGGAAAAGTTGCTGCTGGAAGCATGCCTTGAGGTTATGCGGTCCGATGCCTTGATTGGCCTGCAAGACATGGGTGCGGCCGGACTCACCTGTTCCTCTTGCGAGATGGGCGCACGTGGTGGTGTTGGTATAGACATTGACGTGGCAGCGGTACCGCAACGTGAAGACGGCATGACACCCTATGAAATTATGTTGTCAGAGTCACAGGAACGCATGCTGTTCATTGTTCGCCAGGGACGCGAAGATGAGGTGGAGCGAGTTTTTGAGAAGTGGGACCTTCATGCGATTCGTATTGGTTGTGTGACGGACGACGGTCTTCTGCGTGTTCGAAATAATGGAGTTACCGTGGCGGAAATTCCCAATAAGCCGTTGGCAGATGAGGCGCCGTTGTATGACAGGCCTTACGAAGCGCCTGCCGATTCCGAAGAACGTCAACAACTTGTCATGCCTCGCCAGGTCCCGTCTACTTCTGTGGCAGAACAATTCCTACGCCTAATAGCTTCACCAGCGATCGCAAGTAAACGATGGGTTTACCGCCAATATGACCACATGGTGAGAACAAATACTATTGCGCCGGCCGGTGCTGGTGCCGGAGTGATTCGTGTGAAAGGCACATCTCGAGCCTTGGCGTTTTCACTTGATGGGAATGGCCGTTACTGTTATCTCGACCCTTACAAGGGTGCAATGCTCGCTGTGGCCGAGGCGGCCCGTAACGTGGCGTGCGTTGGTGCTTTACCAATTGGCACGACCAATTGTCTGAATTTTGGGAATCCTGAGCGGCCAGAGATTATGTGGCAATTTGCTCGGGCTGTTGCGGGGATAGGAGAAGCTTGTCGAGCTCTGAACATACCTATTACCGGGGGTAATGTAAGTCTTTACAACGAAACGGACGGACAGGCGATCTTGCCTACTCCCGTCATTGGTGTTGTTGGCCTTGTCGATCATCTCGAACATATCCTGGGTCAAAGGTTTAATGAGCCAGAGGCGGTTGTCATCCTGCTAGGGTCGTCAATCCCGTCTCTCGGCGGTAGTGAGTATTTGAAATGTTTGCATGGCTTGGTGCGTGGTGCACCACCGGAGCTTGATTTGCTTGCTGAACGGGCAGTGCAGTCCTTGGTGGTCTCCCTCTCGGCGAGTGAAAAACTGCTATCGGCACATGATTGTTCAGACGGTGGCCTTGCGGTTGCACTGGCGGAATGTGCATTCAGTGCGGATGGGATCGGCTGCGATGTTGTGATACCAGAGTCTGAAAATGGAATACCGACGGCGTTGTTTGGAGAAACCTCGTCACAGGTCGTGGTGTCGGTACGCAAAGATAATGTGCAAGATGTTAGAGGGGCTGCGACGGCAGCCGGCGTAGCTTGTCAGGTGCTCGGACAGACCGGCGGGCGGCATTTAAGGTTTAGGGTCGATGGGAATATAGCTATTGATGTATCCGTAGACGAGGCGATGAACGTGTGGGAATCGGGGATGTCGAAATACCTCGGCAACAATGCGGCATAAATGGTGATGAAGGTTATGGAATCCAGCCAGGGCGACGACAAGTTTCGGGATGAATGTGGTGTGTTTGGTATTTACGGCCGCGAAGAGGCATCGTCACTCACCTATCTTGGCCTTTATGCGTTGCAGCACCGTGGTCAGGAAAGTGCTGGCATAGCAACAGTTCACGATGGAAGTGTGTTGTTGCGGCGTGCTATGGGATATGTCGGTGATGCGTTTGATGACCAGATGCTAGCGGAATTAAAAGGGAGTGCTTCGATTGGGCACGTACGGTACTCAACGTTTGGTGATAGTCGGATTGTGAACGCACAGCCCATTCTTATCGATTGTGCCCACGGTCAAATCGCGTTGTGTCATAACGGAAACCTTGTCAACGCTGGTGAATTACGGGAGAGATTGGTTCGAGAAGGTTCAATATTCCAGACGAACAGCGACACAGAGGTGGTGTTACATCTCTATGCAAAATCCAATGCAGAAACGGCAGAGGATGCCATCGTAGAGTCGGTATCACAGGTGAGTGGTGCATTTTCTCTGGTTTTGTTGACCCCCAAGAATTTAATCGCTGTTCGAGATCCGCATGGTTTCCGACCTTTGGCTTTAGGCCGCATCGGCGACGCCTATGTCGTTTGTTCTGAAACTTGTGCGATGGACTTGATCGGTGCGGAGTATGTGCGGGATGTTGAACCCGGCGAGGTGCTTGTTATCGGTGAGCACGGGTTGCGTTCGTATAAACCTTTTCCGAAAACGCCTTTGGCGCACTGCGTTTTTGAGCACGTTTATTTTGCTCGGCCTGACAGTTACGTTTTTGGTCAGAGTGTTAATGAGGTGCGCACTAACTTGGGACGATTGCTTTCGAAAGAGTCTGCCGTAGAGGCCGATGCGGTTGTACCAATACCGGATTCTGGTTTGTGTGCTGCGCTTGGGTATGCCGAGAGCAGCGGGATTCCGCTGAAGATGGGGCTGATCAGGAATCATTATGTTGGTCGGACATTTATTCAGCCACACCAATCGGTTCGCGGGTTAAAGGTTAAGGTGAAGTTGAATACGGTCAGAAGTATTCTGGAAGGGAAACGGGTTGTTCTTGTCGACGACTCTATTGTTCGTGGCACGACGAGCCAGAAAATTGTTTCAATGATTAAGGCTGCCGGTGCACGGGAAGTGCATATGCGTATTAGTTGCCCGCCAACGGTTTCACCTTGTTATTACGGTATTGACACGCCCCACCGTGATGAGTTGATAGCTGCTAAGCACAGCGTAGAGCAGATCCGAGACTTCATGGGCGCTGATACGCTCGCGTATCTGAGTATGGATGGTTTACAGGAAGCGGTTGGTGGTGAGTATCCCAACTATTGCACGGCCTGCTATACAAAGAACTATCCAGTCGAACCGCCGCGTGATACGGAGGCGTACCGGCAAATGGTGCTTAAGATGGCAAGCAATGTGAATGTGGCAGAAGGCTCGTGAAGATTCTCACATTTTTGTTCGCGCTTGTTACAAGCGTTGCGTTGGTTGGGTCTTCGATGGCTCAGGTTTCGGGTGATATTACGTCTTCAGAACTGTCCGAGATACTGTCAAATCTGGGCGATTTTGATTATGACGTTAGGTCCGAAGCGTCTCGTACGGTTCGTCGCTTGGCTGCGGACACTATTGTGGCGCCACTGGTTACGGCCGCCAATTCTCATGAAGACAGTTACGTGCAATATAGAGCCGCGGTCCTCCTTTATAGTTTCGGTGTGGCTGAAGTAGGGGCGTTTTTCAGGTCAGCACTGGATTCAAGCAATGATCGTGTTCGAGCTGCGGCGTACGACTACGCTGAACACGAACCCGAGTCCGCAATAGCCTCGCGACTATTGTTGGCAATGGATGAGGAGACCTCGGAATTCGTACGGCCAGCTCTGATACGAGCACTGGCTGCGCATGGAGGTGTGGCCGATGTTCGAGCGCGCCTCACGCGTGAAATTGATCAGGGAGAAACCTATTTTCGAGGAGCCGTCATAGAGGCGCTTGGCGACCACGGTGCAACCTATGCAGCTGGCCCGATATCGCGGATCGCAGCAGAGCGAGGACCTTTACAGGATGATGCAATCATTGCGCTTGGAAAGATAGGCGGCGAGCAGGCGCTTTCTGTTTTTGCTGAAGCACAGACTAAGTCGGACGACGCGATGTTACCGATAATCTCGGCCGGAGCGTGCCTTGCTGGAGCGGACTGCCCTAACCAGGTTCGCTATGTGATAGATGCGTTGGAGCGTGCAGCGGAAGGTGCCAGCGACAGCCCGGAACTGTTACGTGCTGCTGCGACTGCCGCTTCGGTTTTGGCTTTTTCTGGACGTGACGGAACGATGGACGTGACTGTTCCGTTAAATGCGTTATTTGATACTGGCATTGCCGCGGCTGGCGAAGTTCGCGGTCCGATTGCACTTGCTCTTGGTAGCGTTGCCCTTCGAAATCCACAGCGGGTTCAAGCGGTACTTCGTACACGTGATGACCTCGAAGGTTCTCTGCTTCTTTTGAGAGACGCATTTGATATGTTGGATGAGGATATGTCGGAGGAACGTTTTTACATGTTGTTGCGGTCTGGGTATTGGAGTGAGGAAACAACAGAGCGCGAGAAACATATGTTTCAAGTAGCAATGCAGGTGCTTGAGTTCTGATTCGGGTTTTCTAAATTCCTTATGGACTATAAGAGTTCTGGTGTCGACATAGATGCTGGCACCGAGGTAGTGGAACGAGTTAAAAGTCTTGCTAAGAGCACTTTTACGGATGGAGTGCTGAGCGACATTGGTTCCTTTGGAGGTTTATTTAAACCTGAACTTTCAGGAATGACCGAACCGGTACTTGTGGCAAGTGCTGATGGCGTCGGAACAAAGCTCAAAGTGGCATTTGGTACCGGTCGGCACACGACTATTGGTCGTGATCTTGTTAACCATTGTGTTAACGACATTCTTGTTCAGGGTGCGCGACCGATCTTTTTTCTTGATTATCTTGCGACCGGTCGACTTTCAGCAGACGTTTCCGAATCGGTTATCCGAGGTGTCGCGCAGGGGTGTAAAGAGAATCGTTGTGCCTTGCTCGGTGGAGAAACTGCAGAGATGCCGGGATTTTATGCGGATGGCGAGTATGACCTTGCTGGATTTGTTATTGGCCTCGTCGATCGCGACCGTATCATTGACGGTCGAGAGATTGAACCTGGCGATGTTCTAATAGGTTTACCTTCGACCGGTCTGCATACAAACGGCTATTCGCTTGCGCGGCGCATCATATTTGACGAACTTAAACTTGATTTCGATACAGAGGTTGAAGACTTTGGTTGTAGTGTGGCCGAGGAATTGTTGCGGCCGCACTGTTCATATCAGGCGTCTGTGTTTCCGGTGATTAGCACTGGCCAAGTAAAGGGTATCGCGCACATTACTGGTGGCGGTTTAACTGACAATATACCTCGAATCCTTCCCGATGGATGCAGAGCTTTCATAGACCGCTCATCTTGGCCGGTTCCATCTGTGTTTGGGTTTCTGGCCCGAAATGGTAGCGTGCCTGTTGACGATATGTACCGTACATTCAATATGGGAATCGGGCTTGTCGTAGTATGCGATCGAAATGAAGCTCATACGGTGTTGGCAAAATTAATTTCGTGTGGTGAAGTCGGCGCGGTGCGCATTGGAGAGATACGTGATGGTGACCGTGGGGTTGAATATGGGCAGAATGAGTTGCCAACTGTGCAGGTCTAAGCAATTCGTTGGAGACTGTTGAACGGTGGCGATGAGACCGAGATTGGGAGTTTTGATTTCGGGACGTGGTAGCAATTTGCAAGCAATCATTGATTCGATTGCTCACGAGCAACTGGACGCCGAAATTGCTGTTGTGGTTTCCAATCAAGAAGGAGCGGCCGGACTCGAACGAGCTCGGAAGGCTGGTATCGATACTGTAGTCCTTAGCCATAAGGATTATGGAACTCGGGAGATGTTCGATGCGGCCTTGGTTGATGGGCTGAAATCATATCGCGTCAACTTGGTTTGCCTTGCTGGCTTCATGCGTCTACTGAGTTCAAGCTTTGTGGCGGCTTTTCCAGGGGCTATTCTTAACGTCCACCCGTCACTACTTCCATCCTTTCCAGGGCTTAACGCTCAACGTCAAGCTTTGGATTACGGAGCCAAGTTGAGCGGTGCGACGGTACACATAGTGACGGCGACACTTGATAATGGGCCGATTGTGCTTCAAGCCTCAGTGCCTGTTGTCGAAGGTGACACAGTTGAGAGTCTCTCGAATCGGATTCTCGCAGAGGAACACCGGATTTACCCGGAGGCGATTAGACTTGTGTTAAGCGGTGGCTGGAGGCTTGACGGGCGAAGATTCGCCATAGATCTTTCCTGATTGGAGGCGTCGCGTTTGGCTCTGCAAAGGCACTTTGTTTATGACTATAGATGAACAAATTTCGTACCTCACGAAGGGTTGCGTGGACGTTGTTCGTGAGTCAGATCTTCGTGAGCGTCTGAAAAAGAGTGCGCAGGACTCAACCGCGCTAACCGTCAAGGTTGGATTTGATCCGACTGCGCCCGATCTGCATCTCGGACACACAGTACTTTTGCGCAAAATGAAACATTTTCAGGATTTGGGGCATCGCGTCATTTTTCTAATTGGTGATTTTACGGGTTTGATTGGGGACCCTACGGGCCGTTCGAAGGCGCGACCGCCTTTGACTCGCGAGCAGATCAACGAAAACGCTGAGACTTACAAGAAACAGGTTTTTAAGTTACTCGACCCTGAAAAAACGGTGGTCGATTTTAATGGCGTGTGGCTCGGTGCACTTGGCAGTGAGGGGTGGGTTCGACTGGCTGCTCGGTATAACGTTGCGCAAATGCTCGAGCGCCGTGATTTTCGCCAGCGCTATGAAAAGGGACAACCTATTGGAATCCACGAATTCCTCTACCCGCTTGCTCAAGCCTACGATTCAGTGCATCTTCGTGCCGATGTTGAGTTGGGTGGGACTGACCAGCTGTTTAACCTGAACGTTGGGCGTGACATTATGCCGTCGTGCGGATTACCCCCACAGATCGTTATGACGACGCCTCTTCTTGTCGGCCTTGACGGCGTTGAAAAGATGTCTAAGTCTGCCAAGAACTATGTGGGAATTACTGAGTCACCGACCGAGATGTTCGGTAAGTTGATGTCGGTATCCGATATCCTGATGTGGGATTACTACAAGTTACTGACGGACCTTTCCCTGGTTGAGGTCGATGGGTTGAGGGTGAAGGTGGCCTCAGGGGGTGTGCACCCTAAGCAAGTAAAAATGGACCTAGCGTCTCGCATTGTGTCCGATTTTCATTCTGAAGATGATGCCCGTAGGGCGTCGGAAGAGTTTGAAAGACGTTTTTCGCGTAAGGAGTTGCCTAAGGAGCTTGATGAATGGACTGGAGCGTCACCTAAAGACGGCCAGCGGCTGGCAGCAATTATGGTGGCTTCCGGGTTAGCGAAATCGTCGAGCGCAGCCACTCGGATTATTTCTCAAGGTGGCGTCAGGGTTGACGGCGTGCGCATAGAAAATCGATTTGAAGAAGTCGCTTCTTCGAAAACGCCGTTTGTGCTCCAAGTAGGAAAGCGCGCACTCCGTATCCACCTTAATACCGAAGACTAACCGGAAACCTGCCGAAGAGTTTGATTGAACGTTGACAGTGGATGGGTCCATCTATAAAATTAGAAGGTTCCCCTGAAGTCGGTGGAAGTTGACTGTATGTGGGGCCGCGAGCAGGAGGACCCCGCTCGTGACCGGGTTCTTTGAAAACTAGATAGGACATTAGACGTGGAAACACGTCGAGTATCAGCCTGACACTAAATTCGTAATACAACGCAAGAGCCGAATGGCTCTCGTGTTGAACCAGTTGTCCGAGGGGGTCGCTGTCTGGTGGCGCCTGAGGCTAATGTATTCAACTTGAGAGTTTGATCCTGGCTCAGAATCAACGCTGGCGGCGTGCCTTATACATGCAAGTCGAACGCGAAAGTCACCTTCGGGTGGCGAGTAGAGTGGCAGACGGGTGAGTAACGCGTGGGTGACCAACCTTTGAGTGGGGGACAACCTTCCGAAAGGAGGGCTAATACCGCATAACATCCTGTTCTTAGATGGACGGTGATCAAAGCTGGCCAAGCTTCGGTTTGGCTGGCGCTTGTTGACGGACCCGCGTCCGATTAGCTTGTTGGTGGGGTAATGGCTCACCAAGGCTGCGATCGGTAGCCGGCCTGAGAGGGCGGACGGCCACACTGGGACTGAGACACGGCCCAGACTCCTACGGGAGGCAGCAGTAGGGAATTGTTCGCAATGGGCGAAAGCCGGACGACGCAACGCCGCGGGGAGGACGAAGGCCTTCGGGTTGTAAACTCCTGTCGGGGGGGAAGAACGGCCTGCGGGTTAATACCCCGTGGGCGTGACGGTACCCCTAGAGGAAGCCCCGGCTAAC
>CAZDQD010000148.1:0-5168 GCA_964507425.1 uncultured Vicinamibacteraceae bacterium
AAGTCCAAATACGACGCAGTTTATGGATTCGCCCTTATTGGGTCCATTTTTCATTGTAGGATTCTGTAATAACTCAGACGGAACTTACAGGCATACTAAGGTTTCAATGGTTTTCCAAGGGATTGTAGCCTTATGCCCATCAGGAATGCGCTGAACCCTCAGACTACAGTATGAGAATTGGATACTTCGGAGACGGAACATGGGCTTGTGATGCTCTAGGTCTCCTCCTAGCTGACGGGCGGTTCACAGTCACATCGGTCACGACGAGACACCAGCGGGAAGATCCCAATCTTCGTGCAATGGCTCGCCGAGACAACATTCCGTATCTTCCGACGGCTGATGTCAATTCCGATGAATTTCTAGAGACATTGCAACGCACGGAACCTGACATCCTTGTCTCGATGTCGTACGACCAGATTTTCAAGAAGCGCATCATTAATGCCACAGCCATCGGCGTCATTAATTGTCACGCTGGCGCACTTCCCTTTTATCGTGGACGTAACCCCTTGAACTGGGCCCTCTTGAATGGCGAACGTTTCTTCGGCGTGACCGTGCATTTCATTGATGAAGGCATCGACACCGGAGACGTAATAGTCCAGGAATTACTGCCAATTGGGATCGACGACACTTACGAAGATTTAAACAAGCGTTCACATCTCGTATGTGCATCTGCATTGATTCGTGGATTACGGATGTTACACGACGGCACTGCTACCCGCCGAAAGCAGATC
Source organism: uncultured Vicinamibacteraceae bacterium (assembly GCA_964507425.1). Taxonomy (GTDB): domain Bacteria; phylum Acidobacteriota; class Vicinamibacteria; order Vicinamibacterales; family UBA8438; genus DTWD01. Next base: position 732 of record CAZDQD010000148.1, read on the forward strand.
ATGCGCGGCCGTGGACAGTCGTATTTTTCGAGTCGACGTACAGGTGATGAATGGATTGACTGGTCCTGGACAAGCAATCGAATACATAACTTTATCCGTGCCATTTCTCCTCCAGGCCCCTGCGCGCGCACTCTAGTACACGACGCACCCGTCGCTCTCATTCGTTCAAAGCTGGTTCACGATTCGCCGCCGTATATCGGCACGTGCGGCGAGGTGGTTGGCCGAGACCAAGATGGTGTGTATGTCAAAACGGGTGACACTATGATTCAGATTCTCGCAGTCGCAAACTTCGATAAATCTGGAGACCTAACGGAAAGACGAACCCCGAGGTATCGGCTCGGGACACGACTCGGGACGCGACTCCTTCAAGAAGTGATATCGCTGCGACAGGAAGTTGACGAGCTCAAACAAAAACTCTCTCAGCTGGACGCTGACAACCGGTCAGACTAGTCCTGGCTTGTCCGCATCACAAACAACGGTCTGTCGTAACAGACTGCCGACGAACTACCAAATGCTCAAGCCACCATCAACAAGCAGATTCTGACCCGTCACATACGAAGATGCCTCTGAAGCCAAAAAGATTAGAGCACCACACAACTCTTCGACTTCAGCCATGCGCCCAAGCGGCACGCGTTCGCCATATCGTTTTTGAAATGTCGCGTTCTGACCATCCGCAACGCCCCCGGGACTAATCGTATTAACACGAACGCCGTGATGTCCCCAATAGGCTGCAAGATACCGTGACAACCCGACAACACCAGCCTTGGAGGCTGAATACACCGGTGGCGTGTTAATGGAACCACCGAGGCCATAGGACGAATCCTTATAAATATCTGGATTTGGTGCAATCGTTCCATAAACAGACGAAATGTGGATGATAGAACCTGAACGTTCACCCTTGATCATGCTGTTACCCACAGTTCGAGATAGCGCAAACAATCCGTCCATATTCACCGACATGATCTCTCGCCACACACTCAAACTGAAGTCTTCCGCAGGACGTACCCACTCTCCCATATCCGCCGGCTTCGCCGCAGCATTATTGACAAGCACATCAACGACCCCCAGCTCCTCCTCAACTTGTCGCACTGCCGATACCACGTCTTCTGGCAAGGACACATCGCAGGCCACACCAAATGTATTCACACCAGAGACTTCGCTAAGTTCGGAAGCCGCGCGCACCGGCTCTGCCCGCGCCAAATCGATAATCGCCACTGACGCACCGTAGGTCGCCAATGCCCTGCAAAACGTCTTACCCAAAAGTCCACAACCACCACTTACAAGCGCTGTCTTCCCGGTCAGGTCGAACAGGTCCGCTGGCGGTGTGGGCCAAGGCCTCTCAGTCATCGTGGACAAACCTCTTAGCCATCACATCCCAAGGCCATTCGCCTTTTGGTATTCACCAACATGACCAACATCAACCCAGTCATCTTCAATCAGAAAGCTTTTCAGCGTCTTCCTTTGCTTGAAAGCATGTTCAAAAAGTTCTGTCATCGGAAAAAATCGCCTCGGAACATCCGCAATCGCATCAGGCGACAAGACATTAATCCCTGCGCTAATACTTGTCACCGATTTCGGTTTCTCGTCAAAACTAATCACTTCTCCATCACGAACAGTCACACACCCAAATGGAATTTGGTGAACATACGGGCGAATGCCAAGCGTCGCATAGCAATCATTCTGCTCATGACAATCGAGCATCTGACCAAGTTCAACCTGTGTCACCAGATCGCCATTCAGGACGATGACTGGATGTATTGGCAGCTGCGGCAACAGGGACAGACTCCCTGCCGTGCCCAACGGTTCACCAGCCGTTTCTTCGAGGTACTCAATCTGACACCCATGTCGAGACCCATCACCAAAATGCTCTTTAACCTGTTCACTTAGAAAATTAACCGAGAGAAAGACCCTCTGAATTCCATAACTCACAACGTGCAGAATAAGTCGCTCGAGAATAGGGCGACCCGCCACCGTAAGCATCGGCTTCGGCGTCTCATCGGTAAGCGGCGCCAACCGCGTACCTTTGCCTCCAGCCATAATCACTGCCCAATTAGGACGGGGCACGCGCCCAAGCACTTCGTGTAACAAATGGACGCCAACCAAGCGTTGGTTCTCGTCGACGATGGGAACTTGTTCCAGCCAGCATGATTGCATCAGATCCAACACTTCGTTACGACCAACGTGCGGACCCACAGTCCGCATGTCCGTCGCCATGCATTCTGCAACAGGATCCTCCAGCGCACGACCTCCTAACAAGGCACGCCGTATATCACCATCGCTCACGACACCGAGTAGTACGCGATTCTCTCCGAGGACAAAAGTAAGGCCAACTTTTCCCTCATTTATCGACCGCATCGCATCCCGAATAGACGCTTGTTTGTCGATACACATATCTGCGTTCACGCGCCTACCTCAACCTTCTCCCACACAGTCTCTATCCTCACGGGCAATTCTAACCGAGGAGTACTAATTGTGATTGTCTCGTTATAACAAGGCTCATATGTTTCGCCCGGTCCAGTCTGAACACACATCTTCGAGATGTTCTAACGCCGTTCGACTGCATCTCATCCTATCTAGGCACATCGTAAAACGCTTTCATAAGCACGCCGTCGAGTGACACTTGTTCAAGGCGCTGCACAATCTGTAGGTCCGTATCGCGTTGCTCACACGGATGAACAAGGCCGTCGAGAGACGTCTGAAACTCGTCCGAACACGCCAGTCGAATGGTCTCAATGATTGCACCCGTTTCCGCAGCGCAATCGAGAACACTACTCGCCCGGATACGGCCCTTTTGACGGTCCCCAATATTCACCGTTGGAACTAAAACAATAGGCGCTTCCAGCAGGCCACTGGAACTGTTCCCAATAACCGCGTCAGCATGACTCATGACTGACAAATACACTTGCGTTCCCATCGATGGCGTTAGCACCGCACGGTCACGATGTGTCGATACATACTCGTCAAGACGTGTATTCACTCGTCGCCCCTCCGTATCAGCATTCGCCGCGGTGAACACCACGGCATGGTCAGGAAAGGCCTCGAACGCCTCAAGAAGCGCGTCTAATTGTCCAACCGCGCTTTCCGCATCGAGTGTCGCTGGATGGAAAGTCACGAGAAAAAAGGGTCGATCGCTATCACGGATAAGGGTCGGCAGTTCACGCCGACCTAGCAACTGGGTCCGACGAACATTCTGGATACCAAGGGCGCCGACGTTAAACACGTGGTTAGGTTGTTCTCCCAACTGGATAACGCGGTTCCGATGAACCTCACAGGTCACAAAATGCAAGTGACTCATCTTGCTAACAGCATGACGAAACGCTTCATCAAACGCTCCTTGCGACGTTTCACCACCATGGATGTGCGCGACCGGAATGTGACAAACCTGCGCAGCAGCCGCCGCACAAAATGTTTCGTACCGATCTCCAAGGAGTACAAGGACATCTGGATTGAGCCGTGTCAGAGCCTCTCCGAAGCGAGTCAGAGCCAACCCCATTGAGGCACACGTCGACACCGCCGTATCAGACGATACCGCGATGTTTACTTCTTCGTCGATCGTAAACCCAGCATCGATGATTTCCGACTTCGTGTGCCCAAAGTCAGCGCTGAGATGCGTCCCTGTGACGAGTAAACGTAGACGCAGCACACTTGATTCGCGAATCAGTTCAGTAACAGGTCGTAATAAGCCGAAGTCCGCACGACTGGACGTGAACACACAGACGTTACGCATCAATGAGATCGTCTCGCTGGTAGGCCCGCTGTGCAACACGCCCGATATATTCATCCCACAGCATCGGACTTACACCCGTGCCAGGACGCTTGACCGTGAGATTCTCCTCAGTAAATACCTCGCCTTCGGCGATCGCACATGCGGCTACCAGACTCCGTCTCGCTACATCGCGATTCGCCAGTTCAGACATCATGGGGCGTTTTACTCCGTTTCCCAGTGCAGCTTCAATATGTCGAATAGCGCACACCATCGACGCAAACTCCTCAGGCTCAAGACTCGCACGATGATCAGGACCGGGTAAAGTCTTATCAAGGGTAAGGTGCTTTTCAATCACCCGCGCACCGCAGGCGGTCGCCGCAATCGCCACTTCAATACCAAGCGTGTGGTCTGAATATCCTCTACGGACCCCCGGCAATGCATCAGCCAGGGTTTGCATAGCACGCAAATTCACCTCTGGCATCGGCGTGGGGTATGCCGTCGAACAGTGCAGCACACTAATCCGCGTACGAGCAGTCCCTGCCTGTTCCAAAACGGACACGGCCTGCACCACCTCGTCCAGCGCCGACATGCCGGTTGACAGAATAACTTCCTGTCCAAACCCGCCAATTAGTCGCAAATGCGGTAGGTTCGTCAGATCGCACGACGATATTTTCCATCGCTGAATTCCGCGGTGCCGCAGAACCTCGACTGATTCACGATCGAACGACGTC
>CAZDQD010000149.1:0-13914 GCA_964507425.1 uncultured Vicinamibacteraceae bacterium
CTCCTGCTGGTATCAATTTCGGTGTGAGGTCTGGAGCCCGTGTCAGATCGGCCTGTGTCACCCTAGCTACACCATCCGAGCTTGCAGCAGACGTAGATACAGTTGTGGGCGCCATCGGAGATGGCGAACTTCCACCCGAACTTCCCCCACAACTCGTGGCCACAATCGCCACACACACGGCCGTACAAAGTTCCTTCATATGCGTCACTACTCCATCTAATATCCAGTTGAGCCTAGAACAGCGAACAAGTATGTTTGACCTATCCAACGCGATGTTGGGATTCTATTCGGTCTATCTTACGACGAGTGGAGCCACCATCATGACCTTCGCAATGCGGGAAGCCCACTTCGCCCATGTCGATGACGGGCGATAGTACCGATACGTATCCAGCAATCCCGGTGCCAACACCGCCACACCGATCCATCGCTCGCTAATGGCACCACGAGCAGCCATTCCCCGTGTATCGCGTTCCATCGGTCCCACCCCGGCCAATCCAGCCACGCCGTAGAGAGCTGATGTCACCGCGTGAAACCCAATAATACCCTTCCGTATCGGTGCCGATCGATGGCGCAATCTTGGCGCTCGAGTGAGGACCCATTCCGATAATGCCGACTGTACCCACAACCCAGCCGACGCCACGACAACTTCTTGTCGCGGTAAAAGTTGTTTTCGATGCGCAATCGCAAAAAACGGGATTCCGCCCGTGTCAACTTTCTTCACAAACATGTCACTACCGTACAGCGCATTTGCCGCGACATGCCCGGCCTCATGCGCAGCTAAACCTAGCGCAGCGCCGAATAGCATCCCGCCTCCGCGGCGCATGCGACTTCGCGCACTGCCAGTCTGTCGAATCGCTTGAACTTCAATCCGCGCAGGACGCGGCTCAACATCAACCAGCGACACTCCGTGAAAACGCGTAGTTCGTTCTGAGGGGTGTTCTTGCCCATTCAACAGAAACGCGGGTCCCGAACGAACGGTTTGGGCTTCTACCTGAACACTACTGACAACACAGACAGCAAGCATCGATATTGCCCCGCGCATCCGTGACCTAACCCGACCGGTCTCCAGCGAACTCGTTTGACGTGAGCCGCTGTCTACCGACGTGCTCAGTGGCAGTGTTAGCTTCACTTTGAAAACATCTCAAAGCACGTCGTCTAAGGCTTGCTGGTAGGTGCAAAAATCGCAGTCGTCATTTGCCTCAGGCACTTCATCTGAGACCAAACACTCGTACGCGTTCTTGATGCAGCCATCCACCCATTTGTCGTCTCCCACGTAGGGAAGAACGGAAATATCAAAATCTAGCCGTTGATCGAAACGTGGGGTGCTTTTCTTTCCATTGCAATAGACAAAGTAGCCCGTATTCGACACGGTCAGTCCATTACCTCGGAGGAGCCACTGATAAATCTCCATCTGCCGCTTATAGCCATCTTGCCAAGCGGCATTCAAGTTGACGGGCGTGTCTTTACTGGTCGCCTTGTAGTCCACCACGATGTGTTCGCCTCCAGCAGTGACCCAGAGGTCATCAATCGCACCCGTAATCAATAAATTCGTCGGCTCGTGATGCACTTGCACTCCGGAAAAATTCGTTCTCCATTGCTCCAACTGCTCGTGTTTAGCCGGCACAGCATCGACACCAGCTTCCTGCATAAGTGGGTGAGGCTGGCGCAGGGCTCGATATTCATCGAACTCCTTCTTCAGTAAATGGTCAACAGCCGAATTGAGGTTGAACGGAAACCCCGGTGGCTGACCGACACCAAGTCGACGGTCAACATAAAAGCACCGCGCGCAGTTGATAAAAGAATCGAGCTTCGACCGTGACAACTTGAACGGCTTCACTGCGGCGGGGTCATACAAGTTACGAGACCGCTTACCGCTGTAGAATTTAGACATTAGTTCGTGGACTGGACAATACCAGCCGTGATCGTCCTCATATCTCGCCACTCAGTGGGATGACGTACGCACCACCAATCATCGACCAGCAGCAGCCTCCTGCTCAGCCAAGACCTGCAAGAACAACGCCTCCACCGCATTAAGTTCCTCCCAATACACATCGGGATCAATAAACGGATTCTGAGTGCCGCCGATACGCTCATATTTGTCCTGCATCCCGTACATCGCGGGATGGGAACCGAGCGGAACATCGGGCGCAAGTGACCGCAATACGCGGAAGCCCTGTTTGTATTCGTCTGCGATACTTGGATTATCTGGATTATTGACAAATTGAAATCCTGGATTACTCCCCATACTGCCAATAATCACGACATCGTGATTCACGCCATCTTCCTCAACCACCATCGTCCACGTTGTGCACCCCTTGGTGTGCCCCGGTGTTAAGCGCGCAACGAGCACCGCTTCCCCCAAACGAACTTCATCCCCGTCCTCTAACACGCGGTCGATGGGATGTTCTTTATCGCCGGGGCGCATTCGTCGTAGCGCGGGAACATCAGCGGCCATCGCCATAACCTGCGCGCCCGTCAGCTCTTTCACCAAGGCATCCCCTTCCATGTGGTCTGCATGCGCATGGCTTCCCAACACCACTTCAATATCAGTAAAGTCAAAGCCGAGTTCTTCAACGGATGATTGCAATCCGCCGACCGCTCGTTCCCAATTAGTGTTGATGAGGATATGCCCCTCGGACGTCGTTACGAGAAAGGACGACAGGCTCTCTGTGCCAACGTAATACAAGTTTCCGACGATTCTATGGGGCGGGAACGGAGTGACCATCTGCTCCATAGATCCAACATTTCGTCGAAACATCTCCTCTTGGCTAAGGGGAGTTGCTGATTGTTGAGCCCAGAGGACCACCGATGCATACAGAGACCCAACGAGTACGATCACAGCCAGTCGAACGCCACACCGAAGCCACGACGGCCACCCACAGTTCGCACTCATCGAAAAACACTCACTGTCGAACAACGACGAACGGTCGCATTTACGCCGGGGGGAGGTGCACCAGGTAATTCACACCATCCCGATGCAACCACACACGTAAATAATCCCCTTCTCTAAGAGCATTCACACGTGCTTCATTCCTCGGTGACCCGCCAGAAGACACCTCGTCTATCTCATCATCCGGGATAACCACCGCTAATGCCCGACCAGCAACATCGTCGTTCCGGACAAATTCGACCCACCGACCACGCGGTGCCGTTCCTTCCGGAGTCGGTCCATCTCCACCAAGTCGCACCATGTAATCGCCAGCCGAGAGACGCTCACCGTCTGCCATAACCGCTAACGGAATAGTGATTCCCCCACGTGCTCGACGGTCGATCTCAGCCTGACGGGCTTCCTCAAGTGCAGTGACAAACGCATCGATGGACATGTTGACGGCGTTCGCAGACGCGAGCGCCGAATCGGCTTGCCGCCGGGCGTCAACAAATTCTTCCCCACTTAACAGATTCCGCGTCTGGGCAATGGACGTCGCCACACCGGCAAGGTCACCATCCCACATCACTGACTGCTCTTCCGGGACATCATCTGGCTCTATCGCCGCGATCGACCCTTCTGCACTGGCCACAGCCTGCTCCGTTTCACCTACGACACGATTCGTCTCGCCGCGTAAACGGTCTTGTTCGGCGGCAATGGCGCTCTCCACAGAATCTGTGGCAGTACCCACTGATGCAATTAACTCAGTCGTGAGTTCATAGTTACGAAAGAGGGCAAAACTCGCAGCCTGCGTATCAAGCTCAGCGTCCAACCGGTCAACCGCTCCTTCAGCCGACGCATACGCATCGGCTGCATACACGGACGCTTCGGCTTCGAGACTCACAAGGCGACCTTTTGCCGAATCAACCGCCGCCGTTGGAGGCTCTGCACACCCGACAGTCCAGATAACCAGCAACACCGGTACCAATCGCAATAGATTTCGGTTTCTCAATGGCTCTCTCCGTAAATTGGATCCAATTACTGCCTAGATTAGCCTGCTGCGCCCAACGGTTCAATGGATCACTACAAATTCTCGTACTTTTCATCGAGCCACCCACCAATGGCCTACGCCGCCACCAGACCCTAGTCGTGAGTCCCGCAACTCCCGAACACCCACTCCCACATGCTCTGTAATGAGATTATTTAAGACCAGTCAGAGCGTACCATGGTAGCCTCATAACAACTCTTTCCAAGGAATAACTTTGCGACTACTACTTTGTCTCGTTGCCGTACTTATCGCCGCTCCTGTCAGTGCACAATTCGACGAAGTTGGCTCGCTACAGTTCCCCACCTCCGCAAAGTCAGCCGAAGCCCAACGGCACTTCTTACGAGGCGTCGCTGTTCTACACAGTTTCGGTTGGAAACAAGCGATCGAACAGTTTCAGGCCGCGCAGCAGATCGAACCAGATTTCGCGATGGCCTATTGGGGGGAAACCCTGAGCTATAACCATCCCCTCTTTGGTATGGGCCGACTCGATGAAGACAATCCGCGCGCCGTATTAGCGCGCCTCGGGGCAACCCGTGACGAACGCACAAAAAAAACACCCACAGACCGTGAACAGGGGTTTTTGGGAGCCGTAGAAATCTTATGGGGCACGGAAGGAAGTTACGATGAACGGCGTGTCCGCTATATGGAGGCTATGGAGCGTCTCTACAACAAATATCCACAGGACCATGAAGTCGCGACATTTTACGCACTCTCGATGCTATCCGGGTCTCGAGCACTTGGAGACCAATCCCTTCGACTCGAAGTCAAAGCTGGCACGATAGCGTCACGTGTGTTCAACGAGAATCCGGACCATCCGGGAGCACCGCATTACACCATTCACGCGTTTGATGACCCCATTCACGCCCCACTTGCACTAGACGCAGCCTATCGGTACGCCGAAATCGCCCCAGCTGTTGCACACGCCAGGCACATGCCGACGCATATTTTTATTCAGCATGGCATGTGGAAATTGGTGTCGGACCACAATCAGGCTGCCTACGACGCAGCACGCGCTTTGTGGATGAAAGGTGACAGCGTTGGTGACAGCGTGCACCCACTTGATTGGGGTCAGTACGGAGACCTGCAACGTGGAGATTATGCAAAAGCTCGAACGTGGATTACCAGACTTGAACAGATTATCGACGAAAGTGACGGACAACAGCGTGCCGTCAATACACTCCCATTACTAAACGCACGCTATGTGGTTGAGACGGAGCATTGGAAAACTCTCCCGATTACCGACAAGTCCTCAGTCCAGGAACTTTTTGCGACAGGTTTGAGCGCCGTTCGAACGGGAGAGCTAGACGTAGCCAAACGTGCACAAGAAGCACTCGACAACACAGAGTCCCGAACAGCGTCCCAGACCCGTATTGCGTATCAATCCGTTCTCGCCTCGATTCTGGCGGCTGAAGGTAAAACCGAGGAGGCTATCAGCGCCATGGATGAAGCAATCGCTGTAGTCGAGACCCTACGCCCACCCAACGGCGCAGCGAGCCAAGTCAAGCCGCCTTACGAACTCTATGGAGAACTTCTGCTACAGCTTGGACGTCCGAAGGACGCCTTAGAAAAGTTTGAACACTCACTCTTGCGCATGCCTAATCGCATGCGCTCGGTTCTTGGTTCTGCACGTGCTGCCTCCGCGAGTGATAATACAGCCTCGGCTCTCGAACGCTACGAAACGTTAGTCAACTTTTGGGTCGGGGCCGAAGGGCATCGTGACTATGTTGAGGCTCAGCGCTTTATCCACGAGAACAGCAACTAAGGAAGCAGTCGCGCAACATTCATTGGTTCTCGGACGGTCACGGTTTCGGATGTGCAAACATCCACTCTACGATGTGCTCGCTGAATGTTGGTGAGATGTCTGGAGTGTGAGCACCGCCGACGATGGACCACACCTCGCTTGAACCACCGTCTTTGCAATTCGTCGTATACCGCATGACAGTCGTTTCCTCGCCGTCCACACTGCGGACGAGGTCCAGATTTTCTCCCGTACTCGCCTCAACGGCACAGCCGTTGTACACGGCCCAGCGCTCGGCACTCGCTATCGCACCGGGATACGGCCGCCGTTCTCCTCTACCCGACAGATTTGCCCGTATATCGCCTCCCGCATAGTCGATAACCGTATCTGCAGTGCCATGTATCTGTAACACATGCACCGGATTGGGAGGCGCCGGCCGCACTCGAGTGGACGCGGCACCAGCCACACTCACAATCGCCGCGATGGTTTCCGAATGCTCATAGGCCAAACGGTACGACATAAAGCCACCGTTTGAATGCCCAATCAAGTAGACGCGCTTTGGGTCGATGTTGTACTCGGACAACAGTCGGTCAATGATGGCACGCACGTAACTTGAATCATCAACCGTGCTCCCTGAAAAATTGCAGCACGCGTCAGAGGCATTCCAAAATTGATTTTGATCATCGCTGGCTTCCCGTGTGCCGTCGGGATAGGCGAGGACAAACCCGTAGCGATCAACGAGCGCCCCGAACCTCCACTCAGATTCCCGCAGCTGGCCCGTATGACTGTATCCATGGAGCAACACGACCAGTCCCAGTGTCGTGTCGCTTCCGGAATTAGTGGGAACGCGTATTTGAACATCGCCACGCCCAACATCGATAGTCTGTGCTCCCGCAACCGAACACATCAGCACAAAACACACGACCGTTACCATGCGCGCTATTCGTACCATAAGACCTGTCCTCCAAGAACGCGTAGACGAACGAAATTAATACCGAAACAACCGAGTAAACTTCACAACAAACGCCCTATTCTCCAGGAACGGCATTCCCCCTCGATACGAGGTGTCGCGTTGATCGTTGTACACCACAAATAGTTCACTACCGGGGCGATACTCCCACCTCAGCCTAAGGTTCATGCTCAACGCGTTCTGACTGGAGTTGTATTGCACCAGTCCACCAAAGAACATTCGCGGTGTAAAGGTATATGTGACGCGACTTGTGACCAACTGCGCTGTGAACGTCCCTTCTGGCAGCTCGATCCGGTTCAACGATAGTCCTGGTTCCACAGAGAACTGTGGTGTAATTTCGACTCTTGGCCGCATAAAGCCAACCGCCGTCAGGTTGCCGTTAAAATACCCGCCACGTTGCACGGACCAGGTGCCGGAAATGAACCGCTGCGGCCCCATTAAATAGGTTGCAAACACATCCTGAAACGAATATCCGCCAATCGGTATTGAATAGTCCTTGGAAATATCGAACGGCCGTGTCAACAGTTCATAACTTTGCTGTGCGTCGATACTGAATCGATCACTATTTTCAAATTCCATCTCAAATCGCGCATTCGCCAGTCTGGTTTCAACTTGGCCGGCTCCATTCTCTATATAGTCAAGGCTGGCTTCCGTGGTGAATTGCCGAATCGCTTCGATCGAAGCTGGTCGAGGACTGTAACGGGCGGAGGTAAACGTGCGGCGAAAGTCATCCCGCCGAATGTAGCCAATCTCAGGATTGAAATTATCGCCAACCAAAAGGTGATCAACCGTAACCCCGTATGTGTCTCCTAAATAGTTGAACGCAGCCTGATAACTTGCATCATCGTTGGTCAGGCCGGCGGTCTTCGTTTGAGCGTAGTAACCATTAAAGTTCACGTTGTCGTAAAACGAAAACAGCCCATCGACGCCATACACTTCATTTGACCCATTGCCATTTGTCGCGATCGACCGACCCGTAAAAATGGCACCGATCCGACTCCGACGTAAAACGTCGCGGTTCACCCGAATGACGGAGAAATTTGTTCCGACGGCATTTGAAGCATCTGCATCATCAGTCTGAATGCTTAACGCGCCGATACTATATTTCCCGACTTTCCCGGTTAAACGACCGCCGGCAAGAATCGGAACGGTCTTCCCCGCATCAAGTCCGATCCGGCGGCTAAAAAACACCGTCGGCACATCGCCACCACCCATAAAACTTGCCGCGCCTGGACGTAGTGCCGGTATCGAACTGCCTGTAATTCGTCGTACGCCTTTCCCGAAATCGAAAAGACCCTTCCCTTCCAAAAAGAATTCGCGCTTCTCTGGAAAGAACAAACTAAATCGAGTCAGGTTAACCTGTTGTTCATCGACCTCAACCTGCGCAAAATCCGTGTTGTAGGTGAAATCCGCTGTCAAGTTTTGGGTAACCCCATATTTCACGTCCACGCCAAAATCACCAGCACCTTGATTGGAAATGGGCGGTGTGACCGTACGATCAGTGGCCAACGAAGCGATCGCATAGGGCTTAATCTCTAGTGTGCGGTTGTCACCGGGCACCTCCAAGCCAGCAAGCGTCCCGGCCGCTGACAGTCGAAACATGCCCGGACCTGCCGAAATCGCAACAGGCGTGATGTAACTCCACTCATTCTTCCAGCGTACCGAACGGCCAAGCTGCATACCCCAAATCTGATCGTCATTCGCTTCAAATCGCAATGACTTAAAAGGAATCTCCATTTCGACCGTCCACCCGCCATCAAACCTGCCTGTTTGCACATCCCAAATAGGATTCCAGTCCAGATTCGGATTACCTTCATCTGTAATCTGGTAGTCAAAAAATCCACCGAGTGGATTCACCAGAAAGGCAAACCCATTTCGCCGGTCATAGTAGGTGTCAAATGCCACACTAAAGGAGTCATTACTAATTAGTTGAAACGAATCCCGCTGCATTTCATTGGCAATCCAATTCGACTCCGGGGACGAATCAAACATCCGAGCAGATATGTAGACGTTCTCCTCATCAAAAAACACCCATGCCTCAGTCCGCTCTGTTGCGGCGTCGCCCGCGTCAGGCATCTGCTGCACAAAATCTGTGACGGGAAGTACGGTCTCATACATCGCTTCGTCCAGTACGCCATCCAATTGGAGTTGTTCTGGTAACGCTGTCGCTCGTACTGTTGCTCGCCCGGCAGCATCGCGCGCGACCGTTTGAGGAGCAACTGGCGCCGATGGGCCATCTATAACCACAGGCGCATCTCCGTCGACTGGCGCTCGATTCTGGTTCGACACGACCGACACTGGCTCAGCTGGCGCACTGTCCTGCACGACGGCATCCGTTTGCCCCGACTCCACATTGCTTCCGAGAGAACTGCGCAGTTGCGTAACTAACTCGTCCTGCAAAGTAAATAACTCGTCCACTGCACCGTCCACAACGGCCGTAGCCACCGCGCGGCCAGTTGCTACATCCGTCACCCGGGCCGTACTCCGCATCCGGCCACTCAGCCGTTGGAACGCACCACGTAGGACCAGACCCGCCGTCGCTGGCTCCGCCCGAACGACCCTCAAGCCTGCAAGACCGTCAAGTCCCGTGGCCACCGTCTCTGCAATACCCAATCCCATCCAGTCATCCGCGGAATCACCCGTAATGTTGGCAAACGATTCAACCGAGACCGGCCGTGTGTCTCCGGCCACTTCACTGGCTTGCGTTGCCGCCTCGACACCAGCAACCAGAACCGAACACCACACGCCAACTACCGCCACACAACATCTCGTTCCACTCAACACATTCCGCACCAACGTCACCTCAACAGTCCAAGTTTTGACCCAATAAGCGGCAGTTTAAGAAACTACAGACCAGACAAAAACTCTGCGGATTTTATACTAAAACAGTTGTTTAAATCATACGTATGATTGCCAACTTGAGAAACTGAGTGCAACGCCACGGTCGGATCCACAATTCCATACGGCTATGGCTACTGTAGACGGGAAAGATTACCGAAGAGTCGCGAGCTGGACAGCTAGAGTACGAACCGCCGACGACACACAGGTAACTGCTAAAACACGGCGATTGGATTTATTGGTGACCCGGTACCTTGGGGAGCTCTAATCGGACTAGCCATAAAAAGAAATTCCCACCGTTGCAGTCGGTCTGCGACCTCCGCAACTTCCTCCAAATCTAAGTTATCAAACAGATTCATCCCCAACGCCACAATTGTAAATTTGTGAATTACTGTCAGATCGAGACCCGGAATATTCTCAACTACCTCATGAGCGGTATCGCTACCGAACAGTGCCACATCTCGTTCGCGAAGGAAGGGAAGAAACGAGGCATCCATACCAGCACCACCCACGGCCTGACTGGCCTCCTCACGGGCCGCCCATCGCCCTGTGCGGATCAACAGGACATCACCACTTTCGACCTCGATACCCGTCTTCGTTTCCCACGCTTCGATATCGTCTCGATACACGCGGTCGCCAAATTCAAGGTACGGGACGCCCCTCAAGCGCGGAACATCAATCAGCACCGCCCGCGTAACGACTCCCTCCTTGAGGGCCGTGACACCTAAAGTGTCACATCCATCTGCGGTTACCGTTTCTCGGAAATCATGCCCGTTGTAAATCTTTCCGTCATACACAACATGACACAGCGCATCCAGATGTGTAAAAAAACCCCCGTGGTAGTCGATGTCGAGCCTGTCTCGAATACGGTCAGGATCGAAGGAAATAATCATGTTCAGCGAAAACGGATTCGCGCGGTCACTACCGACGGCATCGGCAACATTATGACCAAGCGAAATACTTTCACCCGTTTGTACGAGTGCCGCAGCCTGCACCCGTTTCTCTGGCGTGATCAGGTTTGCCGTACCGAGTTGGTCATCCGCTCCCCACCGTCCCCAATTTGATAATTCAACCATCCACCTTTCAAATTGCTCAATCGTCGCACCAGGAACGTTGGTATCTGATCCGGCTTGACTGCCAACGAGCACCGGTCCCACCAGGCTGACCAAGGCAATCACAATAAAGACGTGCCTCACCATGTACAACTTCCTCAACATCAGTCTCATCTTGGCGACAAACACACGCCGATCATTCGGGAAGAGCGAACACAAACAAATTATTCCCCACACTTGGATGAAGTTCTGGGGTGAGATCAATAAAACGAGGTGGGCCTGTACTCACCGCCACGTACTGCCGACCGTTCACGGCATACGTGATCGGAAAACCGGTCACAGCGGATCCCAAATTGATCTGCCACAGCACTTCTCCGGTTTCATCGTCAAAGGCATAAAACCGTCCGTTAACGTCGCCGCCAAACACGAGTCCTCCACCTGTTGCCGCCACCGCCATGGTCGCCGCGCGCTGTTCATACTTCCAAGTGATCTTTCCCGTTTCCGCCGATATGGCCTGCACCGTGCCAACCTGGTCCGTTTGTGGTGCGATTTGACCGCGCCAAGCAATCGAATACAGCCGGTTCCGTTCCGAATTATTGGGATCCAGCGTCAACATCCGCGCACAAACATTCCGTAACGGCATATACATGGTGTTCGTACGAGGACTGTAGGCTCCCGCCTCCCAATCCTTCCCACCCGTTGCGTGCGGACATGTCAACACCTCCTGCCCGATCGATGTAAAGACCAGTTCTGGATTCTCAGATACCACGCCGGTTGCACCATCAATATTGCTGATTACATTTTGTGTAATCGTCGGCGTCGCCCATAAAAATTCTCCGGTCTCTCGATCCAACGTATAGACGACTCCTGTTTTGCCAGGGATGCCCGTCATCACGCGCCGTTCCTCACCCGGTTGCAATCGTGGATTAATCCAACTGACTTCGGATGGGTCGGGTCGCACGACCGTGTCAACCAACAACCGTTCAAACGGATGGTCCAGGTCCCAACTATCATTCAAATGTTGGTAGTACCACACAATCTCCCCGGTATCTGCATCGAGTGCGAGCGTACAGTTGTGATACAGGTGCTTGTTCTCTACCCCACCCAACATAAATTTTGGTGCAGGTGACGTCACAGAGGTCCCGATATAGATCAGGTTTAACTCCGGGTCATAACTCGGCACCATCCAGGCCCCGACGTGTTTACGATCTTCAAACGGCACGTCTCCCCATGATTCATTTCCCGGCTCGCCGGGCCCTGGAATCGTTCGACGGCGCCAGAGCTCCGCACCAGTTGCCGCGTCGTGTGCCGTAATGACACAGGCGTCCGGACCCCCTTCCGGCTGACAACTGCGCCCAGAAATGACCTTGCCGTTCGCCACAATGGGCCCAGATGTCTGGGTCGCAGGATGGGTTTTGTAATTCAGAACTTCTGTCTCCCAAACCATTTCCCCCGACAGGGCATCGAGCGCAAATACGTGTTCGTCAATACTCGTATCAATAATGAGGTTGTCGTAGATCGCCACATTCCGGTTCGTTAAACACATGCTCGGATTCAACAGGTAATCGCACACGTCGTCCGGAACGGTGCGACGATGTTCCCACACGAGATCTCCCGATGTAGCGTCAATCGCCTGAATGACGTCGCCAGGATTCGGCATATACAACACCCCGTTATACGCGAGTGGTGTGCCCTGTTGGCGCCCCGGGTTCATCGCACGCGTCCACACCATCTGGAGGTCTTGGACATTCGTCCGGTCGATCTTGTCCAACGGACTGTAGCCCCATCCGTTAAACGTCCGCCGCCACATGAGCCAATCGTCATCCGACGGTGACTGCAGCATGGCGTCCGTGACCGGCACAAACGAGCCCTCAGACTGTGCGCTAACGGACAGTTGAAAACTAAGTCCTACCAACACGACAAGCGCAAGCACCATTCCATAGCGAGCTACATCAGATTGCCTAGGCATCATTTACTCCCGTTCTGTTTATGGGTCAGGAAGGGCAAACACGAAAATATTATTCCCTGAACTCGGGCGCAGTTCCGGTGTCATGACACTGAATCGAGATGCGTTCCCGCCCGTCCCTGTACTCGCAACAACGTATTGTTTTCCGTCTACCGCATAGGTCACCGGAAACCCACTCACTGGCGAGCCCAAGTTAATCTCCCAGAGCACGGCTCCCGTTTCATCGTCCAGTGCTCGAAACCGACCATTCACATCACCACCGAACACCAATCCCCCACCTGTCACTGCAAGGGACATCGTTGCTGCGCGCTGCTCATAGGTCCACGTGGTCTCACCCGTTTCAGCAGAGATCGCCCGAACCGTTCCCAGTTGGTCCGTGCCAGGTGCAAGCTCGAACCGCATACTTAGACTGTAGAGCGAAGTGTTTCCATCGTCGAGCGCCACCATCCGGCCACACGTATTCCTGAGCGGCATATACATCGTATTTGTCCGTGGGCTGTAGGCTCCGGCTTCCCAATCCTTCCCCCCAATAGCAGTCGGACACGTCAGCACATCCTGCCCAAACCCGCTAAAAACCACTTCCGCATTTTCAGTGACGACGCCAGTCGCGCCGTCAATGCTGCTTACGACGTTTTGGCCAATCGTCGGTGTTGCCCACAAAAACTCTCCCGTCTCACGATCGAGTGTGTAGACAATGCCCGTCTTCCCTGGAATCCCCGTCATTACCCGGCGTTCCTCGCCCGGTTGCAGCCGTGGATTGATCCAGCTCACTTCGGACGGGTCTGGTCGTACGACCGTATCCACCAATAGGCGTTCGAACGGGTGGTCCAAATCCCAACTGTCGTTTAAATGTTGGTAGTACCACACGATATCCCCCGTATCGGCATCCAGCGCTAGCGTGGAGTTGTGATACAGGTGGGTATTCTCCGTGCCGCCCAACATAAACTTCGGTGCCGGTGACGTCACTGACGTGCCGATATACAAAAGATTAAGCGCGGGATCGAAACTTGGCGCCATCCACGTGCCCACGTGTCTTCGTTCTTCGTACGGCACATCGCCCCACGTCTCATCACCAGGTTCACCTGGTCGAGGAATCGTACGTCGCCGCCACAGTTCTTCCCCAGTCCTCGCATCATGTGCCGTAATCACGCATGCTTCAGGTCCCGCACGGGGCATACAACTCCGCCCTGAAATCACCTTCCCGTTAGCAATGATTGGGCCTGAACTCTGATTGGCAGGGTTAACCTTGTAATCAAGAATCTCGGTTTCCCACACCAGTTCCCCTGTCGTCGCATCCAATGCAAACACGTAATCGTCAACACTGGTATCGATAATTAAATTGTCATAAATGGCGAGGTTGCGATTCGTGGTACACACCCCTGCCATCATGAACTCACACACGTCATCCGGAAGCGCACGTCGATACTCCCACAGCA
>CAZDQD010000150.1:0-10097 GCA_964507425.1 uncultured Vicinamibacteraceae bacterium
TTGTCGCGGTAACCTGTTGCCCTGGTGGGTTAGTCTGCGCCACTGAATTTCCCTGGTATTGGGTGTATACCGTCGGTCGGCCCTGGGGGGGGTGGGGGTGGTGGTGTAAACGAGTCGCTCGAGATTCCCCGCGAGGTTGAAGTTGAGGGAACAGATGATGCGGAGTTGAGTCTACCAGTTGAACCTGAGCCTGATTTTGTTGAGCCAGATCCTGAACCTGACGTAGAGCCGTTACAGACACAGGAGTTGTCGATTTCTGCTGTCTCCGTCGCATCCGCTGCAGAGAACAGAGCAGGTACGCTGGAGCGCCTCATATCTTCGTCCAGTGAATCACGCGGCGGCGGTGCCGGTGGTGGAGCTGGTACTGGTGAGGGAACGGGGATAGGACCTGGGCAGGGTGGTGGTCTTGGACCCGGCGAAGGTGGTGGTACTGGAGGCGGTGTGTTTAGACCAGGAAATGGTGTCAATCCGCCGAGGGTGCTACATGAGGCCAGGCCACAATATACGTCCGCGGCGATGCGTGCTCGGATTCAAGGGACTGTATGGCTTGAGGTTGTGGTGTTACCAGACGGTACGGTTGGAGACGTTACCGTGACGAAATCCCTTGATACCGTATTTGGTCTTGATGCTCAGGCTGTTGAGGCGGCGCGACAGTGGAGGTTCGCCCCTGGTACCAGAGCTGGAGAACCGGTGGCGGTGCTGGTGGGGCTGGAGTTGTTTTTTAATCTGAGATAAAAAACCCCGGATACGCGTTAACGCATCCGGGGTTGGTTTAGCTATTAGACCTCAGCGGCTACGTTACATCATGCCGCCCATGCCGCCCATGCCGCCCATGTCCGGGGCCGCCGGTGCAGCAGCCGGTTCCTTCTCGGGAATATCGGCCACGAGGGCTTCGGTCGTCAGGAGTAGAGATGCGATTGAACCCGCATTCTGAAGTGCGGTCCGCACAACCTTTGTGGGGTCGATGACGCCTGACTCAACGAGGTTTTCATACTCTTCGGTCTGAGCGTTGAAGCCTTCTTCGTCTTTTTTGGATTCTCGTACCCGCTGAACGACTATCGAGCCTTCAAAGCCAGCATTTTGTGCAATCCAGCGCATGGGCTCCTCAAGTGCCCGTTTGATGATGTTGGCACCAATCTGCTGATCTCCGTCAAGCGAGAGGTCGTCAAGTGCCCGACTAGCACGTAGCAATGCGGTTCCACCGCCGGAGACGATTCCCTCTTCGACGGCAGCCTTGGTCGCGTGCATTGCATCCTCCACGCGCGCTTTCTTTTCTTTCATTTCTGTTTCTGTTGCTGCCCCAACTTTGATAACGGCCACGCCTCCGACAAGTTTCGCCAGGCGTTCCTGCAGTTTTTCACGGTCGTAATCCGAAGTTGTTTCTTCCACTTGTGCGCGGATTTGCTTCACCCGTCCCTCGATGTCGGCCTGTGTGCCTTCACCTTCGACGATAGTGGTGTTGTCTTTATCGATAGTGACCTTTTTCGCTTTTCCAAGATCCTCTACTCGAATATTTTCAAGTTTTAGGCCGAGGTCCTCGGTAATGGCTTTACCATTTGTTAAGGTCGCAATGTCTTCGAGCATTGCTTTTCGCCGGTCGCCAAAGCCAGGTGCTTTTACTGCCGCGCCCTGAAGGGTGCCACGCAGTTTGTTGACGACGAGAGTTGCTAAGGCTTCGCCCTCGATGTCTTCGGCGATGATGAGTAGCGGACGGCTGAGACGGGCAACCTGTTCGAGTAACGGCAACAGGTCTTTCATTGAACTGATCTTCTTTTCGTGTATCAGAATGATCGGGTTCTCTAGCACGGTTTCCATGCGCTCGGCATCAGTAACGAAGTACGGAGATAGATAGCCCCGGTCGAACTGCATTCCTTCAACAACTTCGAGCGAGGTTTCGAGAGTTCGTGCTTCTTCTACTGTGATGACGCCATCTTTGCCGACCTTTTCCATGGCTTCAGCGATGATGGTGCCTATAGTTGAATCGTTGTTTGCGGAAATTGTTCCAACCTGAGCGATCATGTTGCCACTAACGCCCTTTGACATCGATCTAAGCTCCGCCACAACGGCTTCGACTGCTGTTTCGATGCCCCGTTTGATTTCCATTGGGTTTGCACCTGCGACGACGTTTTTGGCTCCTTCGCGATAGATCGCCTGCGCAAGAACCGTTGCCGTAGTAGTTCCGTCACCCGCAATGTCTGAAGTCTTGCTGGCAACTTCCCGGACCATCTGGGCACCCATATTTTCAAGTGGGTCTTTAAGGTCTATTTCTTTGGCAACACTTACGCCATCTTTTGTAATTGTTGGAGACCCAAATTTTTTGTCAAGAACGACATTGCGTCCTTTGGGTCCAAGCGTTACCTTGACGGCATTTGCTAACTGGTTGACGCCTTCGATGATCATCTGTCGAGATTTCTCACCGTAAACAATCTGTTTGGCCATGTTTTCGAACTCCAATCACTAAAAAACGTTCCGGTCGAACTGCTAATTCCCTTCGATGACCCCGAGGATCTCGTCTTCCCGCATGATGAGAAACTCTTCGCCGTCCAACTTGATCTCCTGACCGGAGTACTTGCCGAACAGCACAGTGTCGCCTGCTTGAACATCAAGAGGTGTAACTGACCCGTCATCCTTGAGTTTGCCTTTGCCGGCAGCGATAACTTTTCCCTGCTGGGGCTTTTCCTTTGCCGTATCCGGAATGATGATGCCTCCGACTTTTTGTTCGCCTTCTTCTTCGATTCGCTCGACGATGAGCCGGTCATGTAATGGTCGTACCTTGACAGCCATGAAACTTGTGCTCCCTTCGACTGTTTGTGTAAGTAATGCGAACTTTCCTTAGTAGAAGGAAAGCCGTCAATATACGGCGACCTTAGCAGTCGCACGCACAGTCTGCTAATTTAATCAGGTAGAAGTAGCTGCGTCAAGTGAGGCGACGGATGCGGGGAAACTAGCCAGTTCGTTTAATTCGATAGTCGGAAATTTTTCTGCTCAGCGTGTTTCTGTGGATACCCAGTAGTGCCGCAGCTCGCCCAAGATTGCCATTGGATTTGTGTAGTGCCCGTCCTATGAACCGTTTCTCGATTTCTCGTTTGGCTTCGTCGTAGAGAATGCCTTTGGTTAACATTTCGTCAATCAAGTGATTGAGTTGATCCCGCACGTTCTCCAGTCCCTTTCCGTTCTACACGACCGTCATGTTGCTCATTTTCTTAGTTTCTAGGCTAGTTGCCTGCCAGTCATTAACTCATAGGCCTCAATATATTTTGCCTCGGTCTTGGCTATGACGTCGTCCGGGAGTTCAGGCACCGGTGGATTCCGATCCCAATTAATGGCGTCTAGATAGTCGCGTACATACTGTTTGTCAAAACTCGGCTGCGAGCCCCCAGGTTTATATTGGTTTTCTGGCCAGAAACGTGAAGAATCTGGAGTGAGCACCTCATCTATGAGCACAATCTCATTCTGACCACTCTTGTTGATGAGGCCGAATTCAAACTTTGTATCCGCGACGATTATGCCACGTGATTCTGCATGTTTGGCACCGTAGCTATAGAGTGCAAGGGTTAATTCTCTGAGTTCAGAAACGAGTTCTTTTCCTATAAGTTCCCCCGCTTGGTCTTCACTGATGTTGATGTCGTGGCCGGTTTCTGCCTTTGTTGCTGGAGTAAAGATTGGTTCCGGTAGTTTGTCGGACTCCTTCAAACCTGTCGGCAAGGAAACGCCGCATACTTGCCCATTCCCCTGATATTCTTTCCAACCTGATCCGGAAAGATACCCGCGCGCAACACACTCTATGGTTATCGGTTTCGTCTTACGAACCAACATTGAGCGCCCCTTGATTACATCTCTATGTTGTTGAAGAGGTGCTGGATATTCACTTGTGTCGATGGAGATCATGTGATTAGCCACGATGTGGCTCGTTTGAGAAAACCAGAATGAAGATAATTGCGTGAGCACCTTGCCTTTGTTCGGAATAGCTGACCCGAGCACTAGGTCGTAAGCTGAGATGCGATCAGTTGCAACCATAAGAAGAAGATCGTCGAGCTCGTACATGTCGCGAACCTTTCCGCGACGATGTTCAGTAATTCCATCAAGTTGTGTTTCAAAGACTGGTTGTGATGCCGACACGTATTGCCTCGCAAGCGGGTTAGTAAGGTAAAAGGATTCATAGCTTACCGAGCCAGATTGGCGACGGCAAGTGTGAAATGTTGTACGGTCCAGCTGTATGACTCGCCGATTGAGAGCCGCTGGGATCTGCGTGGTGAGTATTGTGTTGGTTTGGTTGGTTTTGAGAGACGCAGAACTGGACCAAGTTACGGCTGCGTTTACGGCGGCACGCGTTGATTTCATCTTCTTGGCGTTTCTCTTAACCTGCTCTAGCTATGTGCTGAGGGCTGTGCGTTGGCGGTATCTATTGAGTCCTTTGGGTTCGATTGGTGTTGGGATGGCTCTTCATGCCACCGTAATTGGCTTCGCATTGATAGCGATTCTTCCTGGGCGTGTTGGAGAAATAGTACGCCCGTATCTATTAGCCAGACGCGGAGGCCTCAGTGCGACCTCTGTGTTCGCGACTGTCGTGATCGAGAGAATATTAGACCTGGTGTCTATTCTTTTAATTTTTGGTGCATCTGTTCTTGTATTTAGCCCGGCATTTGTTGTTCAAGATGAACAACTTTTGTCTGGGATATATGTCGGCGCAGTGTCTGCGATGCTGGGCGCTCTGGTGTCGCTCGGATTGGCTCGTGTTATGGCGACGAGGCCTGAGCTGATCCTGACGTGGGCGGAGTGGGCGTCTAGGCGGTGTTCGCGACGAATTGCGTCAGCTATCGTCAGTGGAACCGAGTCTTTCGTCGACGGATTTCGTGTGATGTTGGAGTTGAGGGTGTTACTGTGGTCGATGTTTTGGTCTTTGGCCCTTTGGCTGTCAATCGTTATTGGTCTTTGGTTGGTATCGATGTCTTTTGGGATATTGATGCCACTGGCGGGGGCAGGCGTGATGCTTGTGTTGGTCGCAGTAGGTGTTGCGATACCAACACCGGCCGGAGTTGGTGGTTATCATGCGGCCTATCAGATTGGCGCCACTGGCTTGTACGATGCTTCGGTGGAAGTAGCTGTTGGTGCCGGTTTAGTCGCGCACGCGATCTCGTTTCTCCCAGTCATGGCTGTTGGTCTCGTATTGATGGTAAAAGAAGGGATGCACTTTCAGGATATCAGCCAGTTGAGCGTGGTAGATTCGGCTAAAAACAAACAACTCGATGGTAAGAGTGACCGGTCAGAACAACCGGCTGGTGGTGCTGGTGGTAAGGGGGAGGTGCTATCTTGAAGTGTCCCTTTTGTAGTCATCTTGATGACAAAGTGGTCGATTCCCGTGAAGGTAAAGAGGGAGAAGTTATTAGGCGCCGTCGACAATGCGGGTCTTGTGGGCGGAGATTTACCAGCTATGAACGAATTGATGAAATCCCTTACATGGTTGTCAAGAAGGACGGCACCAGAGAAAGATTTGAGCGCCAGAAAGTAACAGCAGGTCTCTTGAAGGCTTGTGAAAAACGACCGGTTAGTGTGGCTGCACTTGAAACTGTTACGAATAGAGTGGAAGCGGCGCTACAGGAACGGCCGGAAAAGGAAATTTCTACAGAGGAAGTTGGCGCGTTCGTAATGGATGAGCTTCGAGTTCTCGACAAGGTCGCTTACGTTCGTTTTGCTTCTGTCTACCGACATTTTAGAGACATTGGTGAATTTATGACTGAACTAAAAGGGTTGCTGGATGCGAAGGACAAACGCTAATGTGGCTGTGCGCTCGAGAGAAGTTTCTTAGCAAAAGCAGGTCGATGGTTACTAGCAGTCATTTTTGCGACTGACATTGTGTGTTCGGGAGGCTGAATCGGATTGAATCAGATCAGTTTCTGACAATTGTTGTCCAAGCCGAACTTCGATTATTTGATCCTTCCTCACGATGTTCTTGGTGATTAGCGTGTCAGCATTGTCCTTAATCGCGTCCCAGGGGATAAGTCCAATAAACTCTGTGCCAGCTACTGGTACCTTCTCATTATTAGCTTCTTGCACCACGGTTTCGACCACTCGTTTAATGGATGTCCGGCGATAATTTGTCAGGTTCATTGATACCTGTGCTCCAGAATGAGTCCCGTTCGAGATGCACAGGCCAAGAGCTTTAAGATCCGGCAGTCCACCGTTACTCGCCCGTATTTTTTTTGCTATACGTTGTGCAACTTGCACGTCATCAGTATGTAAATTTATGTTCAATGCGATTAGATGATGTCGAACGCCGATTACGGATATTCCAGCTGTTGGATGGGGTTGTGAAGGACCATAATCAGGTTTCCACTTGGAATCAGAAATTTTGTGTGTCAGATGTTGAAGCCCGCCTTTTCGGATTTGTTCTAGCCTGCGGCGATGTTCAGATGAGGCAGTCATTTCGTACATGAATATGGGAATGTTGAAAGATTTGGCGACTGCTTCTCCGATGGAGTGAGCGATGTTGAGACATTCTTGTATGGGGGTATTGCCGAGTGGAACGAGAGGTAAGACGTCTAGCGCGCCCAGGCGAGGATGAACGCCCTCGTGCTTTCTGAGGTCGATGTTTCCGACAGTCAAACGGGCAAGCTCCATCGCAGCTTCATGAACGGCTTCTGAGTTCCCAGCAAATGTAAAGACCGACCGATGATGCGAAGGATCAGAAGAGTGGTCCAGGAAATGAATTCCATCTATTGCGGAGACGCTCTTAACAAATGTCTGTATGACGTTTAAGCGCCGACCTTCACTGATATTCGGAATAACTTCGATCATAGTGCTACAAGACGTTTTAAACGTTCCACGACGAAATCAAGAAAATGTACTGGCTTGTTGTGTTTGAAAATATTCTCACTCGTTTGGTGGCTGGCATTGGTCGGTCGTGCGTACCAATACTCTCTATCGTATATGTGGATTTCATTTTAGCGGTTTGCTGGAATTCAGTTAGCCAATCATTGGTTTGCCTGCGTCCACGATGCATAATGTGTGAGCCTTACAACTCAAAGGTTCAAGGTTATTGAAAAAATTCGAAACACTTGTTGGTTCTGATGCGGCCGGCACCTTGAAGGACCTGCCTCTTGATGAAGCCGGTCTCGGTCAAGAAGGCGCTGCTGCGAGTAATGGCGCTGTTGTACGGTCGGATCTTCCACTTTTTAAAACTGGTGATAGAGGTGTTGAATTAGCGGACGAAGAGCTGGTGAGCGACGGCTCTAATAAAGCCAGAAGTGGTGCAGGGCAACGGATTCGAAGTCCTGGCTTATCGAATTTAGAGGTTGAGCGGTCCGTGGCTTTACCTTTTGAAAATCGTACAAGTCGACTGTCCGAGACGGTGGTTGTTCCAAGAAGCCCAAAACGGGCAGGTGTTGCTTCCCGACTTGGCGCTGGCGTCGTTGACCTTTTACTTATCGCGGGAATAGATGCGGTGGTTTTAGTCTTAACCAGTCGCCTTGCTGGCATAGATTTTGATGTTCAGCTAACTGCGGCGTTAGTGGCTCCACCGCTGGTGTCCTTTTTATTTTTGTTAAACCTTGGCTACGTCCTAAGCCTTACCCTTCTTAGCGGGCAGACTCTTGGGAAAATGTTGTTTAGTATTCGAGTAGTGAACAACACGGGTGGAAAGGCTTCAGCGAGGCAAATCATAATTCGGGCGCTCGGATGGTTAGCATCATGTTTGTTGTTAGGAATTGGGTTTCTGTTCTTGTTGTTTGGAAAGAAGCGTGGATTGCATGATCTTGCGGCTGGGACAGACGTTGTTCGTTGTTAGTTAGATGTGATTCAAATGAGTCATGTAGCGAAGTTTGTGTGGACGGCTGGCTACAGCGGATTAGTGCCAATCGCGCCTGGTACGGCGGGTTCGCTGGTCGGGCTAGGCTTGGTCTTCAGTGTTCGGCTGTTTGATGAGGTTTGGGCCGAGCCGGCGTTATTCTTGGTGGTCGTCGCTTGCGGTGTTTGGTCAGCGAACAAAGCTGAGGACTATTACAGGCGTAAAGACCCAGGTCAAGTCGTTATTGATGAAGTTGCCGGTATGTCGTTGACGTTACTGTGGATTGACGGGAGCATGGCGTGGATAGCAGTTGGGTTTCTTTTGTTTAGACTTTTTGATGTTGTTAAACCTTTTCCTGTTAATCAGATTGAACAATTGCCTGGCGGATGGGGGGTGATCGGTGATGACTTGGCCGCTGGGTTGTACGCAAACTGCACTTTACGGATTCTCATGGGTTTAAGTGTGGTACTGCCGGTCTAACCTCGATGCCTTTGGCGATGAGTAGTTCGGTAAAACACGCGGTAATTGTTGCTGTCGGGACGGAGTTGCTTACTCCCCACAAGATTGATACCAATTCATTGTTCTTAACTGAACGATTGAACAACATCGGTGTCGAGGTTACTCAAAAACTTGTTTCCACTGACGAACCAGAAGCGTTAGCGCGCGCCTTGGAATACGCGATAGCCAATTCTGAATTGGTGCTAGTTACCGGAGGGCTCGGGCCAACAGACGATGATCGCACCCGAGATGTTACTGCG
The DNA here is from genome assembly GCA_964507425.1 of uncultured Vicinamibacteraceae bacterium. Classification (GTDB taxonomy): domain Bacteria; phylum Acidobacteriota; class Vicinamibacteria; order Vicinamibacterales; family UBA8438; genus DTWD01. Next base: position 8,542 of record CAZDQD010000150.1, read on the forward strand.
GATATTCTCAGGTTGCCGCTTGTCCCAGATGCTAGCCTCCTTGGGTTGATCGAGGAGCGTTTTGCCTCTCGAGGTTTAGCGATGCCAAAAGCAAACCGTCGCCAGGCTGAGGTCCCGCGTGGCGCCGTGGTTATAGACAACCCTCGCGGGACGGCACCTGGTTTATTGCTGACAGATGACAAAAGCAAAACGAAAATAATTCTCTTGCCAGGTCCACCAAGAGAACTCAAGCCTATGTTTGAATCCGTGATTATGCGAGGCTTGATCGGTGATGCCGGTGGCGCACACGTTTATAGGAGAGTCGTCCGCACTACGGGTCAAACGGAATCGCACGTCGATGAATTGGCACAACCCTTGTACCGTGTATGGAGTACTCGTGTCCCGACGATAAGCACTACGGTTCTGGCGTCTCTCGGGCAGATTGATCTTCATCTGACGTTAGTTGGCGCCGACAGGGTGGTCTCCAATGCTGCCTTGGATGTTGCGGTTGACGAATTGAAGGTAAAGTTAGGTTCTTTGATTTATAGCGCAGACGGTGAAACATTACCGGAAGTTGTTGGTGCCTTGTTAGTTGGGAACAATTTAACCGTCGGGGTTGCAGAATCTTGCACTGGAGGCTTAATCGCATCCAGATTGACTGATGTTCCTGGAAGTTCAGCATATTTTCAAGGTGGACTAACTACATATAGCAATGACACGAAGGTGTCGGTTCTTGGGATTGAAGAGGAATTGCTGAGACAGCATGGCGCCGTAAGTGAACCCGTTGCAAAAGCAATGGCCACTAAGACTCGGTTGTTGCTTGATTCTGATTATGCACTCGGGGTTACCGGCATAGCGGGGCCCGGCGGAGGGGCGCCGGATAAGCCGGTGGGCACCGTTTGCCTCGCACTTGCTGGCCCAGATGAGTTTTTGAAGGTTCGTCGACTTAGTTTGCCAGGTGAGCGGGAGCGAGTTAAGTTTCAGGCTTCGCAGAATGCGCTTGATTTACTTCGTCGGGCGCTCATAAGGCCGACTAGGCCTTGAAACGGCGGTGAATCATTACGGACCGTGTGTGACTGCTCTGACCTGGTTGGTAACGAGTAGTAGAATACGTCGCCTTCTTTGCAGGCATGCGGTCGAGACGGATGGCTTACTAACGTTATGAGTCGGGCTAGCTCGACCTGGACACAGGTTGTTGTAGTGATTACGGCTGTTTTTATTGTGGGCAAACATTACTCTAGTGTGCAGCGGTTACTGTCGGGTCAAGAACCCCGCGTCGCTCTTAGATCATCCAGAAGACCACAAAGGGTGTGATCCAGTGAGATTCTTATGTCCACAGGACGAATAGCTGTTATCGGTTGCGGGGGATGGGGGACGGCTTTAGCCGTTCATTTTTCTCAATGTGGCCATGATGTTTGTTTGTGGGGGAGAGATTCTGGCCTCGTAGACAATATCCGTTCTGACGGTACCAACGAGCTCTATTTGCCAGGGGTTTCGTTTCCACCAAATCTTCGAGCTACGGCTTTACTTGACGAGGCGTTACGTAACGCCTCCTACGTTGTTATTGCCGTTCCATC
>CAZDQD010000151.1:0-9430 GCA_964507425.1 uncultured Vicinamibacteraceae bacterium
TCTGATTCCAATCTACCTTGCAGAGGGGCTGACGGTTCCGACCGGCGCGGGGTTCTACGTTCATCGTGAAGAGATCTATCAACCGCGAGATGTCGACGAGGTCGTGCGGCTTAGCACAGAAGCTTGGGACACTTGGGAGTCGACTTTCGGGACACGAGTGACAGGTCTCTTCCGACGATCAGGGAATCCTGGTAACGTCGCGCGTCTGTTGAGAATCGTATGGTATCGGAGCTATGACGGCTGGGTCGACTCTCGCGACGCCGAACGAGACCCGGAAGCACGGCGCCGCTTCGCAGCCAGACGACTACTGCAGCTCGAAGGCTCCGGCATCGCAATTGCTACGAATCGCGTGGTCCGATAAGGTGACAGCGGCTCAGACGCCGCCGACAACAAACGGACCTATGGTCAAACCCAAAGACATCCCTAGACTCGCCGAGCAGATGTTGCGTGACTATGACATCCATACTCCCGGGACTTTGTTTGCAGACGGCTTACGCCTGTCCATCAACGATGCGTATCTCCTACAAACGCGAGTTGCGGAATTGCGAGCACGTCGAGGCGAACAAATTGCTGGATATAAGATCGGATGCGTTTGCGCGATCAATCAACAGAGCAACGGACTCTCCCACCCGGTCTACGGCCGTTTATGGGCGAGTGAAGAACACCGGGACGCTGTTACGTTAGCCAGGAACACATTTGCTAACTTGGCGATCGAAGGTGAAATAGCAGTGTCGCTCCGCCATGACATCGAACCAGAGAACGCCTCGCTGAAACATATCACCGATGCAATCGACCAAGTTTTCACAGTCATTGAACTTCACAATCTCGTATTCCGTGGCGACCATCCCAGGGGCGCCGAGCTGATCGCAAACAACGCGATTCATGCCGGCGTTGTATATTCTCGCGGTGTCCCACCGCCGCAGGCTCCAACAGACATAGACTTATCCGTCGTTCTTGACGGTCACGTGGTAGAACATTGGCTGAATCGTCGTTGGCCAGACGATGTCCTCATGGCGCTGCCGTGGTTGGTCGCGGAATTAGCCAAAAAAGGACATCAACTCAAAGCCGGCCACAGAGTTTTAACTGGCGCTTGGGGTCCACCGCTCACCCTTGATCGACCGTATGCAGTAGATAACCCCGAAACACCCATTGGTTGGGGTCAACCTAGAGGTGGCAAGACCTCGCCTTGGCATCGTGTCGTCGAGCACCTAAACGTGGGATCACCGTTGTTGGGCAATGTGACTGCGTCTATCTCCTGAGCCCAACACTGGCTCACGTACGTGCTCCTCGCAATCTGCTCATGTTTGCCGTAGCACTTGCCGAGCCACAGCGGTAGGATCTGTCTCAGCACTAAACGGTGGCGGTCGCGGTGGACCGTCAGATATTCCACAGGAGGGCGACAATGGACTTGAAGCGTCTCGTGATAGGAACGGTCGTTGGCGGCATTACCATGTCGGTCGTGGGTTATCTCATCTGGAATGTCGCGTTCGATTATTGGGGTGCCGGCTTTGTTGCGGCCGGAGTTGCACGTGAATCTCCGCTTTTTCTTCCAGAACAATTACAAAATATCCCAGCTGCCCTCCTCGTTACTCTTGCCGTGGAAAAGAGTGGTTCCTCGGCAATCGTGAGTGGAATCAAGTGCGGTGCCATCGTCGGCTTTGTCATTTGGTCAACCGTCGGTCTTGCGTACTACGCGAATACGACCATCTTCAACCTAACGGAAACCATCCTCGCCCCACTGCTCGCAAGTGTGCAATTCGGCATCGCAGGCGGAGCCACAGCCACCGTCCTGGCTAGACGTTGAACAAAAGCTGGGCTAACTGATATTTGGTCAACGTCGACCTGAACACCGTGCCTGGCTTGCAGGGTTGTCAAGCACAAACGGAGCTGGTGTCATCCCATCGGTGCCCACTAACGTCTCGAACGCCACTTGCTGTAACGCACCGGCCTGCTCCCGTGAAAATCCTAGCTCGAACGCGGAGCACTCGTGGTCACCCAACGACCGTGGATCACGACCTGTCAGGCGCCCGAAGACAACGAGCGCTTCGAGGTAGTAGCCATAGGTACTGGCGTGGTAGTGATCGTATGTCCAGAGATCGACCGTGCCGAACTCCGTGCCGTCATACGGATTCGGGTCGGCCACACCAGTTTCCATCGCGCGCGCCCAAGCCTCACCAACCGGTACGACTGACGTAATCGCCGGGGATGCCTGCGCCGCCTCGTCGTAGCCCGCACGGACATCCTTAGCCATGGCGTCAATGGGCTGTCCTGCCCAAGCGCCATCCGGAGGATATGTCTGATCCGCTCGAGACCAGGTGGACGTTAAGTGAATTTCAACGTCTGCGTTCGCCGCGTGGAGAAACTCGGCGAGTTGGCCGCTATTTCTAATGAGCTTAGCGGGATTGCCAGGGGCCTCAAAATCCAGCGTACTCTGCCCATGCATGACGACAACGTCCCAGGCCCTACGCCCTATAACACCAAGCCGATTCTCGAGATGAAAGTCTAGACCGCTGCCAGGTTGCGTCTCCAGATAAACGTCATAGTCTGATCCAACCTGCTCTGTGAACGACTTAAACAGGGCCGGTACACCGCCAATGCCAGTATTGTTGAGATCGGTGACGGTATCGGCGCGGTAGAAACGCACCGACGAACCCGAGCCGTACGTGAAGCTATTGCCGATGAACAGTACGGTGGTATCAGTCTGAGCCCACGCCGCGGCCGGAGCACAGATTGCAGCAAAAATCATTACCTGGATCATCCTCATGCGTGAGTTCTCCCTCGACATTCGCGAGTATCTTTCAGGACAGCGTCAGCGATTCTGGAGGGGAACGAGCGCCAGGTCAAGTGCGAGCACGTATTTCAGGTGATTTTCCGATATACACTCGGAGTTAGAAGCTGCTTCGACAGAGGGATTCCATGCACTCATCTACTCAATATGACTGGCGTGTTTTGTTGTTTCTGATTGTCCTGCCAGTTGCGTCAATGGGATGCCAGGCTCGTCAAATCATTTCCGATGAGTATCTCCAAGAAATAGATGTTGCGATCTTAGAAGCCATAGACAAAGGTGCTCTACCGGGCGCTGTTGTGCTAATTACGCATCAGGGCGACACGGTGTATCGAAAAGCTTTTGGTAACCGCTCTTTGGATCCTGCTGTTGAGCCGATGACAACTGAAACAATCTTCGACCTCGCATCGCTGACAAAGGTCATCGCTACGGCGCCGAGCGTGATGGCACTTATAGATGATGGTGAGATTCATCTTCACGACGCAGTCTCGGACTACATCGCTGGCTTCGAACAGCACGAAAAAACAGACATCACTATCGAACATTTGTTGACACATGTCTCTGGGTTACGCCCACACTTTCCTTTGGAGGACGAGTTCGAAGGTTTTGATGTCGCCATAGAACGAGCCACGCAGGAGAAACCCGAGGCTAGGCCGGGACAACAGTTTGTGTACAGTGATATCAATTTTCTCTTGCTTGGCGCGATCGTTGAACGAGTTAGCGGAGAACCATTAAACGTATTTTCGCGCCGCCGAATTTTTGAGCCGCTCGGCATGACTGATACTCTGTTTTTACCATCCCACGACACGCGAGGTCGAATTGCACCGACCGAGTCGTGTGGTCGACTCGCGTGGCCATGTGGTGGACCTAATGCAGAAATGCTTCGCGGCACCGTACATGACCCAACCGCACGTCGCATGGGTGGTATTTCAGGTCACGCCGGACTTTTTGGTACCGCGGATGACTTAGCACTGTTTGCTGCAATGATGCTCGGCGGAGGTCATCTCACACCCGACGGTCAGACCGTTCTGTCGTCAACCACAGTGGCGCGAATGACGATTCCAGCCACACCACCACACCTTGATGAGCGCCGCGGCCTTGGTTGGGATATTGATTCTCGTTTTTCGTCAAATCGTGGAGCCCTCTTTTCAGAACATTCGTATGGACACACCGGGTTTACCGGAACATCTATTTGGATTGATCCCGAAACATCCACGGTTGTGGTGTTTCTCTCAAATCGCGTTCATCCTGATGGCACCGGAAATGTAAACGCACTCCGTGGTCGGGTCGCAACATTGGCCGCAGCCGCAGTTACCGGAATGCAACCCACGGAGCCAAACAGTTCCACCTCCAACTAATCAGCGCTTATCGCGTATGCTCAGCTTCCCATTCACGTGCGAGACGCTGCGCTTCAGCTAGTTGATCAGCGGTGAGTCCGGCGGCCACCTCGTCACGCGATCTCACAACACCTTCGCGATCGATTCCAGTAAATCTTGACGCAGCTAGATTGAACCACATGTGTGCAGCTACATCATCCTCTGGCACACCTTCTCCATTGGCATACATAAGCCCAAGCCACAACAGTGCATCGCCAGCGCCTTGGTCGGCTGCCATTCGAATCCACCGCACGGCTTCAAGGTCGTCTTCCGGGACGCCACGACCATCGGCATACATCAGCCCGACATTAACCTGTCCGCCGGCATCCCCCTGGTCCGCCGCTAACCGATACCATCGCACAGCTTCGACATCATCTTGCGGCACACCTCTACCAAACGAATACGCGAGACCCAAGGTCACTTGCGCCTCCGCGTCCCCGGCCTCTGCCAGCTCCCTCAGCTCGTCAAGGAACTCCTGTTGCGTGGCCAGCGACACGCTGAACGCCATCAGTAGGACCGTAACCGACAAAACTTGTGCAATACGTCGCATAAGGTTCCCGTAAGACACCTTGACTCGTGAACAAGTGGAAGAATACCTTGAACCCGAAAAGGGCCGAAACATCAGATGTCCCCACCATCAAAAACGTTCGACAACGCATGGATCCTCGAGCGTTTTGAGGACCATCCCAGCTACTTCACCAAGAGGATGTTCGGTGGCCTAGCCGTCTATCTGTTCGGTCGCCAGATGATGCTGCTCGTCGAACCAACAAAGACCGGCCGGTGGAAGTGGCATGGTGTGCTGGTCTGCACGGATCATGAACATCAACCCGCAATCATCGAAGAGTTCAGCGAACTAGCACCTCACGACGTTCTTAGAAAGTGGCTATATCTCGACTCGCGTCATGAGGACTTCGAGCCCACAATGGAACGTGTGGCCGAAGCCATCGCCAGAGATGACCAGAGATTCGGAATTCATCCACGTCCGAGAAAGGGAAAGCCGAGGTCACGTGCTGGCCGAAAGGAAACTCTAAGCTCCGGTCACTGACGGTCGTTTCTCTCGGGAACCAATGCAGAGAACTCCAACCGATTCGCGTCGTCGATGATCTTCGCATAGGCGCGTGCCGTGGCGGCAAGTCCAGCCGCAGGAATCGCCTCGGCGGTCTCCGCGTTCGAATGCAAAAGGACTCCGGCGTGCATCAGGTTGATCGAAGGGACAAGGTTCGCGATTCGGGAGACCTCTCCCCCCAGTCCTCGCATCTGAGCCCATCTAGGAATACCGAATTCGTCAAAACTGCGACTCGCGATCCTCAGCAACTCGGAAGAGCCGTTCACGCTCCACTGAAACGGTCCAAGGGAGTTGGTCGGCTGCAATGCCGAACCCCAGTGATCCACAAGGGCGTGCGCGGTGTGCTCGGCGTTGATGAGCAGTGCGGTTCTCCGCAACACCCTCTCTCGGTTCTCCTCAAGCCAAGCCTGCCCAGTTCTGGCACGGTTGTGGTGGCCAGGTGTTCCAATAATCTCCACCGTTCGACGACGTTCGTTCATGGGCACCTCGGAGAAATATCTCGCCAGCTCGACCGCCGCGGCAACACCCGACGCATTATCGCTCGCGCCCTCAAAGAAGGCGTCGCGGTGAGCCACGATAACAACCCTTTCCGCGTCCTCCGTCTCCGCGGGCACCACACCTAACACGACCGACGTCGTCAGCCCCTCTACTTCCCGCACGTCGAGACGAAGCGCCAGGCGCGGAGGCACCCCCGGGGCGGCTTCGACAAGCATGCGCTGCAGGGTGGAACCGTCGTTCGACCCGAGCGCCAGCGTAGGCACAGAGGAATTCACGCTATAAAGCAACGTTTGGATGTTTCCCGGCAATTCGACGACGATGAGCATTGCCGCCGCGCCACGGTCGCCCGACCGTGCGATGGCGCCCCTCAGCGTTTCGGAGCGCGTAAGTGAAATAATGCCTGGCCGAGGAATGGCATGGATAATTACCGCTTTACCACGTACGTCTCGGCCGCGAAAGTCCGTTTCCATCCCGAGACCCACATCAATCAATTCGACGTCAATTCCCTCTGAAGGCGTGCCAGGAGACGCATAAGTCGGCGAAGCCGATGCTAGCGTCACCAACTCATCGGCGCCGGCGACCGAGACCTCCCAGGATTGCGGCACCCACTGCGGTGGTAGATCCAAAGGCTCCAGTCTGACCTCAGCTCCCACCTGACGGAGTCGCTCGGCCATCCACGATGCCGTATCGTGATCCGCCTCAGTGCCGATAATCCGGCCCCAGTATTGATGACCAGCGTCTCGATAACGTCGTGCAATGGCGGTCTGTTCGGAGACCAACCGTTTCATCCGATGTCCGTCCAGCGGACGATAGACTTCGTTTCCCGGGGCGAGTAATCGTAGGTAGGACTCGTCCGAGGCAAATTCGGGTTCTGACAACGCGACCGATTGAGCCGCAACCGGACGAGGTGTGATACCTAGTAACACTACGCATGTCAGCAGCAGCGTACTGAGTATGCCGCGTTGGATTACATCGCTCATGTCGTATCCTCCGATATCAAGATCCCCGAGACGATAACACGCATCTAGCGGACCTTAGCGATGAGTCCGTCCTTCATCGTCACAGTGGCAAAAAACATCCTTCCTTTACCTGTAACAGTTGGTCTGTTCGCGCCTGTCACCGTTCCGTTAGCGATATATTCCGGCGTAAACATCGAGGTTTCTATGTATCGCAAAGGTTGACCGATTTGATCGCGCAATGATTTCTTCGACGAATAATCAAAAATGATCATGATTTGTGCCCTAAGAACTCTTACCGCCACGATCGCGCAGCTCTAGAAATCTAACGCGTAACTACTAAGTAGGTTGCTTGGTCACAACCCGACAATCGGAAACCCGTTCGTGACGTTGCCGCCCCGTGAAGAAGGCCCCTTCAATGACAATGTCTCTGCCGGGCAGCTGAGTGCGCAGTAGTCGGATACAACACGACGGCTAGGATAATGTCGCAGGTCGGACACGAACTATCCATAACCTCCGCATACATTTCCGTGTCGCCTTCACGGAATGTGCCCTTCCAGCCGCATTCAGCGCAGACTAAATTCTTTTTATCCCAATCCTCTTCATACTCGAACACTCGAGACATTTGACCACTCCTTCCTTCGGTCACAATAGCAGGAGGGAGGGACAGGGAAGGTCACGACTTCTTCTCTCGAAATCGGTACCGTGGCATCTTGGGTTTGGTCTAGTGGTCAGCCGATCATCCCGTGCCGCCCAACTCGGAATAAATGATTGGCACAAAATCCTCGGCTGTCCAGCCCGGTTCCTGACCCCAGATCGCGTCATAAGACTCGGTTGGTTGCGCACGCAGGATGCCCTCAAGATTTACCTGATTCTCGATTAGTTGGAGGACCTTCCCGCGAACATCGACAATCATGTCCAAAAATCACCGAACTTCCTCTCTACCAACGACAGACAACCCATGGCCCGGAATCACTTAGGTCTCAGGTCCGGCTATCTCTAGGGCTAGTTCCAGCGCATCAATGGTACCCGCGAGTGTTCCACCGTTATACAGGTCGATGATCGGGTAGCTGGTCGTTCTGAACACATCCCCAAGATGCAAGACATCCGACTCTGGGAAGTAGACAAAGCTATCCCCATCCGTATGCGCAGGCGGCGCCAAAAAGGCTCGAATATCTTCACCATTAAGATGAAAACTGATTTCATCGTTATAGGTCACGACCGGTCGTGCCTCTACGGCCGGTGGCGGTCCAAAGCGGCCACCTACGTAGGCACTATGCAGATCAGAAAGGAAACGTAGTCGCGTATTGTCATGCGCAAAAATCAACACGCCCTGTTCCGCAAGGGAAGCATTGCCGCCTATGTGGTCAGGATGAATATGCGTATTAACCAAAAAACGGATCTCACCGGTGGTCACCTGTCGAACAGCGTCGACGAGCCTGTCTGACAGCGGAGCAAAGAGCCAATCGACCAACAGTACGCCAGCCGGTCCGACAGACACGCCTACATTCCCACCGCCGCCCGGCCGCTGAATCATGTGAACATTGCCCGCAACTGGCTCAATGGACAGCTCAACGCCTTCAAACTGATTCCCTTGACCTTGTCCGAATCCAATAAGCACCAGACTGACCATTGCAAACACGAAAGCAAAAAAGATGCGATTCGAAATTGCGAAACGAAACATCGAAATAGTCAGTCCGCTCATAGCTCACTCCATAGAGAAATCAAAGAACCACCGAAACAGAAGATATCACTCAATTGACCGACTTAGCGATTTTCTGCGTGGTCGCGCGTACGCTCGAGGTTCACGAACGCAGGCACAGAACTGCCATATCGCGGTTTCGCCTACCGCTGTTTGGCAATACCTGGTAACCCATACGCGCGATCGCGTTAAACTATGAATTCGGGAGGATGCAATGAACAAAAGGTACGCGTTAACGCTCGGCGCTGTCGGGCTTTCGATCACTCTTGTAACACCATCGGCGTTCGGCCAGCAGGCGGCCCCAGGCAACATGGACATCCTGATTGTTTGCGGCGACGAAAACGGCACCTACACCAAATGCACGAGCCTTGACGACCGCTCCCTCGAACTCCATCTGCGTCTCGACTTGGGACACCACGTGACCATGATGCCTGATGACACCGAGGCGGCCGAAATGCAGACGGCGGCGGACGCAGTGGACTTGATAATCGTCCCCGAGTCGTTGGGCTCGACCGACGTGAGCACAAAGCTCACTGCAACGTCGACGCCGATCATCAACATGGAGGCGTTCCTGCAGGATGAGTTTCAATTCGTGGACCCGAACAGTCAGAGTGTCGATCCCGGCTCACCAGAGGGAGGTGCCGGGGGCACCGTTGAAGATCCGACCGGGGAGGTAGAAGTCGGCCACTTCGGCTCCATCCCTGGCGAGACCGATATCGTCATCGTGGATCCTTCACATCCGCTCGCGGCAGGACTGTCGGGGCGCGTTACCGTCTACACCATCCCTGCGGAGATCAACTGGGCCGTGCGTGAAGTGCTGGCATCCGGGGTGCAGTCTGTGGCCGCTCTTCCGGACTACCCTGAAGCACAATCGATCTACTTTATTCTCCCAGGCGACGCGCTCTCCGACGGGTCACCCTCTCCATACTTGCGCATCTCGCTGTTCCCCGAGAACAGCAACGCCCTTGGCACGTATCATCGGATGACCGAAGCCGGGCATCGCCTCTTCGACGCATCGCTGATCTGGGCGTTGACCTACGGTACCGG
>CAZDQD010000152.1:0-5350 GCA_964507425.1 uncultured Vicinamibacteraceae bacterium
CGACTACAGGGTTACACCTAGAAGATACCCGACGCTTGTTGGATGTACTTAATTTGCTAGTTGATCAGGGTAATACTGTGGTTGTGATTGAACACCACCTTGATGTTATCAAGGCCGCTGATCACGTCATTGACCTCGGACCAGGTGGGGGAGAGGCATTTCAGTTCTGTCTAATGACCTAAAACTAGTTACTTTTTAAAAGTCCTGTTTTCTCGAGTTTAGTGTGCGTTTTAGTGAACATGTGGAAACTCTATAATTTTCATTAAACTAAAGAAAAATTAGTGGTTTCCCGATAAGTACCATGAATTCATGGTATAAGAGGGCAGATATTTTGTGCTACCTTGGGGGGAGATGCTCCGTGGTGCGATACTTTCTTGGTTCTTGAGGAACTGCACATTTATGAAAAATCGTGAAATGTTGTCCTCTTGTTATCAGTTTTTTGCGGCCTTGGTGAGACAGGCGTAGTGGCGACGGTGCAATCGAAGAGGATGACAATACAGCGTACATTGAGACGTTCTGTTTCCTGTTCTGGGATCGGGCTTCACTCCGGCAAAAAGGTAACCCTCCGTCTAAAACCAGCACCGGTCGACCATGGCATTCGCTTTAGGCGGCTTGATATGGACGGCATAGAGGTCCCAGCTGCTGCCGCTCGTGTTTCGAGATTGAATTATGCGACCGGGTTGGCTCAGGATGCCGCTTCGGTTGGAACGGTTGAACATCTTCTTGCGGCGCTTGTCGGTCTTGGTGTTGACAACGTCAGTGTGGAGTTAAACCAGGCCGAGGTCCCTATTATGGATGGGAGCGCGGCGTCGTTTGTCTATCTAGTGCATGAGGCCGGCATTAAAGAACTTAGTAAGCCGCGTCGGTTTTTGAAAGTGGTTCGTCCGATTTCGCTGTCTCGTGGTGATAAGCGTATTGCTGTGTATCCCTCGGATCACTTTAAGGTCACGTACAGTATCAGTTTTGATCACCCACTGTTGAGGCACCAGTCAAGAACTCAACGGTTAACGGAGGGGTCGTTTATTGAAGAGATTGCCCCGGCTCGAACCTTTGGTTTTCTTAAGGAAGTTGAACAACTTCGCCAGAAAGGGTTAGCTCTCGGTGGCTCATTAGACAATGCCATAGTTCTTGGTGAGACTGGCGTTCTTAACAACGGATTACGCTTTGATGATGAGTTTGTTCGCCATAAAATTCTAGACGTTGTGGGAGATCTCGCCCTTGTAGGTCATCCCATAATTGGTCACGTTGTAGCCCACCGTGGTGGGCACGCGTTGCATGCCAGCTTTGCGCAGCAAATACTTGAGGACTCAGAGGCCTGGCGGCTTGTTGAGTATCCAGCCGAGCCAGTTGGAGATGGTTTGTCTGACTCGGTAGGAGTTGGTGGCGCTGTCCTTCCAGCTCGATAATTCTGGTTTTTCCGTTCCGGTGCGTGTTTTTAGGGTGCGGTGAAGGTCGGACGGGCGAGCCAGCTCGCTTCCGAAGCTTAGGATCACATTCACATGTCAGGATTTTCGTTTGGTAATGATGGCGGGAAATGCGATGGAGTGGATCTTTCGTCGATAGTGCATGCGGAGGGGTCACCGCTTTATGTTTACAGTGGCGCCCTGATCGAAGAGCGTTATAGGGCCCTGGATGGAGCTTTCGGAGCCTATCCACACCGTATCCATTATGCGCTTAAAGCTAACTCAACACTTGAGTTGGTTCGATCGGTCCATGATTTGGGCGGTGGGTTTGATGCAAACTCAGGTGCCGAAATTGACGTTGCGCTGCGAGCGAATGCTGATCCTAGTGATATTGTGTTCACTGGTGTTGGTAAAACCGATGCCGAAATATTCCAGGCTGTAGCTTTAGGTCTTTGCGCGATTAATGTTGAATCGGTCGGCGAATTAATCCGCGTCAATCGAATCGCAAGTGCACAGGACAAGCGGGTTCCTGTCGCGATTCGTGTTAATCCTGATGTTGATGCGCAAAGTCACCCTGGAATTTCAACTGGAGGACGGGCGCACAAGTTTGGCGTACCACTTGATGAGGCTGGGAATCTCTGCCGAGAAATTTCTGATTGGTCTGGGATTCGACTTGTTGGTGTTCACGCACATATTGGATCACAGATTACAACCATCGAACCAATAAGACGCGTAGCCGGGATGATGACAAACTTTGCTGAATCCTTGTTGACCGATGGAATTGTTCTTGAACATATCGATCTTGGCGGTGGTCTTGGGATTTCCTATGACGGCGAGCCGGTATTGGATGTTAATGAGTACTCGAAGGTGATCCTGGACGCGGTAGCACCGACAGGCCTGCAGCTTCTCTTAGAGCCTGGTCGTTGGATCGTCGGGCCGGTGGGCGTCCTTCTTGCCAGGGTGGTCGACATTAAACCTCAGCTTTCAGGACGTCACTTTGTCGTGCTTGATGCGGGGATGACCGAATTGATGAGACCGGCATTGTACGACGCGACTCATCGAGTTGAGCCAGTTGTCCCAACTGTCAATGAGGAGGCAACCTGCGACATAGTTGGTCCAATCTGTGAGACGACCGATGTAATCCGACTTGGTTGTAAGATGCCGCTACCTGAGATTGGAGATGTTATGGCTGTTAAGGATGTGGGTGCTTATGGGGTGTCGATGGCGTCAAACTATAATCGTCGTCCCTTGCCGGCTGAGGTGTTAGTCAAGAAGGGGCGGGCAGAACTTATTCGTCGCCGGCAAACCATTGATGACATGCTTAGCTGTGAGTGCTGATAACAAGGTGTTAGCTGTTAACTAATGGGGTTTGAGTTTTTGACATGTTGGTAGCGATTGAAGGACTGGACCAGAGCGGAAAAGAGACTCAAGCCAAACTACTTCGAGATCGTATTCGTGCGTCCGGCTATAAGTCTCGGGTGGAATCTTTTCCAGATTACGGTACTTCGATCGGTGAGGAAATTGCGAGGGCGTTGCAGGGTGAGCGCGAATATGGGCCGGAGACAATGCAGTTGCTTTATGTAGCAAATCGTTTTGAGCGCAAACTAGACATTGACCGATGGAACGATGCGGGTATCGTAGTTATTTTTGACCGTTACGTGGCGTCTAGCATTGCCTACGGTGAGGCGCATGGACTCGATCCAAATTGGTTGACGAATCTGCAGTTGTATTTGCCACAACCGGATTTAACATTATTGCTTGATATCGCTCCGAAAACGGCCGTAGAACGAAAGGCCACCGGACGGGATCGGTATGAACGCGACCTTGAGCTTTTGCAGCGGGTGCGGGAGAGTTATCTCAGACAGGCTGAGCAGTCTGACTGGACTCTTGTTGACGGTGAGCAGAACAAAGAACAGGTTGCGGCTGCGCTCGCCGTGGCTTTGGAGCCACGGCTACTCTAAATTGGTTAACCTCGCCACCGCTGTGCGAGAGTGGTGGTGACACGGGTCGATATGGGACCTTCCGAGTAACAACATTTCTTTTTGTAGCGCCCTTCAGTCACGATTCCGAGTTTCGCTACGCCAACCCTTCTCATAGGCGGTGAAGATTGTTGCTTCTGGATCGTGTAATTCGGTGCTTTCTTCCACCTTGTCACCTAGCACGAGATGATAGTTAGTGCTTTCGTTGAATTCAGTCCATTGCGGAAGCTCGCCTCGGTTAGGATTACCGGTCGCCGCAAACCGAACCCAGTACTGCATCATTGCCTCTGAAAGTTGGCGATCAGTTTCCGTCCAATCGCCTTCGGTTGTGAGACCAAGCGGCGCTTCTTTCGGAGACGTCTGTTTCGGTGTCATCGTACCGAACACATACACAAGTTCTGCGGCGTGATGGGACCCCATCGTTGCGCCCAGATCTGTTGGCGGCACGCGGGTAAAGTGGTAGAGCCACACGGGTGACGTCACTTTTGTGTGTGTCCGGGCTTGCGTCAGAACTGGGCCGGCAAAAAACATGTCGTGTACCAGGCGATCGATAGCAGCACGTACTGACTCAGTGGTTGTGTTTTGGTAGTGGTCTAGCACCGTTTCCGCAATATCTGGATACACCGAACGGACGTGTGACTCAAACGCATCGACATTAACGATACGCTCCCCCAATGCCATCAAGGACCCCTCGTTACCGTTCATGCCGGTAATGAGCGGAACATCATGCTGTTGGCCCGTTTCGTACATGAGTAGCGGATCCGCTGGTATGGTCCACCCATCAACGTTTGGCGCCCAGACGTATCCGGTACGGGAAAAAGTATCGCCTGAACCTGTCCGGGCGGCCGCTTTGACTGCCGTGGCCGTGGCCGCCCGCATAACTGGCAGTGCTGTTTCCCCGCTGGCGCCGACCGCCTCAGCCAACTGAACGCCTTGCGCCTCAGCCGACGTCCAGTCTCCGACGCTCTCACGTAACTGGCGGTCCCAGCCGTTAATGTAGTTGCTCTGTGCGATGGCTCTATGGAAGAGACCGTCCGCTTGAGGCATCAACATTAGAGACATGACAGCGCCACCACCTGCTGACTCACCAAAGACAGTAACTCTGTCAGGATCACCGCCGAACGATGCGATGTTGTCGCGAACCCACTCCAGGCTAGCGACCATATCCATCAATCCATAGTTGCCAGAGGCCTCATGTTCTGACTCAGCTGACAAAGCGGGATGTGCGAGGAACCCGAAAACGTTGAGTCGATAGTTGATCGTTACAAGCACCACGTCACGCGACGCAAAGGACGTGCCGTCGTACAGAGATGTTGATCCGGAACCACCGGTGTAGCCGCCTCCATGGATCCAGACCATCACGGGACGCAACTCAGGAGTTTCATCAGGGGCCCAAATATTGAGGAACAGACAGTCCTCGCTCTGGGCGACATCGTTACGGCTTTCTTGGATGCAGATTGGGCCAGCTGTTGTGGTGTCTCGTACTCCACTCCATGGCTCGACGGGAGCAGGAGGACGCCACCTCAGTTCATCGGTCGGCGAGGCTGCGAATGGCACTCCTTTAAAGGTCATCACGCTCGGATTCAGGGCCGAGTAAACACCTCGAATCTCACCACCTGTAACCAAAACGGGATCGTCCGGGGTCAGCAGTACGACAGGTGGGGCGATGACATCGGCGTCGGATTCAGTCTGGCTGCAAGCTGCGAGCATCATAACTTAACAGACAAGCATCACACCTTCAACTATTCGTCCGACCATTACCATCGCCACCTCCGAAGTGAACTCTTAGTCTGGAAACCATAGACCCCATGAAGCGACGGTGCAAGTCATGAGGCTAACATTGAACACGGTGTAAAAAATGGTTGGTGTAAACGAAGTTTAGCCAGTGCATCATTGAGAAAGGATAAAGATTAAGGTGGCGGTTACCCCCAGTCAAACCAATTAAAACATCAGCCAAACGTACCATAT
>CAZDQD010000153.1:0-20360 GCA_964507425.1 uncultured Vicinamibacteraceae bacterium
GCACACTAGTCCCAACAAACCGTCGCTGACCAAACGACCCTGCACCCATCCAACTTTCAAGACTCCCACAAACGTACACTTGTGAGGCAAACATCAACAACAGGCAAAAGCCAATGCGTTGATTTTGGGACCAATCCTGAAGCCTCAGGCTGGTCGCACTCATCAGCGCGAATCCGCCAACACAGAAGAGCACCAGTGGTGTCCACGCCAGCAAACCATTCTCCGGAGAAAACAACACCAGCCCTGCGTACGGGGCAAACCACGACATCTTATTTTCTACTTGTTGTGCCGGTCCGATTCGGCCGTATAACGTCAGATAAGCAAACAATTGCGGCAAATAACAGATAGCACAGACCATGGCGCCAACCGTGGCTCGTTTTAGCGGCAACCAGACGCTTGCTGTCTCACTGCCAGACCGAAGCCGCTCACGAAGATAAAACATAAAATCGACAGCAGGCCCGATGACCATGAAGAGATCTTGCTCCCGAACCATCCCCATCAGGGCGGCTGATGAACCTAGTACCATGAAACCACTTTGCGACCACCGCTTACGTACGATGAGCCAAACATTGACAAACAGCGCAACCGAGAATGCCGAACATGCATGTGCCATGCCGGGCGCAACATACATGTAGAAGCCCAATGGCGTGCCAATCCACACAATGAGGGCTGCCAGATGTCCAGTGCCAACCACACGACGTGCAGCAACTATAGAAAGCAATATCGCAAGAAACCCGTACATGGCAGATCCGTATGCCACAGCGGCTAGATAGGGACGTGAATAACCGTCAACGGCTACCGACGCACCAGACAACCGCATCGTACGCGCTACAACATCGGCAATCCCGTAAAAAGGAGACCACAGAATTGCACTACCGGCCGTGCCAAAGTTATTACGCAGTCCAGTTTCCGTCTTGAGCTCAAGAAATGTTTCTTGAAACCCAAAAGCCCGAGCTATTTCACGGTCGTAGAAATATCTGTACTCGTTCTCAAACGAAAGGTCACCGTCAAACCACACTGATCGTAGGTATGCGAAATACTGGATTTCATCAGAAGCGTACAAACGTGGGGTGACCGCCGGGAGGGACACTACCATCAACAAAACGATAACAATCCACGCATTTCTCGTTCGGTTTGCACCGAGTCCCCACTGAGTTGATTCGCGCATCAAGCGACACTATAACGCAGCCACCTTGGTACCGTGCTGGGCATCTCACCTTCACAATGACCTCTGGCCAGTGTTACGGTGTCCCATTAGCGATTTTCAACTGGAAACACCGTGACGTAGTTTTCCGTTGTCATTGTTGCTAATTTTGGAGTTCTACGAAGTGAACATCGTTGATAGCAACGAAATAAAAAAGCATGCCGCGGTTCGATTTAGGTCTGAATACCACTACGCTGTTTTTGAATACTGGCGGAGCGCGAAATTATTGCAGTGGCTAGCAAGTGCCGGCGTCAACCAGCTCGGCCGTGTGCTTGACGACGGCTGCGGCGGCGGTGGCATGTGTGTGTCCCTAGCCGAAGAAACGGATCGAGTGACCGGTATTGACTTGGATGCACGGTTTGGCGACGCAGGCACTCGACTATCGCGAGAAAAAAATGTGTCAAATCTTGCATTCAGTCAAGCAGACGGAACGGCACTGCCATTTGGACAAGCCTCGTTTGACTTCGTACTCTCACATTCGGTCATTGAACACGTCGCGGAACCAGCCGAATACCTTCGGGAAGCGAAGCGGACCTTGCGCCCAGGCGGTTTGATGTTCCTCCAGACCGCACCCTATCTATCGCCACCCGGTTCCCATCTACCGCAATTGAAATTCCCATTACCGCTCCACCTTATGTTCGGTCGGAACGCAGCCTTTAATATGTCTCGCTGGATCGCAAAGTACCGAGGCGAATGGCTTCAAAATGGACCTGATGGTTCGTCATTTTCAGTAGCCGCCAGACAGGGTGAAGTAAAAAATGATGATCTTCTCTATCTCGTTACCGTATCGAATCTCAGAACACTAATAGCAAGTGCAGGCTTTCATGTTGCCCGGGAACATTTCCACGTAAGTGGCCTCGCGAAACGTTGCTTGCCGCATCGACTGGCGTCTGACATACCCAAAATACCTATTGCTCGAGATATCCTAGTTACCAATATCGAATATCTACTCGTCGCGTAATTGTTTCGCAGAAACGCCTAAAATGAATTTGGCCTTTTTTTCTCCGCTGCCACCAGAAAAGTCAGGTATCGCCGTTTACAGTTCTGAACTACTTCCGTGTCTGTTGAAGGACTACAACATCGACATCTACACGGAAGGGGGTGCGACTGCTGACTCTCTATCTGGACTACCCGACGCTCTTGACGCACATGACTTCGTCTGGAAACACGCACAGAACCCGTATGACCTCACCATTTACCAGCTCGGCAATGCGGCATGTCACGACTATATGTGGCCATACTTGACACGCTATTCAGGACTTGTCGTTCTGCACGATAGCCAACTCCATCACGCACGAGCAAGAGCACTCATTAACGATAAACGGCAAGACCAATATCGGAGAGAATTCCAGTTTAATCATAAGAACGCTGACGTAACAGTCGCTGAACTCGGCATCCAAGGTATCCTGGGAGACTTGACCTATTTGTGGCCAATGGTTCGACTCCCAGTGTCTGCCGCGAAACTGGTTGCAGTTCATAACCCTCTCGTCTCGCAGAAACTGCAATCCACGTTTCCCGAACAGTCATTTGAAACAATTCACATGGGTGTACCGGACCCGCTCTTGCAAGCAAAAGATGTCACCGGTCAACTAACACGAAAAAAGTTCGGCATAGCGCCAGACGATATTATCTTTACGGCGATCGGCGGGATAACTCCAGAAAAACGTGTGCCACAAATTCTCAGAGCATTAGCAACCCTAAAAAACACTTTACCGTTTCGACTGGTTCTCGTTGGAAACACCGCGAGTTACTACGACCCGATCGCGGATGCGCAAGCCCATGGAATTGCCGAACACATCATCGTCACGGGATATGTGAACGACACAGAGCTAGCCGATCACCTTGCCGCTGCTGACGTGTGTTTTTGTATGCGCTGGCCAAGTAGCAATGAAACGTCCGCATCCTGGCTGCGCTGCCTTGCGGCGGGAAAACCGACGATCATTACAGATTTAGAAACACTAGTTCATGTTCCATCATTGATCACCCGTGGTACTTGGACGCCTTCACACTTGAGCCCTGCTCAAACAGACGGTCAAGAAGCGGGACAACCAATTGCGGTTTCGATCGATCTTCTCGACGAGGATCGGTCGCTCGCAATTGCTACACAACGATTAGCCATCGACTCGAGTCTTCGACGTCGCCTAGGGCAACGTGCACGTAACTACTGGACAGTTGAACACAGTATGAAACGCATGACCTCCGACTATCGTCGCACGATCGAAAGCGCAGCTGCTCGTGCTGCGCCAACGCTCGCTGCCAACTTCAACCCAGATGGAACTGAGCAGGCTCGAAAGCTGCTTTCGTCATTTGGCGTACTACCAGATTTCCTATCAGCTCATAATCCCTAAGCTATTTCCATTGGACGAGTCGTCTTGACGATAAGAATCGTCGAACAGTACGCTGTAGCCATTGTGGATATCCAACTTAACGGCGAAACATTCAACGCATCAGGACCACTGAGTGTCAGTCGTCTCCTGGTCCAATTGGGTATCGACTCTCGCCGTGTTGCCGTCGAACACAACCGTATCGTCGTAAAAAAATCGGCCTACACGTCCACACTCATTAGTGACGGAGATGAGGTTGAAGTCGTAAATTTTGTTGGAGGTGGCTAGCACCGATGCCTGATGCAGCATTGACCATTGCCGACCGGACCTTACAGTCCAGACTCATAGTGGGAACGGGAAAGTACTCGTCTCCGGAAGTAATGGTGAAAGCCCACGACGCATCGGGCGCTGACATGGTCACGGTCGCAGTTAGGCGCGTTAACTTGTCAGACCGTTCAAAGGAATCACTGCTGGACCACATTGACACCAGTAGATACTTTCTGCTGCCAAACACGGCCGGCTGCTACACTGCTGATGATGCAGTTCGGGCAGCTCGGCTTGGACGCGAAGCAGGACTATCCAATTGGGTAAAACTTGAAGTTATTGGTGATGAAAAGACCCTTTTCCCCGACAACGAAGCGCTCTTGGCTGCGACCAGAATATTGGTAAAAGAAGGCTTCGTCGTACTGCCGTACACGAATGACGATCCGGTAACGTGCCACAAGTTGGAAGAAGCCGGCGCAGCCGCGGTTATGCCACTCGGAGCTCCCATTGGATCCGGACTCGGCATACAAAACCCTAACAACATTAGGCTGATCAAAGAGGCCGTAAATGTGCCTGTTATTGTTGACGCTGGCGTTGGTACGGCATCAGACGCTGCGATAGCGATGGAGCTGGGTATAGACGGCGTACTCATGAACACAGGAATAGCCGGAGCAGACAGCCCGGTCGAAATGGCCGAGTCAATGAAACTTGCCGTTCAAGCTGGTCGGCTCGCCTTTTTGTCTGGGCGTATTCCACGTAGAGCGTACGCGACGGCAAGTAGCCCATTGCAGGGGGTCATCGGCAGCTAGAGGTCTAGACTTCGCACATGCCTAAACCCCACATCAGCGAAAGTGAACTGGCGCATCTCAAACTTGCAAGAGAAGAAGCAGACCGTGCCTACAATGATGCACTGACCGCACTGGACCACGCTCTCCCATCCCAACTCAATCGACCAAGCTCTGAGGCCCGAGAAGGCGACACCACTATCTCGACTCTGGAAGCAAACTGGCGACTTTTTAGGGACGAGGGCCCAACACTTGGCACAGGTTGGCGAGCACGTTTAAATGGGCTAGTTTGGAAACTAATCGGTCCGGCCCTCCAGCAACAACAAGAATTCAACTCACTGGTTGTCAACCACATTAAAAAAAATGAAGCGGCCACGGACGATGCTGTTAAGGCTATCACCGCACACATAAATTCACTTGTCGCCTTCCAATCCAAACTCATCCAGTATCTCCAACAGGTCACTCCGTATGTGGACACAAAAAATTATGAGGCAGCCGGATTAGGACTGACGTGGTTTGGTGCGCTTGATGGAGTCGCTGATGAAATGCGAAAACGTGCGGAGTCGTCAGCAGCGCGCGAGCAACGACTTATAGAACACGTCGACGAACTCAGAACCAGCGTTGGCAAGGTGCAGCACGGACTGCTCGCGGTCCACACCGCTATTGAACAATTGTCGCCAGAAAGCAACGGCAACTCCTCCACTCAAGTCAACGCCATTGAGACACTCAACAAAACAACGGATGCCTATACCTATGTAGGTTTTGAAAACATGTTTCGTGGGGCGCAAGAAGAAATACGAGCGCGTATGAGTAACTACCTTCATCTGTTTGAGGGCGCCTCGGACGTGTTGGACGTTGGTTGTGGCCGCGGGGAATTTCTTGATCTATTACGAGAAGCTGGAGTGACCGCACGTGGACTCGACATAAACAGTGAAATGATCGAAGCCTGCCATGCTCGCGGACTTACAGCCGAAGTAGGCGACGCCCTTAGCTACTTGGAACAACAAAAAGACCGTTCACTCGGAGGTCTCTTTGCCGCACAGGTAGTTGAACACCTTCAACCAGATTATCTGGTCCGACTTCTTGGAATAGCCGGTCGAAAATTACGCCCTGGCTCGACGATTGTTCTGGAGACAGTGAATCCTGCCTGTTGGTTCGCTTTCTTTGACGCATACATTCGTGACATCACTCATGTCAGGCCGCTTCATCCGGACACGCTAAAGTACCTGCTGACCGCTAGCGGTTTTCAGAAAACATCTATTCGCTACAGTGCGCCCTACCCCGAGGATGCGAAGCTGCAACACATCGCCGTACCCGGAACTGATTCAGATAGCAAAAGCGACCCAGCACTCGCTGAGTCAATTTCCACTTTAAACACAAATGTCGACAAACTTAACCGGCTAATCTTTACGCATCTCGACTATGCCGCTATTGGTCAGCTTCTCTAAGACTTACCGATTAGTTGTCCGTACAAAGCCTCCATCTGACTAATCACATTAACCGTTGAAAACTTCGCTGCCATTCGACGCTTCGCAGCCCCCGCCAATACTTGCCGAAGTCGTTCGTCTTTGTAGAGGTCAGCGACCGCCTGAGCTAAGCCGTCACTTGTTTGAGACAAAAGACCAGTCTTTTGGTCGACGACTATATCTCGTGAGCCACCTGTATCCATTGCCGCAATTGGTATACCGATCGCACTCGCCTCAAGCAGCACACGGCTTAACGGTTCAGGCCAACGTGATGGAAAAACAAGAATTGATGCGTTGTAAAGCCATTGGAGGGCTTCTGGCCTGTTCAGCCAGCCAGTGAACTCAACCTGACAATTCGAAGTCGTTGACTGCCGCTCGAGAAGACCACGTTCAGCGCCATCACCAACAACAACCAGCGGCCACGGCACACGAGATTTTTCCATCACGGGAATAAGCTCTCGCACTCCCTTATTTGCTGCCAACTTTCCCAAATAGATCACATATGGCTTATTCAAGGGGCGTTCAAGCGACGGAGCTTCATCAAGCAATCGTTCCGAGTCCACAGGGTTCGGAATAATCTCAAGTCGAGTCTGACGTATCTCAGGCGCTCGATTCCGAAGTCGTTCTGCAACCGATTGACTCACCGCAACTACGGCACTGCTAAGCGCTAGCGATTTCCGTTTTTGCTCAAGGTTCCGCTTCATATACGGAACAAACGGTAGCGCAAATGGCCAAGCAGCACCTGCGCGAGGGCGGATACACCTAGACATCATCGTCTGAGTACACTCCGGACACACTCCGACGGACTGTTCATCGTGGAGTAAATCCGTCCAATAACAAATCGGCCAATAATCACGCACTGTGCAAACAACAGGAAGTCCCCTAGCGCGCGCTGCCGTTATAGACGGAGGTCCCGTCAAGAGATGTTGTGCATGCACGACGTCAACAGGGGTCCCACTCAACCAACCCTCAAGGTAGTCTGCAAAATGACGATAAAATCGTTCGTTCTTAAAATAATTACGCAGATAAGGAATGCGTGGAACTCGAGTACGGTATTCCGCAACCGATATACCATCGAATTTTCGAACGCTACGTCCGCGGCCGTCAAAACTAGGTTGAATAACGAATACCTCGTGCCCCTTGTCGATGAGGCCCCGGACTAGCTCGTATGTACTCCATCCGCTTCCACCGCAATTGGGCGGAAACGCATCAGTGGTAATCAAAACGCGCATCGTTCCAGTTACTCGGGTTGTTGGACAGCGTCCAATAGACGCTCCACCCGTTCAGCTCGTTGTTCCCAAGAAAAGTTATCAGCCGCTCGAAAAGCATTTTCGGCAATTCGAGTTGCCAACGGCAGGTCAGTTAGAACGCGATTTATCCCATCAGCGAGTGCATCGACATCTGATGGCTTCACGAGAATCGCGTTGCTTTCATGCTCAAGAACCTCACGCGTAGCCTGTAAGTCAGAGGCGACGATGGGCTTCCCCGCGGCAAGATATTCGAATAGTTTAAGCGGGGATGTATACCGGTCCGCGGACACCGTCGATGTGGTCGGAAGCACCAATACATCAGCGTCAGTTAGCTTTTTCTGCACCTCAGAAACAGAAATCATCCCGATAAAATCCACTCGATCACTAATCCCCAGAGACGTGGCTAGATGCAACAGCCGGAGACGGTCCCCTTCTTTTGGATGTCCGCCTACGATAACCGTGTGTACCTCTGGCAATCGAAAGACCGCCTCAAGTAATACCTCGACACCCTTCCAGGGATACAGGTGGCCAGCATAAAGAACTACCGGTACTGTTTGGGCAGCCGGCGGGTTAAACCTCCTGTTTGGTAGCAGTCGAACTCCGTTTGAAACGCTCACGGCGTTCTCCCTGGGACCGAACTTGGACTCAAGTTCAGCGGCCAAAGTCTTCGTTGTGGCCACATAACCATCAGCAAACTTCCACACCCGCTCTTCACGTCTAAAAAGACGGTCTCGCTTAGCCTGATCTGCACGTGCTCCGCCAGACACTAGTTCGTCCATTGTCTCAGCGAACACTGGAGCAAAACCATGGGACTCAAAAACGACCGGCGGACGCAACCATCGCGGGATATTCAAAAGAACGGAGGCCACACCAAGATCTCTCGTCAAAATTACATCCGACCGGCGACACACAGCACGCTCCACAGCGAACAAACAGTAGAGAATCCGCCGGACCGTTGCAGATCCGGCAACCCGAAAACGATCAATGGTCAGTGTAGGAAGCTCTGGTAACCCATAGAACTGCAATGGATCCCTTGGTGGCCTAACTGTATCTGGACGTACTCCCAAAAAGACCTGGTGACCGCGTGCTGCAAGGGCGTGGCACGTTTCCATCGTCTGTACGCCGTTGGCTCGCTCAAGCGGAAACCGAATATCCGAGAAATAACGAATCCGCACGTCAAATCACTGATTTCCGTTTGGAAGCACCTTGTCGTGGACGTGGTTTCGCATTGATCATTTCGATTACCCGAACAACCCGCTCTGCCCTCTTAGGATCACCCGTCTGATGAATCCCATGATGGTGGTGTACGGCTGCAAGTGGTTCGTAAACGATGGTATACCCACGCTCAACCATTTTGAGCGCCCAGTCACGATCTTCAACCCCATTCAGTTCATCGTCGAAGGGCAGTTCTTGCCAAACATCTCGGCGAATCATCGAATTCGCATTGTGAAAGAAATGTTCCGTTCGTTGTACTCGCCGTTCTACACCGAAGGTAGTCCAAAGGTCACGTTTGTCGACCGCATCCGAATCCGGCAGTGGCACTTGACGACCATAAACGCCCGCAACAGTCTTATCGCTAAAGTTCGCTACAAGAGACGCCAGCCAATGATCATGCGTCGGAATACAATGCCCAGACACAATTGCCACATATTCTCCCGTTGCATGCTCGATACCGAGATTTAATGCCTTTCCGTATCGAAACTCGCGACGTGGAATCGAAACAACGCGACATCCGAAACGACCCGCTATCTCCAAAGTGCCATCTACAGAGTCGTTATCAACGAGCACTATCTCAAATTGAGGAACATCCTGCATGGAAATGGCCGTGAGACATCGACCGATCCACTTTTCCTCGTTTCGTGTCCGTATCACGACTGAAATCAAGACTCTGCACCCGTAACTAGCACTACTAAGTTATTCGACCAACCCGAATGTTATCGGCTCACCCGCTTCTACGTCATAGAGGAGGCGTCGCCCTTCGACCCACGACAACAGACGAGGACTTAGTCCACCCATCGGCGCGCGAACTACAAAATGCGACGAGCGCAGGCGCGTACCCCGAGACAGTCTCCGCTTCGCAACCAAAGAATGGCCGACATCAGCCCTGCCGGCCAGTTCTTCCGGAAAAACCGACCGACGTTGATCAGCTTTTAGTACTTCCGGCATGTCTCGAAGATTTCGAGCTAACACACCGAATTCGTCTGGATTGAGACTCCACGTATGTAAGGGTCCATCAAGATTCTTGTCAATGGTAAGCGGCTTTTCAATAACGACCGCTCCTAGTGACGCCGCAACAAGAGACCACGAGCCACCGTGCTCCCAACCAAGATAGCCTATCTGTCTCTTATACCTTTTACGAAGGGTTTGAATAAATCCGAGACGAGTCTGTACAGGTTCTAAGGGAACCGCTGTCACTGTGTGCATGATGACCACTACGGCGTCACCAAGTTCTTTAAGCGCAGCTGCAATCCTAGCTTCTGTACAAGTACCGGCGACCAGTAATACCGGTCGACGTGTTCGGCCGATCGCTCGTACCAAGGGCAAATCACCGAGAGCACTCGCATCAATTTGGTACACATCTGGGTTCAGTGCACGTGCACTTTTCAGCGCTGCGAGATCATGAGGGGCCGCGACAAACGCCAAGCGACCACGCGCTTCGCGTCGGACTGCTGAAAGCCCTCTTGGTGTAAGCTCGAGCTCCTTCCAACATTTTTCTCGTTGAACACCTAAGTTGTCGGCCGTTGGCCAAGATGAACCCTGCAATTCAGGCGTTCCCTTAACAGCGTTTTCTCGTACGGCGATCTTTACGGCATGGGCTCCAGCGGCTACGGCCTGCGCAACTAAGCGCCGCGCCAGGGACAGCTTACCGCAGTGGTTGTAATCGATAGCAGCGACAAGCCACGGCGTTTCCGGTGGAAAAGGCCTCCTTTTCACCATACTTCAGCCATTCTTTCAAACACTGTCCGATATGCGACTTCTGATTCGATGCCACGTGCATCAAGCTCAGGCGCACACACCTTTCGTACAAACGCATCCGCGGCTTGCCCGATGTTCATCCATTTTCCATTCATCGTCTGATGACCGGCGAGTCGTGCATCAGCGAGGAATCGCGTTTCAAGAGGCGCATAAACTAGGTCAAAACACGACGCGGTGTCAGATAACACACGAATCGCCTCTCGCGCTGTCTGGGCGTTACTATTAATGTCATCGCAATTAGACACAAACCATTCACGACTCGCCCGGCTATCAAGAGTGACACTTGCATCAAGCTGCGTCGGACTTGCCGGTGCAAGAGCGGAGTACGGCGCAAGTATAAAAGCACCACCAGAGGACCCTTGACGCCAGCCGGCCTGTCCCTTAGTCGAAGCATTAACAACAAGATCTGCTTTAGCAAGCAGTGAATTCAAGTCGGTCTCACTCGCCGCCTTCCCGATACCATGAACGTGACACACCGCGGTTGCGAGTTCCTCAGCTTTGAGTCCAGCGCGATTCACTATTGATAGACTCCCCGTGTTTCCCATCTCTGTGGCCAGTGCGAAAGCAACAGCCCGAGCCGCACCGCCCGCACCGATAAGCACCACACGCCGCCCCTTGACCGTGTCAAGGAAACGCCCTGAGCGGCCCGGAAGCTCACCAGTTATGGCATCTATTGCACCCTGCGCATCCGTATTCGATCCAACTAGATAACCATTGCTTTGCCGAACGACTGTGTTCACCGCACCAACATCTCGCGCCAACGGATCCAAATCGTCAAGAAGCGGCACCACCGCCGTCTTGAAGGGCACGGTCACACTAAATCCAAGCAGGTCTTCACACTGACGTGCAGCTTCCAAAAAAGCCGAAAGCTGCCTCGACTCCAAATCCCACGGCTGCGAAACAGCGTCCCATTCGAACTCACGAAACACCGCGTTCCACAGAACTGGAGTTTTAGCGTATTGGGATGGGCGATCGCCGATAATACCAGTCACGACTCGTGGAGCTATTTCTGGGAGTTGATTGGTTACATGCGGCTGCAGTCGTACGAATGCATTCGGCATGTTTACGATTCCCTAACGTCGTGTACGTGACAATTCAATGCTGATCCAATGGCACGCAATTCATCCATAAGATCCCCGAATGCATCATAGGAAAGTGCCTGTAGCGGATCGACTGCTGCCTGTTCAGGTGTGGGGTGAACATCCAAAATAATGCCACCAGCACCGATCGCGAGGGCCGCACGTGATACCGGCGCGACATAACGCCGCCGAAAGGTAGAATGACTCGGGTCCACAATAATAGGCAAGTGGCTCAGTTCTTGTGCCGCTAGCACTACCTGGAGATCAACCACAAATCTTGACGTCGGAACGTGCGTGTGAGGCGCAACGATTCCACGCTCACAAAGAACGACCTGATCATTGCCGTGATGCAAAAGATATTCCGCCGCACCGAGCCAATCCCGCAGACTCGAGCCGAAATGCCGTTTCAAGAGTACAGGACGACCTGAGCGCGCCACTTCCTCAAGCAGCGCAAAATTCTGCATGTTCCGAGAACCAACCTGCAACATGTCAATGTGCTCCGCCATGTATGCAACGCGTCTAACATCCGTAACTTCACTCACCGTAGGGAGACCAGTGAGGCGACCGGCTTCAGAAAGGTACCGAACACCTTCTTCACCAAGTTCAAACATTGAACTGGACCGGTAGGGAAACGTCAACGGCTTGTATGCGCCACCACGCAACATATCGGCACCGCAGGCCCGCACGTTACGAGCAATATCTACAACTTGGTCACGAGATTCCACCGCACATGGCCCGGCAATAACTACGAAACCCGTCCCCCCGAACCGAACATCACCAACCTGAACAACCGTTTGGTGGTCATCTGCCCGTCGCGCAACCAGTTTCAAATTTTCACCTAGATCTTTTTCGCTAATGTCTTTCATGCCGTAAAGTTCATCCCCAGATCTGAAACCTTTTCTAATTTGCCACTGCGAGCCGATGCGTAAATCGCCTCGACAATGTGTGCCATCCCCAAACCTGCTGTTCTTGCATTTGCATCCGGGTCACTACGGTCCCGAACAGAATCCAAGAACTGCTGCAGTTCAGTCGCGATCATTTGAATTGGAGCCGCCGTACCCACATTCGGTGTCTCACTGCCAGCCACGACCGCCGTCCAGACTCCTTTGCGATTCTCGTGACAAACCCTGTGTAGTTGAACGGTCTCCTGCTCAAAATCAACCTCGGCAGTCGCAGCACTACCACAGACCGCTATTTCCTTCGTCGTGAATGCGTTAGGAACCACCTTGTCACGCCACCTTCCAGGCTGGATGTATCCTGATTCCACCTTCGCGACGACATCGCCAGGGTAATGCAGTAGCACCAGCGACCAGTCTTCGAGTCCTCGCTTGAAATGATCCCGCGTAACCGCATAAACCTCGTGTGGAAAAGCATCGAGTAACCAGTTAAACAAATCTATAAAGTGAACGGCGTCCGTGTGAGTCACGCCCACATCGGTACGGGCACGCTTAAAACCCATAAATGATCCAGACAGATAACGCAGTTGCCCAAGTTCAACCGCGTCAAGCCAAGTCTTAACTTTACGAGCAGTCGGATGACACCGATAGTAATAACCAACCTGCAAAACACAACCACTCTTTCGAACAAGTTCTGAAACCTCACGAGCTTGGGTTGCATCCATCGTCATCGGTTTTTCGACAAATACGTCCTTGCCGGCTTCAAGAGCCTCACGACAAAGACCAAAGTGACTGTCAGTTGGTGTGACAACATCAACAATATCGACGCGGTCTAGAAGCTGTCGATAATCAGACACCACATGGTCTCTTGCAAGTCCGTACTGCGACACGGCACGTTCACGTCTGACTGCATCTGTCTCAGCCAACCAATAGTGTTCCCGTACCCCAAGCTCTTGCCACGCACACAGGTGATTCCAGCCAAACGCACCCAGACCAATCTGTAATATTGACGGCTCTTTCTTATTCATCAATCACTCATTCACTGGAAATTTCCACTCGGAAACAGCCTTTTCCGCAAGCCACAGAGTGAAATCATCTTCGACATCAATAAATGTAGCCAACTCTGAGTACGCAACTACCTCGACCCGATCACCAACTCTCCGTCCGGCCCGAATGACGTGGGACCGTGAGGCACACGCAATACCTGTGTCCTCGCGATAAAGGTGCTCACGAGTTTGGCGTGGACCATAAGCAATATCGTCTGCCAGCTTGAACCACACTCCGTCTTTTCCCTTGCGCCAATAGTTCTTGTGTGTCGGGAAACCAGGAAAACAAGTATCCAGTGCCGGATTATCAAGTAACGGCTGTATAACTTTATTAAGAATGCCGTCACGACGAAAGATGTCAGTCGGCTGCAAGAACAACACGACATCAACTCGTTCTCGTTCTTCTGTTTCCACATACGCAAGCGCATGCTGAAGCACCGGTTCCGTTGGTGTAAGGTCCGTGGCAAGTTCTTGTGGACGCATAAACGGCACATCCGCACCGTAGTCACGCGCGACATCGGCAATCTCTTCATCGTCCGTGGTGACCATTGTTCGTGTCACCAGGGAGCAATGGTTCGCCGCTTCTATGCTGTACGCAACCATCGGCTTACCCGCAATGGGGCAAAGATTTTTTCGACGCAGGCCTTTCGATCCGCCGCGCGCTGGAATAATGGCAAGCACCCTACTATCAGTCATACGTTCCGTTTCTTTTTATGCTGAGCCTCCGGCATTGACGCCAACGAATGACCGGTACCAGAGTTCAATATTGACAAACTTCCAGATAAAAAAAGAATTCCCCAGCTCCGAAGACTCACAATACTCCGAGTATTGACGCTGAAGCGCTTCCTTATCAACGAAACCGTCCGCTGCAAGCGCTGCATCCGCGATCAATTCTTCAATTTCAGGACGCATCGTCGATTTAATCCATTCCCGCTGTGGCGTCGCCACGTACTGTTTCGGTTCAACGGGTAATCCAGGTAGATACCGTTTTGCCAGCTGTCTGAGCAACGCCTTCGTAATACCTCCGGAAAGTAGTACACCACTTGGCACACGATAAAGCTTCTCCAATAAAAGATGATCAAGGTACGGAACCCGCACTTCGACTCCCCAAGCCATCGCACATTTATCCTGAAATCGAAGCAACTTCGGAATTTTGAGACACATAAGATCTCGATACATCACATTCTTGACAGGATCTTGAAATGGCGACGGTAGTGATTCGGGCTCGTATGCAACGTCATCACAAAAATCGGCAGTCAAATAATCACTCGACAGTAACGTTCCATCTGGCGCCTTCATCTGCACCCTGTCACCTTCACGGGATACAAGCGCTTCAAACTCCTGACTCGGATATCGAACGTGGGTACCGTGTACTACGTTGAAGCAGTCGAGCTCCCGTCCCAACTCCGTCTTGTCGCCACGACGCTCTAGTTCGCCTAGCTTCGCACCGTAATAGTACTTGTAACCAGAAAATGTCTCGTCAGCCCCCTGGCCATCAAGAAGGACCTTCAGTCCTCGCTGCTGAACACGCTCGCTGTTCAGCCAATACCCATAGGTGCCGAGACCTCCAGCCGGACCCTCCATTGTGTGAATCAAGTTTTTAAGTTTCCCCATTACTTGTCCGGGCTCGACGTTCGTCGTCCAGTGCCGAATGTCACATCCCCGTATTTCAGGAGTAACTCGTGCACATTCGTCATAGTCCGTTCCTGGAAAGCAATAGGTAAAACATTGCAGGCCACGGTATTGACCATCACGCTGGATGATTGCCCGCAGCAGGCTTGAATCCAGTCCAGAACTCAAGCTAAGCGCCGGTTCAACATCGCCACGTAGATGCAAGTCAACGGACTCCTGCAATGCGCCATCAAGTACATCAAGCGTCGAATCTCCTAGCCAGTCCAGTTCATCTTGGTCTTCAAGGTCCCAATAACGTCGAACGTCGAATGTCATCCCATCCAGTTCCAACACCAAATAGGTCCCTGGCCTCAACTGATGAATTCCTTCGAACAACGTTTCACCTGTGTGGTCAACGAGTCCAAATCGGAGATAGTCGTACAACCTCTGACGGTTGGGTTTAAGCATTACCCCGGCAGCTGCTATAGGCTTCACCTCTGACGAAAAAACAAACCGCCGCCCGTCGTAGTGATACACCAACGGTTTAATACTTAGCCGATCGGTGACACAAAGTAACCGTCGGCGGCGTTCATCCCACAAACCGAAGGCAAACATTCCCCGGAGTCGACCGATACAATCATCACCCCACCGCAAATAGGCAGCCAAAATGACTTCCGTGTCACTAGTGGTTCTAAATGAATAGTCGGATTCCAGTTCCAGACGCAGTTCACGATAGTTATAGATCTCACCGTTGTATGTGATGCTGACCGAACCATCTGACGAGCGCATGGGCTGATGTCCCCCCGCCGTCAGATCAATGATTGCTAGTCGGCAGTGTGCGAAGGTAGCTCCTCCACACTGTTCAACGCCTTCGTCATCAGGACCACGATGACGCAGCAATTTTCTTGCGTGATCGAAAAGCTCTGGCGTTTCGTTACTACCGACGATGCCAAAGATTCCGCACACAACAATGATCCAAACTATTCCGGTTTTCGCACCAAGTAGCGAGGGTCAGGACTGCCAATCAGATCAGACTCGGCCGGATACCGATGCAGCCTTTCAGAGGAGTCATAAATACGCGCACGCGGAAGGTATTGAAGATCAACAAACCCAATTTCCTCTAGACGTTTTTCAAGCTCATCACGAGTGACACGTTCCTGGTACGGCGTGTACCAATGGTCAAGACAAAAGAAAAGCTTCCCTACAGAAACCCCGGTCATTTCAAGCCACGCGTCCGCAAAATCTAACGGAACCGGGTCGAGAACGTGTCGAATAAAATCGACCAACGCCCAAAACAAGCCGCCACTGCCGTAAACCATGATGAAAGCTTCTCCACCAGGTTTAAGAACACGAAAAAGTTCATTTAGCGCTACCACCGGCTGCGGGGTGTGGTGGACGACGCCGTTCGAACATACAAAATCAAAACGACTCGACCAATCCATTGGCAACCCCGTCACGGACCCCTGCAAGAACTCTGTGGAGCCGTCGTAACCCAAACGCGCGGCTCGCGCTTTAGCCTCAGAAATAGCCCGTTCACTAATATCTATACCGACCGACCGACGAGCACCAGATTGAACCATCGCCATCGCGTAACGGCCGCTGCCACAACCAGCATCCAAGCACTCTCCATCCTGAAGTCGGTCAAGACTGACACCGTTAAGGCGAAAGCGTTCGCCAAAAAATGTCATCGTATCGACGAATGCCCCGTCGTCATATTTAGACCAACAGCGTGAATACAGATCCGCGACATACTCCTCGTAAGGAGGCCTACTACTGGGGTTTTGAGCTGATCTATTTGAAGATTCGGAGCGATCAACTGCAGTTACAGCCTGTTCCAGTCGAGTGGCGAACGCAGAGCGATCAAATGGCTCCTCCCGGCACCGCAATTCATCATGAAAGAGAAAAAGCGACTGGGCGATTCCAACTCGCAACGAAAAATCGATCCGATTGGGATCACGCTGTTCAATACTTGTACTCAGCGACCTCAATCGTCGCTCAAAATCTGCACAGGTTAAGTGTTCGTGTCTAGTCACAGTGGCTCTCAACAATTAAACGGACGACTCGCTCGATTTAGCGTGCTCTGGTGCCCCGAAGCGATCGACCAACTACGCTCGCCAATTCAAAACCTTGAACGGAGTGTAAATCGACCGCTGAAATGAGCGACGCTGTTGGGATAATGCCCAGATGATCACCATATAGAAGCCCGCGGGCAAGAACAGACCGCCGAACCATCGAGAACAGTCCGCCAAGTTCTCGATATATCGGGTCGCGGCGTGCACGAGGAACACGTGTATCCGTGGTCAACCGCTCTGGCACCCCATCCGTCTCCAACCGCCAGAACGTATCAAACTCAGGCAGCGCAACAAAGGCCGAATCTAGTTTCTTATCTATGACGGTTTTGATTGCTCGATCGATAAAATCATCGGGCCTAAATGGAAACGTTACTTGCAGCCTCACAATCCACTGAGGACGGTACCCTTTCTCAGCACCTTCAAGGTATTCCACCGCATCGTTCAACAACTCCGCCATAGAATTGCGCCGCGTTGCACGCGGTCTCACCATCGGAACTTCAAGCCCCGCGCGCTTACTAGCCCTGGCAACGCGTTCATCGTCGGTCCAGACGATGGCACGTCCTACCAGTTTCGAAGATTGCACCGCGTCAAAGGTATACCCAAGTAACGACCTATTGTTCAACCGTGGAAGCCCCCTCTTAAACTCAGGGTCCTGTCCAGAAATGGGAATGACCGCAAGTATGTCTCTTTTACCCATTGAATGTCCGTGACTGTACGTCCAAATGACTATTTAATGAATCGTCTTACTTACACGCATAGTCGTTAGCGCTCAGATTGTAACAAGCCGGAAAGATTAGGCAGGCCAAAACACAAGAAGTAGATTCTCAGATTGTGCCGTTAAGTTCGTTAGTCGTCACGGATCGAAGCCGAAACGTCCGCTCCCGTAGGATTGGATTTAACGCTCTCCTTCAAACTGAAATCTCCGTCATCACGATTATCACCACGTCCGACCAAGTCCCTCCACTCACGAAATCTGCGACGTTCTAGAGGCGTCAGCACCCCTAACAGTAAAAGCCCGGCGCCATATGTCACAACAACTATGCAACCGCCCAGTAGAAGCGAAAACAATGGTGACAACGTTTCCGGCACCAGTGCAGTCGCCATAGCATACGCCACCACCGCCACCACGGTGATGCGGATAAGACGGCTCCACTCATAATCGATGTGATAATGCTTTTGTGAGAAATACATGGCGGAGCCAGCAAGAACAGCGTAGGAAACCGCATTCGCCCAAGCCGCACCAACTAAACCATAACGTGGGATAAGCAGTAAATTAGAAACAACATTAACGACAGCGGCTATGCCCGTAGCAGCTGGGTAGTAGCGAGTACGTTTCGTGATTGTCAATCCAATCGACGTAAGCTGATAAACCCCCTGGAATAAAACACCAACCGCAATCCACGGAATTACGATTGCCGCGCCGTAGTACTCTGGAGTGGTCATCAAATACACGAGATCAGTACTTGCCACAGCCACCCCTGCTACCAGCAATGCCTCAATTCCAAACATATAGGTTGTTACGCTGCTGTAGATCTCTTTTGCACGGGGCTCCTTCATTACGCCGAGGTAAAAGGGTGCCCATGCGTAGTCAAATGCACCGAGTAATAACTTCAGTGCCAACCCAAACGTCGCTCCGATCAAATACACGCCGACCTGATTAATGGAAACGAAGAGACTTAAGAGATAGCGATCGCTTAGCGCAATCGCGTTGTGTGCAAACCCATGCGGCAATTTCGGGAGACCAAATTTAAGGGCATCTCGAAGAACGTCTTTGGAAAACGTTACACGGAGAAATGGGAGTACCCATTTAGACGAAACAACGACAAATACAACGCTTACCAGCAGATCTGCCAGCACGACACCTAGAACTCCAAGGCCGACGCCAATTACCAGCACCAGGCGCGTCACAAGCACGGTTGCGGAACGAAAAAAAGCTAACGCAACAACCGGTTTCGGCTGCTCGCGTATCCGTAACACGCTGTAGGGTAGAAAAAAGAAGCTGATTAAAAAGATATTTAAGAACGCAAGACGCAATATGTTTGCTTGGTCTGCAGTACCAAAAAGCCATCCGCTCAACCACGGCGCGGAGCCGCTGGCGATAAGCACGAGAACGCCGTTGAGGACAAGCATGAAGAAAAAGATTGTGCTTGTTAGGCTTTGACGTGATCGGTCATCCGAACAGTCGTAATACAGGCGCATAAAGGCGCTGTCTACACCCCAGCGAAAAAGGATTTTGACGACCGCCTCCAACACTACAAGGAGTGCGATTACACCGTATTCGGCTGGCGTTAGGTAGCGCGTGTAGACCGGAAGTAACAGAAAGTTGAGAAGCGATGTCGCCGCGTCGCCAAGCCCGTATATGCCAAGACTCTTGAACAACCGCTTGAAATGATGAAACACTCAAACACACTCCGGTGTGGTGAAATCGTGACGCGTATGTCTCATCACGGATTCAGATTCTCTGACGCGGCACGTGAACATTGTGCGTGGTCAAGAACAACACGCGCGGCCCGAGACGCCGAGCCAGCATCGGACACCGTCATGTGGTTATCGAGGAACAATTGGCGTTTCTCTGCAAGCGCCAGGCGCGCACCTTCATCTTCAATCAGCTCTCGCAACCTAGGAGCGATCTCACTTAACTCATGGATCCCCACCATAGCACCAGCATCAACAAAGGGACTCAAATAGTTGGGCAACATTAGCGTAAGCACCGGAACGTTGAGTACCATAGCCTCAATCGCTGCAGTCGAATTCACCGTCACAACTACCCTCGCTGTAACCGCTAATGAACTGAGACTGACCTGCGCATCGCTCACCGTCACGTTCGGTATTTCACTCGCCAGTTGCTCATACGGCTCCCTAGGGTCAGCTGGGTGACACTTCATGACTAAGTGCACATCCCGCATGGCTTTGGCGGCAGTAACCAGTGCAGCAAAAGCAGGGTTCCATTGCCGGATGTATTTTGACGCTAATAAGACAATGTGTTGGCCTGGTTGTGCCCCAATCTTCTCTCTGACAATGTCGATGTCATGCGAAGTTAAACGGTTTGCTTCCCCTATAAAATTTTCAAGGCGTGGGTTCCCCGTCGTCGCAATTGCCGAAACGGGAAAATTTCCTTTTTCAAGTAAATGTTGTTCTGTGAATTGGTCGTACACGAGAGTCATATTTGGAAACGGAAAACCGTGGTCGCCTGGGTTCCGCGCAGAAGGTTTTATCTCGTCTGGCTCGTGTAGATAGTTCAGCCAGTGACGATGGATAAATCCGTGCTGCATAGCCACGACCGGTATACCACGCCTCCGAGCTTCCAAAACTAGCGCTCTCCCCCATCCACCAGCCTCCGCATAAGTCAGGACCACTTTCGGATGAATAGAATCGAGTGCTCCAGCC
>CAZDQD010000154.1:0-3958 GCA_964507425.1 uncultured Vicinamibacteraceae bacterium
TCTTCACGAACCCGTTCACGCATGATCTGAAGCATTTCGGGCTGGATATCTTCACAGAACACCGTGCCTCCTGGCGCCACGCGTTGTGCCATTCGCCGAGCGTAGTAGCCTGACCCACATCCCACATCAGCAACGACATCGCCTGGGCTGAGATTCATCATGTCAAGAACTCGTTCTGGTTCCTCCTGCTCGACTCGTTCGGCCCGCTCAAGCCAATCAGCACCGAGATAACTCATAAACTCCGCCGGCACGCGATGCCGGTTAGCCCGATCCGTTTGTGCTACACCTGGGCCCCCTGAACTCGCCACCAGAAACAGAACCCATCCGATCGAAAATATTTTTTTCAGACTATGACGCATAGTGGCCTCCGCATAGCTGCCATCGTTCTACCAGAATACGCCACACCCCGCCGTGGATCACCACGGAATCGATTGTTTGTCACGAAAGAATCCTCCGGTAGGTCCATCAGCATTCAGTGTAGCAAGCCACAAGATCGTCTCCGCACCCTTCTCAACCGTCCGAGTCGCACCAGCTCCACCCATTCGTGTTCGCACCCATCCCGGACACACAGCATTCACCTTAAGGTCACCGGACACGTCTTGCGCAAGTTTGACAGTCAACGCATTCAGTGCAGCTTTGGTCACCGAGTACCCAACCGGTCCGCCAAGCTGACCAGCGAACGAGCCCCACCCAGAACTAACGTTAACCACTCTTCCATACCCTGCACGGACCATGGCTGGAACAAATGCACGCGCAAGCCAAAAAGGACCAGCAAGGTTCGTCCGTAAGGCCACTTCGATCGTTTCGTCTTCAATGTCGAGCACACCGCCATCAGGGCAGACCGCGGCGTTGTTGACTAAAACATCAATATCAATGCCGCGTCTAGATAACTCCATAGCACAAGCCATGATGGACTCTTGACTCGACACGTCGAGGGTTATCACCGTAAGCGGCTCATGACCACCATCACGCAACTCCCCAGCAGCTTCTTCACCAGCTCTCAAGTCCCGACTTGCCAACACGACACGTATGTCACACTGTGCCAGTTGTCGACAGACTTCCTTACCGATTCCGCGATTACCTCCCGTAACAAGCGCCGTCCGTAACACCTAGACCTCCTTATCTGCTACAGACTCACGACCAAAGCACAACGTAACCTGAAGCCCAGGATGATTCTCAGACAGCAAGAGCCTGGCATCATGCAACTTCGCAACAGCCTTAACAAGGCTCAGCCCTAAACCGGCTCCTGGTTTGGTACGACTCGTATCGAGTCGGTAAAACCGTTCAAGTACTCGGGTGCGTTCGTCGGCCGGAACCCCCGGCCCGTTATCGGCGACCACAATGCCGATACCACTCGGCGAGCAATGACTCGTCAGTGTCACAGACCCACCAGCGGGCACATGTTTGAGGACATTGTCAATCAGATTGGCTACCGCTTGAAACAGCAGGTCGCGGTCACCGACGACTGTCAATCCGCTCTCTGGTTGGGTATCAAGTCGTAATTCAGCTTCGTCAAACAGGGGTCCGTACAGCTCTGCAACATCATGAATCAGTCTCGCAACGTCGACCCGTGAAAATTCCTGTCGCCGTCTCCCGGCCTCAATACGAGCGATCCGAAGTAAGGCATTAAAGGTCGCTAACAGCCGATCCGCCTCAACAACCGCTCGTTCGGCCAGTTCATAACGAGACTCACCAGAACCTGTTTCGTTCTCCCGAAGCAACTCAAGTCTGGTTCGGAGTCTCGCCAGGGGTGTCCGAAGATCATGGGCAATGTTGTCAGAAACGCGTTGCACCGCATCGACCTGTTCTTCAAGTTCCGCCAACATTCGATTGAGATTGTTCGTTAGTTGTTCAATATCATCTCCAGTCGTATCAGTGGGAATGCGACGTGTCAGGTCCCCCGCAACAACATCACTAATCGCCCGGTTGATTACACTGACGCGTCGGATACGACCGCGCCCAACGAGAACACCACCGACGAGCGCCAACACAATGGTCAACGCGAATCCCCAAGCCATTGTTTGAACTACCGTCACCCGAATCGATTCCAACTCGTACATGTCACGTCCGGCCAGCAGGTAATATCCGCGATCCAGTCGAAACTGGCGCGCCCTCGCCCAGTGCGTCTCTTCCCCTTCCGGCTGCCCAAGTCGAAAGTTCAACCACCCATCGTTATCGACCTCAACCTGTGGCCACGCACTTAGATTCCCCACACGCGGTCGATACGCAGCGTCGGCGACAAGATAGAGAGAAGAACCTGTTGGCTGCTGCCGAACTAATCTTTCCTCGATAAGTGTTGTAAGCCCGACAAGACCACCGGTTCGATACCGTTCGGCCAGACCTGCAATCTCCGCATCAATCGTTTCGTCAGCTTGGCGGAGCATGTAGCCAGCCGTCGACCAATAGACAAAGGACAGCAGTAACAACGCCGACCCTGCAAACAGGCTCGCGTACGCTACCGCCAAGCGAAACGGTGAGCTACGAAGTAGCTTCTTCAGATCCACGAAGCACGTATCCAGCCCCCCGCACCGTCTGGATCAGGGGGCCATCGAAACCGCGGTCAATCTTCCGTCGAAGACGACTAACATGGACATCGATCACATTTGTTTGTGGGTCAAAGTTATAGTCCCAGACTTGTTCAAGTAGCATCGTACGGGTGACCACATGTCCTTGGTGTCGCATAAGATATTCCAACAGTCGAAATTCTCGTGGTTGTAATTCAATACGCTGACCAGCTCGTGTGACCTCACGCGCCAAAAGATCCATCTCCAGGTCGGAAACAACCAGGAGCGTTGCTGTTGACTCTATGTCTGCCCGTCGTACTAAGGCATCCAACCGCGCAACAAGCTCTGAAAATGCGAACGGTTTTACGAGATAATCGTCACCACCTTGCCGCAGTCCTGTCACACGATCATTCACTTCACCAAGCGCACTAAGAATTAGTACCGGCGTCGACAGACCTGCGTCACGCACGGCTTGAACAACCGCAAGGCCATCACACTCAGGCAACATCCGATCAATCACCATGACGTCGTACTTCGGATCGCACGCCAACGACACCCCGCTATTGCCGTTATCAGCCGTATCCACGACGTGGCCTGCCTCGCTCAACCCTCGATTGAGATACTCGCGAGTCTCGGAGTCATCCTCGACAACTAAAATTCGCATCGTTAAGTGGTTCTAGTAGTGTACCGAACCAACATGATCCTGAGGAGGACAACATGGCACCTCCACAAGAACCTCAACCCAGCTGGAACCGAACTAGACCTAGCTACTGCTTCTTGCCGGATCCGCTGACGGTGAACCGACCACCGCCGATGTCCTGGCTGGCGTTGATCATCTCGCCGTCCAGGGTCAAGGTCAACACGATCGGAAAGGCCCGACCACGGCGGCTCCGTTCGAAGGAAAGTATGAGACTGTCTCCATCCTTTGCGATGTCGGTGATGTCCAACGCGCCGCCCCGACCACCCTCTATCCTGGCCGCCGCCTTGCCGCCCTCGTCCCGGATCACCACAGTCTGATCCCGAGTGCCGCCACCGCGGGGATTCTCCATTGCGATAACCCAGGTGCCCATGAACGCGCTCGCCTCGGAGGCATCCAACATCGAGGCTTGACCGGCCGCGGCCGGACCAGCCAGCAGAAGCACACCCAACACCGTCGCCGCCGTCCACGCGTGATGTCTCGCCATGCCAAATACTCATTTACACGCCTACGTCAAGTCAACGAGACAGCTATAAAACGCCGATCAAGGCTGCGAGCCACATAGAAAACAACTGCCGACTGGCCCTTTTCTCGCGCTGTGGCGACCAACTCAACAACATCCGATGGTTTCGAAACTGGTTCGGTACCAACTTTAAGAATGACATCTCCACGGGACAAACCCGAAGGAACACTTCGCGCCCCAACTACCAACACACCGGTCATGGTGTTTTCGATATGAAAACGCCGGCGCACCTCA
>CAZDQD010000155.1:0-12216 GCA_964507425.1 uncultured Vicinamibacteraceae bacterium
ATCGTTGTACTCGTCCTAACACTATCTGCTATCAGAAAACCCAACAACGAACCAACAACCAAGTTCCCCTTACACTCACAATTACCAACGCATATTCACTAACACTAAAATCATTTTTACAAGAATATTTTTCAACACGTCTCTTCTGGGAATACTGTAAAGAATAAGATGAGGCTTCGAATCGCGATTATCGGAACTGGCATTTCTGGATTGGCGGCGGCTCGCACACTAAATCCTGAACACAACATCACGATTTACGAGGCAGATAATCGACCCGGCGGCCATGCACATACGGTTACCGTCTCTGACGGGACTCGACGTATAGCAGTCGATACGGGCTTTATCGTCTTCAATGAACAAACCTATCCAAACTTTTCTGCGCTTCTTAAAGAACTCAATATTTCATCCCAAACCAGTGAGATGTCCTTCGGTGTTAAGTGCAACCGCTGTGGAATTGAATACAGCAGTAGAGGTCTACGTGGGTTATTTGCCCGCAGATCACAGATGTTTCAACCGTCTCTATATAGAATGGCCGTCGATATCGCTAGGTTTAACTCATGGGCAACCGCCTACAACAAGAATGACAATTTGGATGCCAACACTATTGAAGATCTTCTTCACGATAAACGTTTTGGAAAATATTTCTTCGCGCACTATCTCATTCCAATGTCTAGCGCGATCTGGTCGTCCGGGCATGAAGATGTGCGTAAAATCCCACTAAGGTTTTTCCTGAACTTTTTTC
Source organism: uncultured Vicinamibacteraceae bacterium (assembly GCA_964507425.1). Lineage (GTDB taxonomy): Bacteria > Acidobacteriota > Vicinamibacteria > Vicinamibacterales > UBA8438 > DTWD01. Next base: position 743 of record CAZDQD010000155.1, read on the forward strand.
GCAACCACGGATTGCTACAACTCACCGGACACCCGCAGTGGCGTACGATCGTCGGAAGAAGTCAACGGTACGTGGAGGCTCTAGTGGAGCCATTCCGAAGCCAAATCAGATTCCACACTAAGGTGAAATCTATTCGTAGAACAACACAAGGTGTCTCACTTTACAGTGACAGTTCTGGTTGGGAGAACTACAACAAGGTGGTGATCGCAACACATACTAACCAAGCCCTGAAAATGTTAGAACGCCCTACAGAACAAGAACTTACTTCGTTAAGTGCAATTCCCTACCGCCAAAACACAGCCATCCTACATAGTGACCCTAGTGTGCTTCCAAAATCGAAACTGGCGTGGGCATCATGGAACTATCATGTAGACGACTGCACAAACAGGCGTTCGCCACTCGCCATGACGTATCACCTGAATCGTCTTCAAGGATTACCAACATCCGTGCCAATGTGTTTAACGCTAAACGAAACACACCAGATCAAACCGGAACTGATACATAAGCGCATCCATTACGAACACCCGACCTACAGTCTTGCTGGGCTTCATGCGCAAGAAGTCATACGCAACTTGAACGGCAATAATCATACGTACTATTGTGGAGCCTACCTCGGCAATGGCTTTCACGAAGACGGACTAAATGCTGGACTTGCAGTAACGACAGCGATTCAGCGAGACCCTAGACCATGTTGACTTCATGTTTCTATTTGGGTTCGACGAGACATCGCCGCAGTCAACCCCGCATCCATGATTTTCAGTACCAACTGTTCATGGCTTATCTAGATCTAGACGAACTGGAACTAATCAACAGGTCCATACTCGGGTTTTCAGTCAATCGTTGGAACGCACTGTCTTTCTTCGACTGCGACCACATGGATGGCCAACCAGGCAGTACTCGAGACAAGGTTGTGCATTTTCTAAAACAACACGGAATCACGCTTAGTGGTGGCTCGATTTGCCTACTGACTCAATGTCGAATATTTGGCTACGTTTTTAACCCCATCAGCCTATTCTTTTGCCGAGATTCGTCGCAGCGACTGGTGGCCATAATTGTCGAGGTCCATAATACGTTTGGCGAACGTCACCTGTACTTACTTAAATGTGACGTAAATGCGAACCCCAGAAGCATCATCAAGCAGCAGACAGCTAAAGCGTTACACGTGTCTCCCTTCATCACAATGGATTGCATCTATGATTTTAGAATTGCTATTCCGAACGAGAAATTGAGTTTAAGTATCCTCCAAACCGAGAGCGGAGAACCTGTACTACACACTACTCTCTCAGGAAAACTCGAACCTCTGACAAACGGCTCTGCACTGCGCGTATTGGCTCGCTACCCGTTCACGGCAATCAAAACGATAGGAGCAATACATGCAGAGGCAGCACGTCTCTATTTCAAAGGGCTTCCTGTGATCAGTCACCCTAAGACCACACCTAAACAACATACGAGAGAAACCTCGTCATACACACAAGCAACACCTGAGCCCAAAACTCATCAGGCGGTTTCCGCAAACAACTCTGCCAGTAATTCTGAGAACCAGTGTGGCGTCTCCCAACGAAAGACAACTTAAACTCAACCCTAACCATGGCAAAATTATTCCGAGACCAGTGCTAGAATGCCCACGGAGGTGCCCGGCTTGCTCGTGGAACTCGTTGACATTTTGCTACGTGGCTTCCGCCTGCGTTGTCCTTGTTGTGGTTACGGCGAGCTCTTCGAATCCCTCACGTCAATTCGTGAACGCTGCTCTGGTTGCGACGAACGTTTCGAGAGGGAACCCGGTCAGTGGTTTGGTTCAATATATATAAACTTGGTTCTGACACTTGGGGTCGCCGTTACAGGGTATCTCGTCCTGGAGTCGCTGACATCCCTAACAACGTCACAACAGTTAAATATTTGGACCACTATCGCCGTCACAGCTCCGTTTGTGTTTTATCGGATCTCAAAAGGACTCTGGGTGAGCATGATCTTTCTTGGTGAAGGCCTCTACATTCGGTGGCCTCATTCAACAGGACAGACAGATTTCAACGGTCGGTCTAGCAGCCAAACACAGGACAGAATAGCGCGTATCCTTAAGCTCCCCTCTGTCCGTTGAGCTCCGAATAAGTGCCAGCCATCACAAAAGCTCTCCTTCGTCTTGGAGAGGCCTTTACCTACCCAGCATTTCGCAACCTGTGGACGGCCGCCTTCACCTCAGCAGCCGGAACGTGGATGCAGCGCTTTGCTCAACAGTGGCTCATTTTCACCCTGACTGAATCTGCCTTCTATCTTTCCCTCGACATGTTCGTCGGCGCCATCCCCTTACTTCTTTTTACCTTGATCGGTGGAGTCGTAGCCGATCGATATGACCGCCGATACCTTCTGATCGGTTCACAGGTCCTCCAGATGTTCTGTGCACTAACGCTCAGCATCTTGGTCCTTACCGATACTGTCGAGATTTATTACATCCTGGCATTGTCATTCACCACAGGGGTAGCACAAGCGTTTGGAGGACCCGCATTTCAGTCACTGATTCCAGGACTCGTTCCGCGTAAGACGCTTCCCAATGCAGTCGCACTCAACTCCATTCAATTTAACCTGGCACAATCTGTCGGCCCTCTCATCGGCGGATTCATTTTCTCAACAGTTGGATTAGTTGCCTGTTTTGGACTGAACGGTCTGTCTTTTCTTGTAGTTATTGTGGTACTTGCCATGATGTCCGTCGCGCCACCGGCGTCAAAGACCCGTCGTCCAATGTCGGAAGAACTCAAGACAGGACTGGTTTACGTCGTACGTGGTGGAGCACTCCTGTCGCTGACCATATTGGCCATAGCGACCACGGCGCTTGGTCTTCCGCTCCGTGCTTTTTTACCGATCTTCGCGGAAAACCCTACGACACTAAGTTGGATGATGACCTCCCTTGGGTTAGGAGCCGTCTTCGGCGCACTGGTCGTAGCGTGGCTGGGAAGCTTTAAGCAAATGGGCACGACATTGCTAGCGGTACTTGCTGCCTTCGGGGCACTAATCTCGATTTTCTCGATGCTTCCGATCAGTTCCTTTAGTTACGTATTACTTTTTTTGGCCGGCGCTGCACTTCTAATCGTGTTTTCGCTTACAGCCTCTTTGGTACAGCTAGCCGTTCCTGACGAGTTGCGTGGACGCGTCATGAGTATTTATCTGATGGCATTCCGTGGAGGCATGCCTCTCGGAAGTCTAGTAAGCGGCTATTTCACAACCATCGCCCCCACTGCGACAGTAATGACCGTCAACGGAGGGCTTCTTGTATGTGTTGCTGTGTATTTTCTTGTGCGTAGCCATGGAGTCCGCGCACTTTGACATTCAAATCGTTCACTCACGAAACGCCTTGCAGCAAACTCCTAATTAATCTTACGATCTGCGTTCAATCAACACTGCCCCTCAATGGCCAGTAGAGTTCCCCAGTGAAACAGCGCAACTTTCTTGAACTGACCGTAGTATTTCTCCGCCTAGGCCTCACTGCATTCGGCGGCCCGTTGGCGCACATTGCCATGATGCGTAGCGAATTTGTCGATAAACGGCGCTGGCTCACAAACGACGAGTTTCTAGAACTAATTGCGGCAACCAATTTAATACCAGGCCCGAATTCAACAGAAATGGCGATTCATCTCGGCTACAAGAGAGGTGGTGCTATTGGCCTAGTCTTGGCCGGAGTCAGCTTTATTCTTCCAGCATCAATCATTGTGTGCAGCCTCGCATGGGCGTACACAAAATACGGCGACACACCAGAACTCGGCTGGCTAATGTATGGCATCGGACCAGTGGTCATAGCCATCATTTGTGACGCACTTATCAAACTAGGCCGCAGTACAATCAATCGACCGTCCAGAATTCTCCTTGCCACAATCGTTCTTGCGCTTTCACTTAACGGGTTCAACGAACTGGCGTTACTGGCTGGAGGCGCCGCTATTGGCCTCGGGCTAAAGTTTGTTCAGCGCACGGGACTTGCAGGGATTGCAACCCTTACGATTGGCGCCACCTCACTCACTGCAGCGGTTCAGACGATCGCTACCGAAGCTGTGCCATTTACGCTTAGTCGCCTGACACTGTTCTTCTTCAAGGTCGGCTCGTTGCTCTTTGGTAGCGGTTACGTCCTCATCGCTTTTCTTCGAGCAGATCTTACCGACCGTTGGGGCTGGCTCACTAACCAGCAACTCCTCGATGCCATCACAGTTGGCCAAATTACTCCTGGACCGTTGTTTACAACAGCGACTTTTATTGGTTATCTCCTGGGTGGATGGCTAGGCGCAGTATTAGCCACCACGGCGATTTTCACGCCAGCGTTCTTTTTTGTTGCCCTCAGTCAACCTTTAATCGACCAGGCAAAAAAGTCCTCACTGCTACGCAATCTGCTAAACGGTCTCGTCATAGCTTCATTTGGGTTAATGGCGGCTGTCACATGGCAGCTCACACAAACGACCGTGGTCGACATTTCAACGTTTATGATTTTCGCTGGCGCCTCCGCAATCGCCACGTTCTGGAAAACAAACTGGACCTGGCTAATTCTTGCTGGAGGCATCCTCGGTTGGTTCCTACAAGCCACATAACCACTAACTCCTCGGCCTCCGAACGCGTCGCAAGTTCCCTACACAATAGGTACATTGCCCAACCAGCAAGAGGAAACGTCAAAAGAAACGTCCGCCCAATTCAACAACGAACAAACAGCGTCTCGCCGGATAAAACACCATAAATCCATTTTCAGGCTATTAAAGGTGCCAATAATCTCGGACAAAACGAACAGGGTAAACCTTCAGCTGACTGTTGATGACATAACGATCTACAATTTGCCTGGCGTTCCGATTGGCTCAATTGCATTTCAGGTAACGCCAACAAGTTCGATCTTTGGAGAAACGACTGATAACACACGTTGTCATAGAGCGGGACCCTCTTTAAACGCTGCTAATGGGACGGTCACGGGCCAGTGAATGTCGTGAGCAAGACAAAAGAGTCTGGGAAATTGTGTGCATATTGCAAGACTAAAACAGTAGATACTGAGTGGCGACCGTTTTGTTCGGAACGATGCAAATTACTAGACCTCCAAAATTGGTTTGATGGGCGGTACCGAATAGCAGATGAAACAAGATCGCCAGATTCCATTCATGATTCTGACGACGGTAAAACGTGGTAAACATTCAGACAGAGGCGACAACCAAGTATGAGCGATACGCTAACCATCACTGACAACCGCACCGGCAAACAATACGAGATACCAATTTCAAACGGGACCATTCGTGCCGTCGACCTTCGACAGATCAAAGTCGACCCGGACGAGTTTGGAATGATGTCTTACGATCCGGCCTTTCTAAATACGGCCAATTGCCAAAGTCGCATCACGTTTATCGATGGAGACAAAGGCATCCTGAGATATCGAGGCTATCCCATTGAGCAACTAGCTGAAAAAAGTAACTTTGTAGAAACTTCTTACCTTCTGATTCACGGAGAGCTACCTAACAAATCTCAATTAGACGAATGGACAACCGAACTTAACGGCCACACGCTTCTTCATGAAAATATCAAAATATTCATGGAAGGATTTCGGTACGACGCTCACCCGATGGGCATCTTTCTGAGCACAGTGGGTGCTCTGTCAACATTTTTCCCTGATGCAAAACACGTACTCGACCCAAATTCTCGCCAGACTCAAATTGCGCGGCTCATTGCAAAAGTACCCAGCATTGCCGCTTATGCGCACCGACACAGTATCGGTCGCCCTTACGTTTATCCGGATCCGAGCCTAAGTTTCATCGGGAATTTCATGAGTATGCTCTACCGGGGTGTTGAACCGCATTACGAACCGCACCCGGTTCTCGAACGCGCTCTAGACGTCTTGTTCATTTTGCACGCTGACCACGAACAGAATTGCAGCACGAGTGCGATGCGAGGCATTGGTAGCTCGCAGGCCGACCCTTTCTCTTCACTAGCTGGTGCAGCAGCGGCTCTCTACGGGCCACTACACGGTGGCGCCAATGAAGCCGTTCTCAAAATGCTAAGAGAAATTGGCACCGTAGACCGTATTCCGAACTTTCTTGAGCAAGTCAAAAATGGCGAAGCGAAGTTAATGGGTTTCGGACACCGAGTGTATAAATCGTACGACCCAAGAGCAAAAGTAATCAAAGACACGGCCTACGATGTCTTTAATGTCACAGGCCGAAACCCGCTCTTAGATATTGCACTTGAGCTTGAACGTATCGCGCTACAAGAAGACTATTTTGTCAGCCGTCGCCTGTACCCAAATGTCGACTTTTATTCCGGGCTCATCTATGAAGCCATGGGATTTAACGCGGGGATGTTCCCAGTTCTCTTCGCTATTGGTCGGACTGCTGGGTGGGTAGCGCAATGGCAAGAAATGCTCACGGACCGTGAGCAAAAAATCGCACGTCCCAGGCAATTGTATATCGGTGAGCCGGAACGGAAATTTATCGAACTAAGCGATCGCTAGCCGCGGTCGTATTTTGACAATCGTTATCGTAAACTTGCCCGCCAAGCTAACAAACCACCGGCCATAGCCAACATAACCCAAACCAGAGGAGCTGGCGGCGTCCCACCAGCAAGCTCCGTCATGAAGAATGCGCTCACTGCGACAAACACGACCGAAAGCAGCAACGGCACCAATATGCCTCGCCCAGAACGCCCACCTCGTTTTTCTATTACCGAAGGCTTCCGTTCACTCACGGACGTCGCTTCGCCACACCTGAAACATATCAGAGCATCGTCGGAAATCTCAGATTCACATTTAGTGCACAGCATCTAGATACTTCATTCTCCTGCCAAGAGACCAATGCCGAGCCGCTTCAACACTGCGACATTATCCTGCCCTAACATTCTTCACTATCTAAAAATACTTGTAGCCGTAAACTACTGACGTTCCTGCCGCTCAATAATCGTAAGAAGTAGGTCCTGAGCCCTTGTATAGCTCGGCGCAACCTCAAGAGCCAACATGATCTGCTGTTTCGCTCTATCAAACTGTTCGTCGGCTAGAAAACCTTCAGCCAAGTCACTATGGACAGCCACGCGATCAACTGGTCCAAGAGACAATGCGACAGTCAGTTCAAGTATCGCGACGTCGACGCGACCATCTTCAAGCGCAAACCTACCCAAGACCTGGTGTGGAATGGGGTCAAATGGATCTATTTCTATCAACCGCTCATACGCGATCCGAAGTCGTCCCGCGTCATTCGTCTCTTCGGCGAGAGTCGCCAACAAACGGACGGCCTCAATAGAGGTTTCGTCGTATTCCAACAAAGATTCAAGTTCTTGCATCGCAAGCGCAAGGTTACCTTCTTCCTGAGCAATCCTTGCCAAAAGACCATGCGGACTGTCAAAGCCTGTCGCCATCGGAACTAGACTACTTGCACGATTAAGAGCAATGCGCGCTTCGGCCCCCTCCCCCAACGCGTACGCCGAACGGCCAAGCGCAAGCTGCACATGATAGTTGCCCTCCTGCTCAATTGCCGTAAGCCTCAACGCCTCAAGTCGTTCTTGACCATCGGACGGAATGTCACTCTCTGGATCAGACAAAGCCCGACTAAGCGCGCCAAATTGCTCATCAACGCTGTCATCGAAACTAGTTTGAAGCTGCTCGAAATTGAGTCCGATGCGTACCAGAGCCTCCTCAGTTTCTAGTCCATCTCCATATGCCAAAAGTAACTGCCGTAACGATTCCATTCCGTATTCATCAATGATGTGTTCAACTAAAACTGATGCTTGGAAGTACGACAGGTTAATCGTCTCCGGACGCGTAAAACCACTATTTAAGTCACGTATCGACAGCAGCGAGTCGTCATTGAGCGCGGATGCGAACTCCAATACTGCGTCTCGCCCCCAAGATAGATGTTTTCGTTTTTCCTCGTAGGTTGATATGCCTTCGCTTAACCATCTTGGGAGTCGCTGATTCGACATCTGTAACGTAATTACGTGTGCCATCTCATGCCACAGTGTCGACTGCCAGTTAAAGTCCCCAGGCGGGCGAGCACGCGGAGAATCCATTGTCACGACACTCCCAAAACATGCGCCGAGAGCACCGATCATGCCTGGCAAGCCTAGGTTGCGTACGGCAAAATCATCATGCCTTGGAAACACTTCAACCAAAATCGGCGGCGTCAGTGACATCTGATACCGTTCGCTCAGTTCGTCAATCGCCTGCTGGCCCAGTCCAAGTACATAGTCTTTCAATGCTTCCGATTCGTCCGGATGGAGTCTGACAACCAAGTCCCCCTGCTCAAACGTCTCAAAACCATCGAGCTGGTCCAACATCTCTAGTAAGTTGTACGTCACGATGTCGAAGGGATCGCCTTCAAAAGAACGCTCCAGTGCCAGCCGCGCGGCCGGCTCGTCTCCCGTTCGTAATAGATGCATCCCAAGTTCAGCATGGGCGCGTAAATTGTCCGGTTCCAGTTCAAGCGCCCTCTGCACAAGTTGAACTGCCTCTGGAAAACGATATGCACGAGCTACATGATTGCCGACTATTCTGAAAACATCACCGTACCTCGGATTTATTTGCAGCGTACGGCTGACTTGCGCATCAAAGTCAACCGTCCGGTCCTCAAGGAAAGCAATCGCAGCCAATAACGCATGCGCTTCTAAACTGTTTGGGTTAATTCTCAACGCCTCATCAATGGCCTCCCGTGCCGCCTCTCGATTTCCGTCGTCGAGTTCCAATCCAGCAACAAACAAATGTCCGTCGATATTTTCAGAGTCGAGTTCAAGAACTCGGTCTACTGATGACCGTGCGACTGGCGGATTCTCGTTGGCTAAAACCTGTGCAATACCTAAATGCGCAGGAACCCACTTGTCATCGATAGTTATCGCCGCCTGAAACGACTCCAAAGCATCGGGATGGTTATATTTTTCGAGAAACAACTCACCCCAGACTGTTTGCACCGCAGGATCATCTGGAGATTCTGCAGCCGCTACTCGGATAAGCTGATTGGCTCCACGATAATCTCCAAGTGCCCGAGCCGCAAGCGCGCCACGATATCGCCAATGCGAACCACTAGACGCAATTCCGGCATTCATTACAGCTTCAAAATAGGGTCGAGACTCATCTGTTCGGCCAAGTCTTTGAAGAAGCAAGCCATACTCGAGCCCGGCAGCACTAGCTGGCACATTACTCGCGACCGGTAACAACAAAGACTCCGCAGCCGAGTAGCTACCATTTTGGATGAGTAAACTTGCGCTTAACGCTACTGCAAAGGGGTCACTCCCCTCTCTGCCGTCAACAAGCTCCTGAGCTGCACTACTATCACCGTAGGCAATCGCACGGGTTGCAAGTGCGTGAAATGACTGGTCGTCATCTTGTGTTTGCGCGAAACTCTCGTCACCAAGAACAAGCACGCTGACTATTAACGAAACAAACAATCCACGAGCCACGTGACATACAAACGAGCGAAAACGGTACGACTGACACTCCACGTCTCAATTATATTCCCTGGCTACGAAAGACGACTTCGGTTATTTTTTGTTGCCTGGCGCACCAAAAAAGACCAGATTTTGATGTGAGGGAATCTCGAATCGACGTCCGCATTTCGTACACATCACGAAATCATCAACCCGGACCAGATAATTTTGTAGTTTAGTAAACATTTGACGGTCATGAGCATCCGATCCACGCGGCGGCTGAGCCTTCTTTACACGACGGACCCAACGGACCTGATACTCGTCTCTATGCTTACAATTTGGGCAGGTACAAGTAAACGGTTTCGTTTCACGCGTTTCGTTGAAGAACTCACTCTCGTGCCGGACCATAGTCGGATGATAGCAGCTCGTACACGCATCCTTTTCCAAGTAACGTGATGTCAACAGTCGTTTTCTACATATCAGGGCACGGGTTCGGCCATGCATCCAGGCAAATTCAAGTCATTCATGCTCTGGTGCAAAAGTGCCCCGCAACACGCATCGTAGTCAAAACATCGACACCTAAATGGTTTTTCACTCATAGCGGTCTTAAAGGTCTTGAAATAGACCCGATCCAAACTGATACCGGTGTCACGCAAACTGATAGTTTGCACATAGATGTCAATCAGTCGATTAAGCAGGCTGACACTTTTTATAAATCTATCGAACACCTAGCCCAGACCGAGGCCGCAGACCTCAGAACCAGGCGCGCCTCTCTCGTTGTAGGCGACATTCCTCCGTTGGCGTGCCTGGCAGGTGCACGTGCTGCCGTCCCGACCGTAGCGATCGGAAATTTCACCTGGGATTGGATCTATGCAAGCTATCAAGAAACATACAAATACGCCCCTGACTTGGTGGCTAAGCTAGAGTCAGCCTACGAAACAGCGACCGTTGGGTGGCGCCTACCGCTTCATGGAGGGTTTGCGGCAATTAAGCACGTCGTGGACGTGCCGATGATAGCAAGGCGTTCCACTCAACAACCTGAAGCGACCAAAAATAAACTCGGTTTGCCCGAGAATCGAAAATTGGTGCTTCTCGCATTCGGTCGCTATGGAATAGGAAAAATAGACTGGAAACAAGTCGAACAACTGTTCGGCTATCACGTTTTAGTAACTGCCGACGCGTATCCATCCTCTGAAGCCATCAACAGGGCATCTACGACGTTCACTGAGAGGTCACTTACCTTGAAAGGTTTGACCTATACGGATCTAGTCGCAGCGGCTGACATTGTCGTGACAAAACCTGGTTTCGGCATGCTGTCAGAATGCGCGGCAAACGACACAGCTATGCTATACACCGACCGCGGACGTTTTCCCGAGTACAGCGTGTTAACCGCCGGCATGCCCTCACTTATCCGCTCCAAACACATCGACCAGAAAGCACTGTTTGCCGGACAATGGCAGACGCACCTCGACAATTTACTAGCTCAACCACGACCAAAATCAGTAAATCTAGAAGGCGCTGTGATTATCGCTGAAAAGCTAGCGCAGATCCTTAGTTGATGGAACGAGCTAACACTCGACCGAGTCCCGCTTCTCACACAAAATAAGAGTCCAGTACATGGCGACTTTCTCGATTGAGACGGGATCGAGTTCGGCCTGTGCCAAGAAGGCAGGCAGGTCAACATCCGACTTGAATCCAGCATGAATCGTGATCGGGGAGATCAACCTTTCCAGCCTCGCCAATACACGATTTGCACTCAAAAAATGGTTAAGGATAACGAAATGCCCGCCTGGCCTGCAGACTCTCTTCATCTCCTTCGCAACCGCCACAGGATCGGGAACAACACTTATCACGAACGGCGCGTACACCAAGTCAAACGAGTTGTCTGGAAAATCCAGCTTCGCAGCGTCCATCTGCATCAAGAGGACATTCCGCACATCACGGGAAGCCAGCCTCCGTGACGCTTTATCAAGCATCTCTTGCGAAACATCAATCCCGGTAACTGATACATCCGATGGATACAACGCTGCGTTGATGCCCGTACCGACACCTACTTCCAACACCTTGTCGTGCTTGGCTAAAGGTAACCGCTGAAGTGCCTGCAATCGACCTGCGTGAAGGGC
>CAZDQD010000156.1:0-6700 GCA_964507425.1 uncultured Vicinamibacteraceae bacterium
ATTGGAACCTTGAGAACCGAGCTGGCGCCGAGACACAATGGTCGGGCTCTGTGAATTACGAGTCGAATGAGCTTGGCGATTACACCACGAGGTTTGGCGTTTCGCTTTCGGTAAGCCCAGCGGCCTCGTTGCAGTTGTCAGTGGAACCGGAGTACAGGAACGGACAAGGGACGCGCGCAACGATTCGTGGCTCGATCAACCGCCAGTACCTCACGTCCTTGCCGGGGGGGCGTGCGGCATCTTACGGACGACGCTATGTGTTTGGCTTCCCGGACCGAACGGAAGTTGCTTTGCCGTTACGTGCCAGTTACACGTTTAAACCTGATTTAACGTTGGATGTGTATGCGGAGCCGTTTGCATCGAGTGGTCGCTACCAGTATTTCGGCGAATTACTAGGCGCGCGGCAGCGAGAACTTCGCGTGTATGGGACGGACGGCACTACCATTGAGCGTCTCCCAGATGGGCGGTCGGTCGTTACGGATGGGGTAGATCATTTCACGCTGAAGAATTACGAGTTTAATATTCGGTCGTTTCGAAGCAATGTTGTTTTGCGCTGGGAGTGGAAACCGGGGAGTGTGCTTTTTCTGGTTTGGCAGCAGGACCGCTCCAGTGAAACCGCCCGTGGGGATCACGTCGGCGTTGGCGATCTATTTGGATCTTTGTCGGCTCCCGGGGACAACATTTTTGCCGTGAAGACGTCATTTTGGTTCTCCCGGTAACGGGACGTCGTTGACACGATTAGATAGCCTCGCCACAATGGCTCACGATGAAGGCGATGCTATCGCATCAGTTGTGATGGAGGCGGCATAGGTGCCTTCCTGGTGAAATTGCAGCGACGGTTTTAAGAACTCCCGCATTGACGGAAAATTACTTCAAAAGAAATTACACAGTGTCTGGCACTATTAATATTGCGTTTCTCGGCTGCGGATTTATCACTCAGGTTCATAGTCGACATTTACGTTCGATGAGAGACGTGGTTTCAGTGAGCTATGCGAGTAGAGTGCAAGAGCGTGCAGACACCTATATGCGGCGGTATGTAGGTGTGCGCAGTTACGGGAGTTACGAAGAGGCGATAGAGGACCAACGTATAGATGCTGTCGTCGTTGCGGTTCCACCTCGTTTCCACCTTGAGCTGACGTTGTCGGCACTTGCGGCGGGCAAACATGTGTTGGTTGAAAAGCCGGCCTTTCCGAAGTTAGCTGATTATGGGCGGGTACGCGAAGCGGCGAGACAGGCACGCCGTGTGGTGTTGGTGGGGGAGAATGACCATTACAAACCCCTTGCCGTGTGCCTTCGGCGGTTACTACGAGAAGGTGTGATCGGGGAGGTGGTTCTGACCCATTTCACCACACTAGCCAGGAAATTTAAGCCAGCCGACGACTGGCGGAACGACGAGGGAATGTCTGGAGGTGATGCATTTTTCGAAGAAGGCATTCATTGGTTACATCTCGCAAATAGTCTCGGGCTGCGGATTGCATCTGTTCAGGGGTATCGGCCACCCGTGGGGGGAGCCGGAGATGACCGCCGTGCAAAAACAATGCTCGTGTCGTTTCAATACGAGACGGGTGCGGCAGGAGCGCTCTATTACTCACGAGAGGTTCCATCACTTTTTCGCGGACTTCGACTGTCAAAGATTTTTGGTCGGGACGGCATCGTTACATTTGAGTCAAACGGTGCATTTGTGTTGGCACGTGGACAAGGATTACCCGAGTTCGTTATTCCGGGGTTTCGTGACATGCGTGGGTATCGGGCAATGTACCGTGATTTTGTTGAGTCGATAGAAAGCGGCAGTCAGCCAGAAATGAGTCTAGAGGTTGCGGAAGCAGATCACCGACTGATGGAGCAGGTCTATCGGACTGCTTTGCACCGAGACCGAACTGAGATCGGCTAATGGTTGATTCGTACGATCTCGTTGTTATTGGCACAGGAGCAGGTGGCGGTACGCTTGCGAGTGCGTTGGCAGCGACGGGTGCGAGAATGTTGCTTGTCGAGCGCGGCGAATTTATTCCACAGGAGCGAGAGAACTGGGATCCTGCTGCTGTGTGGCGTGATAGACGATACAGGACCGAGGAGCACTGGTTTGACCGTCAGGGGAGAGAATTTCAGCCGTATACGCATTACTGTGTTGGAGGGAACACGAAGTTTTGGGGGAGCGTGCTCTACCGATTGCGTCGTGAAGACTTTGATGAGGTAGCGCACCGTGATGGTGTGTCGCCACCGTGGCCTATCAATTATGAAACTCTCGAACCGTACTACGAACGAGCCGAAGAGTTATATGAAGTGCACGGCAAACACGGTATCGACCCGACAGAACCTGAACGCACGGCGTTTCCGTATCCGGAGGTTGAACATTCTCAGGAAATAGCTGCCATAGCCGACCGGTTGCGAGAAGAGGGACTTACGCCTTCACCGCTACCGCTTGGTCTTAGAAATCCAGGAGCAGCCGACGGCTGCGTGCTGTGCGATACCTGTAATTCGTTTCCGTGCCAGCTTCACGCGAAGAGTGAAGCAGATGTGTGTTGTGTCCGACCAGCGATAGCTCGTGAGAACGTTACCTTATGGACGAACGCAATGGCTCAAAAAATTTTGACAGATCCGAGTGGGCGCCATGTAGAGGGACTCGTTATCGAAAAGAATGGTGAGACGGTCCATGTGAGAAGCCCCCTCGTTGTGGTGTCTTGTGGTGCTGTAAATTCGGCCGTGCTGCTTTTGCGGTCGGCTAGCGACAAGCATCCGCAAGGGTTGGCAAATTCATCAGGATTAGTGGGCCGTCGGTATATGGCTCATTTGGCAACGATGATGCAGTGCTTTCATCCCTTTAAAAAGAATCATACGGTTTTTCAAAAAACGGTCGGAATTAACGATTTTTACTTTCGGGGACCAAATACTAGCTATCCTTTGGGGCATATCCAATCGCAGGGACGGACTCATGGGGTGATGGTGCCGGCTGGCGTTCGTGAGTCTCGAATGCGAGGAAAAATCGCCCCGTGGATACCCATGTGGGCGTATAACGCTTGGGTCGCCAGGGGTGTTGATTGGTTGGCGATGTCTGAGGACCTTCCAGACGTGAGCAATCGCATCACGCTTGGGTCCGATGATCGGATTCGGTTGAGTTATAGGCCGACGAACATGGCCGCTCATAGACAACTGGTTGAGAGAATGACAAAGGTCTTTAAAGCACTAGGCTATTGGAAGGTCTGGTCGCATTCGCACCAAGAGAGAAATACGACGCATCAGTGTGGAACGTTGTGTTTTGGCGACGATCCGAATACGTCTGTACTTGACACTTACTGTCAAGCGCACGATGTGGAGAATTTGTTTGTCGTGGACGCGTCGTTTTTTCCGTCATCAGCGGCTGTGAATCCTGGCCTTACCATCGTTGCTCAAGCGTTGCGTGTTGCGGATCACATTGCACAAACAAAACTGAGGAGTACGTTGTGAGAGTACGGTCTTTTAGTCACGTTGGAATTACCGTATCCGATTTCAACGCGGCTGTTCAATTTTATTGGGACGTATTTCGATGTCCACTGGTTGGTGTGGCCGATCAAGCCCCGGACCGTGTGAGAAGTTTTTTTGGTGTTGATGCTGAGACGCCTTCCTGCAAACTGGGTTTGCTTCGGGTGCCCGGTGGAGGAGTACTTGAAATATTTGAGTTTCAGCCTCAGCAATCAGCCATTGATGTGCCCTGGAGTCGAGTAGGACTGACTCATATCTGCTTCAATGTGAGGAATACACAAAAGTGGTACGACCATTTAGTTAGTAAGGGGGTGGAGTGCGTGAGTAAACCCGAACGCTCTCCGCGTGGCCACATGTTCTTTTTTGCCAAAGACATGGATGGCAACCTTATTGAGTTAATGGACCTTGGCTATATGTATTACGTGCTGGGCTGGGTGGCAGCGCTTGCGGGCGGTCCTGTTGGAGAATTTGTACTTCGTCGACGACTGTTTAAGCAGTACTACGAGTAAGATGACCCATGCCTAAAGAGACGTTGGTAACCCGTCGCTCATTTCTGGGGTCCGTCGCGGCTGCGACTTTTGTGCCGTCTGCTTTTGCACAGAACGGCGCACCGATCCCGGTTCAAGCCTGGAACCATATGACCTTAAGTGTTACGGATATTGCCCGCTCGCTTGAGTTTTACCAAGGGCTGTTTGGGATGACGGTTGCTGCGCGACAGGCCAACACGCTAATTCTTCGCATTGGCAATGGACCACAGTTCATGGCACTCGGTGGTGGACGCTCTGACGTGACACCATCGATTAACCATTTCTGTCTTACAGTTAATAAATTTGATCACGCGGCCCTTGTAGAGATTTTGGGACAACACGGGGTAGAACCAGCAGAACAATCTGGGATGAGTGGTGGGCCCTTGCGGGTTCGTATTCGTCAACGTGGTGCTGATTTTGGCGGAGCACCAGAAGGGACGCCAGAATTGTACATTGGGGACCCAGACGGAGTTGTGGTTCAACTACAAGATACGACCTACTGTGGTGGCGAAGGCGTGCTTGGCGAGCGCTGTCCAAGTCCAGAGCCGTCGTCGCGGCGGGGGTTGATTGCGGTCCGTGACATCAATCATTTCACTGCGTTTGCGTCCGACCAGCAGCGCTCGATTGCGTGGTATCAAGAGTTGTTTGGCATGCCGAGTATTCGTTCTCAGGGTGCGATGCCTTTACTGTCTGTTGGATCTGGTCGGCAGTTTCTTGCGATCGCCCAGACGCCAGGGCCGCCGCGGATTCACCATGCGTGTCTTACGATGCAGAATTTTCAACACGAAGAAGTTTTACAGACGCTTGAGTCCTACGGTATACAACGAAGAACGCCTCAGCAGGGCCAGTCTGGACCGATGGAATGTTATGTAACCATGCGCATGCCTGATCGTGGAGGCGCTCCTGAAGGAACGCCGGAGCTTTATTTCACTGATCCAGATGGAATTCTGATGCAATTACAGGACGTAACGTATTGCGGGGGTGCTGGATATCTGGGCGATATTTGTTAGTTTGATGGAATGCAAGAAGCTATAAATTGTTTTAAACAACCATGACGTGGAGGAATAACATGAACAAGCAGCATCTTTTGGCGTTTGGATTTGCCGGCGTGATTGCGTTGGCCGCGGCATCACAGGCGGTGGTGGCGGAACAACAGCCAGCAGAGCCGATGTCATTTTTTGTGACAAGTGTTGGGCTTGGTGATGGTGCGAATCTTGGTGGATTAGCTGGTGCAGATGCGCATTGTCAGACATTGGCAGCCGCTGCTGGGCGAGGGAGTTCGACGTGGCGTGCGTATCTCAGTACCCAGGGTGCGAATGCCGTGAATGCGAGAGACCGGATTGGCAATGGTCCATGGTACGCACACAATGGTCGACAGATGGCGGCTGATCAGGGGTGGCTCCATGGCGACACCATTGAGCAGGCTCGCCTTGGTAATGCCATTGGTAAGAATTTTGCTCTGACGGAGCAAGGTAACGTTGTTAACGGAATAGGCGATTCGCCCAACCAGCATGACATTTTGACTGGGTCTCAGCCTGATGGACGGACCTTTACAGATGGCGAAGACCACACGTGTAACAACTGGACCAGCAATGGTTCGGGATCCGCTCAAGTTGGCCATTCAGATACACACGGTGGTGGCAATAGCTCGTGGAATTCATCGCACGGAAGTCGTGGTTGTAGTCAGGACGATTTGGTCGGGACAGGCGGTAACGGCTACTTCTATTGTTTTGCGACCAATTAGGAGTGGTGATGCGTACTAAATCAATGATGTTTCTGGTTGGTGTTTTGGTCGGGGGTGTTGGTCTTGGATGGCTAGGTTTAGAAACTCCTCGGGGAGCGACGACCGAGCTGTCCGGAGCAGACTACGCAGAGATTGAACGCCTGTACGGCCTGTACAACCAAGGCAGCGATTTTCGGGATGCCGATCTGTGGTTGTCGGCGTTTGCGGACGACGCGGTGTTTGCAGCCGGATCTAGTGAAATGCGTGGTCAGGCGGCGCTACGAAAGGGTCGTGAAGAACGATATCAAGGCCAGACAGGTGACAACGGTCGTCGGCATTACAACTCAAGTTTCGTTATTGTAGCGACTGCTGACGGTGCCAAGGGGCGCGCTTACTGGGTGGTGAATGACGTGAGTGGTTCGGAACCGACCCCGGTAGCGTCTGGCTATTATGATGATACGTTTGTAAAGAGCGCTTCGGGTTGGAAGATACAGACACGGACACTTTTTCGAGACCCGGTGTCGAATTAATACATCGTATGGGTGGCCGCGGTAACTGTTTGAGCTACACGATGGTTGCCGCGGTACCACTGATTGATACCATCAGCATCGAACCGCCCTTGCCGATAACTTCGTAGTCGATGTCTATTCCGACAATAGCGTTTCCGCCCATCTGTCGAGCTGATTCTGATAATTCGTCCGTAACGATAGCGCGAGCTTTCGCAAGTTTTTTTTCGTAGGTTGCCGATCGTCCTCCGACGATATCTTGAATTCCGACGAAAAAATCTCTGAAAATGTTTGCGCCGACAATTGCCTCTCCTGTGACTAGATTGTGGTATTCGACGATTTGTTTTCCCTCGACACTGTGGGTTGTTGTAAGTGCCACGATGTGATCTCCGGGAAGGTCTACGATCCGACCGAAAGCAGGCTGTTTCTTAGTCGACACAGCAGTTGCACTGAGGGCCGTTCTGACTAAAGCTTTGAGTTGCGTTCTG
>CAZDQD010000157.1:0-7010 GCA_964507425.1 uncultured Vicinamibacteraceae bacterium
GGCGGGTGGGGAGTGGCCAGATGGAAGAACGTGTACACGGGGTCATCTGGTCCGAGGGTCATCCGACGAGCGAACTCGGAGAGAAACGCCGCATTGCCGCCCGCCCGGGACTCGACGGCTCTCCACTCTTAGGAAGTTCGGATGAGCTTAACAAATTTGGCAAACTGTCATCATAAGTTGATGAACAAAATCTCATCAGTGCTTGGTTTGACTTCGGCCGGACGCTGCACCCGCACTAGCCCCGTCCCCGTTGAACCAATCGCTGAGGGCTAACAGCTTGACGAGTGCACGCCTCGTGTTTTCCCTATCGCTCTATCCTTATGGAAACACAGGAAGTCACAGGAAATGGGACAATAGGCGAGGGTGAGGGCAGGGACTTAACATTCTCTGATCTTTTAGGTCGTGCGGGTTCGTTCTCGCTCTCGGCACTCTATTTTGCAAGTATCGATGCTTGTTTTTTTTGAAACGGGCTTTTGCGTTTGTTTTGTTCTGAACCGCTATCACGTTCCGGAGGGCGCAATGACTGAAGAGATCGAAGGTCTTGTTGAACAATATGAAGCTCGAAAGCTGACGCGTCGACAGCTGGTGACGTCACTCGTAGCGATTACGGCAGCGGCGCCTCGGGTGTCGGTAGCGCAGTCGGTCGGTCAAGTGGCTCAGGGGCGCACGATTAATCATGTTTCACTTGCTGTGTCTGATGTTGAGGCGTCAGCGGAGTTTTACCAGTCATTGTTGGGTCTTGAGGTGGTCAGTCGACCTCCGAACGGCGGAATCAACATGGGGCTTTCGGATGGTTTCCTCGGCGTCTACGACATACCTGACCCCGGTCGCGTTCATCACTTTTGTATTGGTGTTGACGATTTTGAGGCAGACCGGGTCAAAGAGCGATTTGATGAGGTTGGTTATAAGGCACGGGTTAATCGAAACCCTGATGCGCGTACCACAGGCGGTGACCAGCTGTACTTTAGTGACCCAGACGGTACGCTTGTACAGCTGGGTCATAACGGTTACCAAGGATAGTACGTCATGGTAGGCACCGTGCGCCTAAATTGGACGAGTGCGTTAAGGAGCGTTGCATGTCAACTGAGATGATATGGAGCCGGCGTCGATTCTTGACTTCGGGTGTACTCGGTGTGGCTGGCGCGGCCACATTGCCGACTGTTGTGGTTGGTTCGAGTCTGGGTCAAGTAGCTTTGCCGGTAGATGTAAAGATTCCGATCACGATGTGCCACGGGATAACCGACCGTCTTACACGGGACCGATTTGAACGTTACTTGCAGATTGCTAGCGAACTCGGTTTCAGTACGATTAATTATGATCAACTCTATCTATGGTTAACGGGCTCCGGCCCCTTGCCGGAGCGGCCGCTGATGATCGATGTGGACCACCCCGTCGGCAGTGTGTTTCGGGACATGTTTCCCCTAATGCAGGAGCATGGCTTTACGGGGAATTTGTTCGTTAACACGGGATACTTTGAGTCCGTCTGTGGAAGTGAGCAAAATCAGGTCGGACAGTCAGTGTGTGCCACTTGGGATCAGATTCATAATCTGATGACGTCTGGTTGGACTATCGGCGCTCACACCCACACCCATCCAAATTTATCTGAACTATCGCTTATGGATCCTACTGGTGAGGTGCTGCGTGCCGAGATGGAGACCAATGATGAATTGCTTGAGAAGTATCTTGGCAGGCGGCCTGACTATTTTGCGTTCACGGGTAATCGTACGGGTACGACATGGTCAGCCGTGGCTGATATTGCAGCAAAAGAGCGATACAAACTTGGCCGTTTGTGGATCATCGGGAACGAGTGTGAAATTGACGGAAAGATTGAACGATATGCTGATTTTGTAGGTGCTCCTGGTCCTGATGAGGCCGATGGTGGCCCGCCCTTTGTGTCGCGGTATATCACACGGCACACGCCACTGTTTCGAGTGCCTTCAATGGAAGTTGAACGTTTAATCTATGAACCAGAAGCATTTAGGCAATATCTAGAAGGTGCTCTGGGCTAGGTCGATTAAGTTCGACCGCCGGAATTCGCGATAAGTGTTTTTGGGGCGAACGGCTGATCTTGGACTCAGTTCGTTTGCGCGTTTTATTTTCGAGTCTATGACTGATCGTCCGAAGCTTAAGGCTGTTCTTCGACCTGTGCATGTAGGCGCGCTCGCGCTGGGCTGCATTATCGGATTCGCATGCTTTGTTCTATCAGGAGATTTATTGGCGACTGCTGGTCCGATCGGTGCCAGCAGCGGCGTGGTCATTGGCGGTCTTGCGATGCTCGTTATAGCGCGTAGTTACGGTGCAATGGTTCGCCTCTTTCCTGTTGCGGGTGCTGAATTTGCATACGCGTATCACATCGCTGGCCGCCATCACGCTTTTCTCTGCGGCTGGTTTTTGATCCTCGGCTATCTCAGCGTTGTTCCACTTAATGCCACGGCTCTTGGTGTCCTTGGTCGTTTTTTGGCGCCGGAGGTGTTCTCTCGAGGCTATCTGTACAGTGTGGCTGGTTTTGGTGTCTATGCAGGTGAGGTCATGCTTGCCTCCGCTGCGATCATCATTGTCGGGTGGGTGCACTATCGAGGGGTGCGTCAAGTTGGCGGTCTGCAGGTGCTGCTCACGGGGTTGCTTGTCATCGGCGTTGTTGTGATTGGAGTGGGTACGTCATTTGCTCCTGCGACGTCGTTTTCGAATTGGCAGCCAATGTTTGCTCCTGATCGGTCGCCAATCGAGGCAGTCTTAGCGATCGTGGCGATAACGCCATTTCTCTATGTGGGCTTCGATACGTTGCCCCAAGCCGCCGAGGAGTTTAAGTTTTCACCCGGGCGCGGGCTAGCACTGATGACTTTGTCGATCGCGGCTGGTGCGGCGATGTACGTAACCGTGATTCTTGCGACGTCGTCCGTCATGCCCTGGAGAGAACTTGTTGAAAGCCACCAAGTGTGGGCCACAGGTACGACGGTTAGAATGAGTCTTGGTTCGGTAGGGCTGTCATGTCTGACGGTCGCCGTTGTTGCGGCCGTGGCTACCGGAATTAACGGGTTTTACATGGCGACGAGCCGTTTGGTTTTTAGTATGGCTCGCGCGCGGTTGCTTCCAAGTTGGTTTTCGTACGTCCATCCGGTGCATAACACGCCGACGCATGCCATTGTATTTACTGCGGTTTTATCGTTGCTTGCTCCGTGGTTTGGACGACAGGTTCTTACCTGGGTCGTTGATATGTCAGCTGTTGGCACGGCGCTAGGTTATGCGTATACATGTGTAGCGGCGTATGTCGTAGCCCGATCAAGACTTATCCAGGTCACGATGTGGGACCGCAGGCTATTCATCGCTGGGGCCGGCCTTGCCTTGGGGTGTCTCTTTTTGCTTTGCGTGCCAGGCATGCCAGCGTTTATGGCTACGCCATCATGGATAGCACTCGGTATTTGGGTTGTGCTCGGTTTCACGTTTTGGTGTGTGCAGGCTCGACGTTACTCGTCGATATCCACCGAAGCTCTCGACCGACTCATACTTGGCAGGGCTCGACCCCGTGAAAACGTATAGTCAGCTTGAGATACCTCAGCTAACGCCTTTCGTGCAAACACGCGCGTGCTATTCTGCCACGCGAAAGGATTATCGATATGTCCAGTACCGCTGGAACGAGTAATGCAGCCTGCCGCGATCGTGATATCGCGCACCTCATTCACCCCCTCCACAACCAGGACCTTCAGGCTCACGCGAATATTTGGGTTGAGGGCCACGGTGCGACACTGACCGACGCAGATGGCCAACAATTTATTGATGGATTGGCCGGTCTCTGGAACGTGACGGCTGGTCACGGCCGGAGTGAATTGGCTGAGGCGATGCGGAACCAAGCGTCGACGTTGGCGTACGCCTCCGGATATAGCGGAAGTTCAAACTTGCCCGCGATCGAGCTTGCGGAACAACTTGCGCATATTTGTTACTCGTCGATTAATCAATTCTTTTTTACGAGTGGTGGAGCAGAGGCCACCGAAAGCAGCATTAAGATGTCGCGGGCCTATTGGAAGTTACGCGGAAAGCCTCACAAGACGAAGGTTATTTCTCGTATCGATGGATACCACGGTGTGACGATGGCAGCCATGAGTGCGACTGGGCTGTCGACCTACTGGCCTTTGTTTGAGCCTAGAGTTCCTGGGTTTATTCACATTCCCTCTCCCTACCCGTATCGGTATGAGGGTGAACCAGGTGTATCACAAGGTGTCGCCGCAGCAAATGAGTTAGAGCAGGCCATCCTGAAGGAGGGTGCGGATACTGTCGCCATGTTTATCGCCGAGCCTGTCCAAGGTGCCGGTGGAGTTATCGTACCCCAGGATGACTACTTCAAACGGATACGTGAGATTTGCACTCAGCATGACGTCTTGCTTGTTGCGGATGAGGTGATCACGGGGTTCGGTCGGACCGGAAAGCTTTTTGCGTTGGACCACTGGGGTGTTCAGCCCGACATCGTGCAATTCGCGAAGGCGATCACGTCTGGATATTTTCCGTTCGGCGGTATTGGGATCAGCGACCGCATTGGCCAGACGTTACGTGATGCTGGTCAAGCGTGGATGCATGCTTACACTTACAGTGCGCATCCCGTTGGATGCGCAGTCGCGTTGCGCACGCTCCAAATTATCAAAGATGAAGCTTTCCCAGAGCAGGCCGAGACGAAAGGTCGATATTTGCTTCACGTTCTGCGAGAAGCACTACCGCATCACCCGCACGTTGGTGATATCCGAGGCAAGGGCCTGATGTGTGCTGTCGAATTTGTTGAAGACAAGGCGATGAAGCAACCGTTTTCTAGTGATGCACAAATCGGTCTCCGCTTGCACGCCGAAGCCAGACGAAAAGGCCTTATTACTCGCGTAAAAGCTGACAACTTTTTACTTGCACCACCGATTGTCATTAGCGAGGAGCAGATTGATCAGGCCGTGGAGATCTTGGTGGATTCCGTACAGGCTATTTTCAACTAGTACGTTTTTGCTGATGTGAGACAGGGTTGTAAACGTTAATCAATTCCGGACGAACACCGACCTACCACCTACGATAGTTTCGAGCACTTGAATGTCGACAATGGCGTCGGGTGCCACTGTTAAGGGATTAGCCGACAGAATTACCAGGTCGGCGAGTTTTCCTTGTTCGATCGAACCTTTCGAGGCTTCTTCAAAGTTTTGCCAGGCGGCGTCGATCGTAATAGCTCGTAGTGCTTGAAGGGGCGAGACTCGTTCGTCAGGGCCAAGGATCTCGCCAGACCTCGTGAATCGATTGACGGATACCCACACAAGTTGAAGCGGGTTAACCGGTGTAACGGGTGTGTCGTCATGTACTGTGAAGCGAATACCGCGGTCAGCCGCCGAGTTCAGTGCGCTGATGCCAGCTGCACGATCTGGTCCCATGAAGATATCCCGATGTCGGTCTCCCCAGTAAAATACGTGGCCCACGAAGAACGATGGCGACAGGCCAAGTTCCGCGATGGCGTCTAACTGGTCTGGCCGTACCATCTGACAGTGCTCAATGCGGTGTCGTGCATCCGGACGAGGATGCGTTTCTTGCGCTTCTCGGAACGCGTGGATGACGTCGTCGATTGCAGCATCTCCGTTCGCATGGATTGCGATTTGATAACCCTCACGGTGCAATGATTTCACCATGGTCGTGAGATCGTCGCGACTTCGGCGCGGATAGCCGCGATAGTCGGCGTCGCCGTTGAATGGCGTGTGATAGGGGTCGGTGAAATAACCCGTGTAGCCCTGATTCGATCCATCCTGCACAATTTTGATGGCGCCGACCTTCAACCAGTGGTCACCGAAATGTGACCCTAATCCAGCAGCTTCTACGGGACTCGGTTCACCCGGGTTGCTGCGTGACATCATTGTAATAATGCGAAAAGCGAGAATACCTTCATCACGTGCTAGGCGAAGATTCGTTAAGCTTCGACTGTTTCCGCCAGCGATTACAGCAGTCGTGACGCCATCTTCTACATAATCTTGAACGGCCCAACGCAAGGCGTCGAGCTGCTGTTCACGTGTCGGTGGCGGAATGAGTCGGCTGACTAAACCGCCGCTTTCTTCGAACACACCATTGAGCTCACCCGTATTTCGGTCGCGTTGTATTACTCCGCCGGGAGGGTCTGGGGTTGATGAGGTTATCTCAGCAAGTTCCAGTGCGAGACTATTCGCGACGCCAAGATGTCCAGATGTGTGCGCAATGAAAATAGGGTGTTCACTTGATGCAGCGTCGAGATCCTCACGGGTGGGATGACGTTGTTCGGCCAAAAGGGTGTCGTCGTATCCACTGCCTCGGATCCATTCGCCGGCTGGCGTGGTGGATGCACGCTCTCGTAATGCCGAAATCAACTCCTCCATAGTTGAGACTTGTCCGATAGGAGGACTATTTAAGTCGACTGAGGTCACCGCGACACTCCCGGAGCCAGGAAAATGGTCGTGCGCTGCATAAAAACCGGGCAACATAGTTTTGCCACCCAGATTAACCACGTGCGTGTCCGTATCGATGAGGCGACTAATATTTTTGTCTGTACCAACGGCGATGATGTTTTCGCCACGAACGGCAACAGCCTGTGCCGTTTCGTCGCCGTTCATGGTGATAACGGTGGCGTTGAGGTAAACCGTGTCGGCCGACACCCCGGTCGAGTTCCGAGTACATCCGGCCGTCGACAGAATGGCGAGGCAGACAAGTAGGTACGCGGCCTGATTGGTCATGTTCTTAGAAGAAATGTGCCCACTAGGGAACCGATCGATTAAGTTCGCAACAGAATTACTCGAGCAATTGTTTATGAACAAGACTGCACGCTTTTGGCTCCTGTGTTTTATCTCGTGCCGGCCTTCGCAGCTCTCTCTTCTGCACGATGGCCCCCCAAAATTCCCTCCATACTGTTGTCCCCCTCTTTACTCGCTTATACAAACTTTGGGGCCTCTGTTCCCCTTTGTTTATGCGTGGCGTCCCATCTACTCTACCTTGTCTCGGGTTCTTTTACCTTTTACTCTTACTCTTGCGTGCCT
>CAZDQD010000158.1:0-8452 GCA_964507425.1 uncultured Vicinamibacteraceae bacterium
ATCAATATGGACAGATGTCACCAACAATATCGTCGACCCGACCCACGAGTTAGACTCGGCATGGCGCTCGGCCGAAACCGTGCCGCTCGAGCCTGTATCGACCTCAGCGACGGTCTCGCCGATGCCCTCCAGCAAGTGACCATCGCCAGTCACGTCGGCGCACGCGTCAACGCCGACGCGCTGCCACTACATCCACAAATGGTTCAGTGGTTCCAGTCAGTCGGTGTCGACCCGCTGACGGAAGCTCTGATGGGAGGCGACGATTATGAGCTTTTGTTTACCGCACCGCCCTCGTTCCGTGGCCGCCTGTCACACGTTGCGAAACAAGTGGGAAATATTGCGATCACGCCTATCGGTGTCATAACAAAAGAGCAAACCGTTGTGCTTCATCGAAATGGCACGGACGTGCCGATGCCAAGTGGCTTTGAACATTTCTCCAAGCCGAAAACCCCTCGTTGAGGACGAAAACAATCCCGTAAGCTGCACCCGCCCGCGTATGACAGCGCTCACAAAGAGAACACATGCCAGTTGTCGCCCAATCGGCTACGACCCTATTCGTGTCGTCACGGTTTCAAGCACTCGTTCCTGTTCTCGATACTGCAATTGATACAGCGTGTGATACAAACCTCGCCGGCTCAAGAGCGTCTGATGGTCCCCAACTTCGCGGAGCTCACCTTTGTGAAACACCAAAATCTTATCCATGCCTTGGACAGTTGAAAGCCGATGTGCAATGGCAATCGTTGTGCGACCTTTCATCAGAACTTGTAACGCCTCTTGAATCACGCGCTCGGTTTCTGTGTCGACACTCGAGGTTGCTTCGTCGAGTACGAGCACCTCTGGCTTAAAGGCCAGGGCGCGCGCAAAAGACAGTAACTGCCGCTGCCCTACCGACAACGTTGCACCACGTTCCAAGACTACAGCATCAAAACCTTCCGGCAACTGCTCGATAAAACGGTCAGCATGGACACTCGCAGCGGCGGTATAAACATCAGTATCGTCAATATCCTCGTGACCAAGACGAATATTGTCTCTGACGCTACCTGAGAACAGATAGACGTCTTGAAGGACAAGACCAAACTGCTTCCGCAAATCGACCAGTGACATCTCGCGAATATCGACACCATCGATAGTGATCCGTCCGCTGTTAACGTCATAGAACCGCATCAGCAGATTAATCAGCGTTGTCTTCCCTGCACCTGTCGCGCCAACCACACCGATCCGTTCACCTGGTGCGACCTCGAAGGTAACGTTCCGTAGGACATAGTCGTCGTCCTGGTACGCAAATGACACGTTTTCAAAGCGAATATGCCCGCGGTCTCTCGGCTGTTTTCTCACCAGTTCCGACGGAGAAGTGATAGCAACGGGCGTATCGAGCAAGTCAAAAATCCGCTCTGAAGACGCCATCGCAGACTGCATGACATTAAATTTCTCAGATAAATCGCTAATCGGTTTAAAAAATCGTTGCGCGTATTGCAAAAACGCCACCAGCGCGCCGAGTTCAACAGTTCCTTGAACGACACGGCCGCCGCCGTACCAAAGCAACAACGCCGTTGCTAATGCCCCAATCAATTCAATCGCTGGATAAAACGTCGCGTAGTAAAAAATCGAGTCGACATGCGCATCGCGGTGACGGCTGTTGATCTGATCAAATTGGTCAAAGTTCTGTCGCTCGCGACCATACACTTGCACTGTCGCCATACCCGTAATGTTTTCCTGCAAGAAACCATTAATTCTGGCAATCCATCCGCGCACCTGGCGATACGAATCACGCGCATTCTGACGAAACCAGTGCGTCACCCAGGCAATTAATGGCAATACAGAAAATGCAGTCAGCGCTAAGCGCCAATCCAGCACCAATAAAACCACCATAATGCCCAGCAACATAAAGACATCGCGAAACACAGAGATAACGCCAGACGCAAACAGGTCGTTAAGTGTTTCGACGTCTGTCGTGACACGCGTCATCAGGCGACCAACAGGGCTCTTGTCATAAAACCGAAGGTCCAAACGCTGGAGATGACGGTATATCTCCAGACGAAGGTCAAACATGATGCGCTGCCCCATTAGCTGCATCGTGTAGGTCTGCAAGTACTCGAACACGAAGGAGCCAACCAACACGACGACAAATACCAAGGCGATATCATCAAGTCCTTCGAGCGTACCGGTCCTAATGTGGTCATCAATGGCGAGCTTCGTAAGATAGGGCTGTGCCAGTTGGAGCAGCGAATAGCCAACAATGGCACACAACGCGAGAGCCACCATCTTCATATGCGGCCGTAGGTAGCCCAATAGACGCCACATCAGACGCGCGTCGTACGCTTTCCCTAGCACCTCGTCATGGTCGCTCACGAGTCCTCCAGGGCGTCTTCTAGTAATTGCTTGCGATGTAACTCCGCATACAGCCCTTTGTTGGCTATCAACTGAGCATGCGTTCCCTGTTCGGCAACTCTCCCCTCTCGCAGCACCAAAATGACATTGGCGTCGCGTACTGTCGAGATACGATGAGACACAATAATTGACGTACGTTGGCGCATCACCTCTCGCAATCCGTTTAGAATCTGCTCCTCTGTCTGCGTGTCAACGGCGGATAAGGCATCGTCAAGAATTAAAATTCGTGGATCTGTCACCAATGCACGTGCAAGCGCCGCACGTTGTTTTTGTCCACCAGACAAGGTGATGCCACGCTCACCAACGGCAGTCGTAAGTCCTTGGGGAAATCCGTCTATGTCGGCCTGAAGTTGAGCCAATCTCACGGCCTGATCCGCCTGATACTGGTCCGCATCGCTCCACTCACCACCAGCAGCATCCGGCCTCGCGTGAGACCGAAGACCGAACAACACATTTTCGCGGACCGTGTCTGAAAACAAGAACGGTTCTTGCGCGACATAACCGATCGCGCTGCGCAACGTCGCTAGCGGTAAATCCCGTATATCTATCCCATCAATGAACACCGTCCCCGGTGGCGGATCAAACAGTCTCGGCACCAAGTCAACGAGTGTTGACTTCCCAGAACCCGTTGGGCCGACCAATGCCAACACTTGACCCGGCTCGACACGTGCCGAAATATTCGACAACACCTCACGGCCGTTATACGAAAAGCTCAGGTTTCGAAATTCGACAGTGCCACGAATACGGCCATCCTTTGGCCGAGTAGTGCGAGCACTATCTCGAATCGTAGGGTCAACCTCGAGCACATCGAGCATGCGCTGCCAGGCCGCCATCCCCCGTTGCAACATGTTGGTTACCCAGCCAAAGGCAATCATGGGCCAGGCGAGCATCACCACATAGGCGTTAAATGCGACGAATTCGCCAACTGTCATACGTCCATTGATGACATATTGGCTGCCCATCCACAGAACCACGAGAGATGACAGTCCGAGAAACAGACTTAGCGTGGGATGAAATGCACCTTGCAAGCGGATCATCGCCAGACTGCGCGTCACGTATTCCTGATTAGACGCGCGAAAACGAGTCATCTCCACGCCTTCGCGCCGGTACGCCCGCACAACCCGCACACCAGCCAAGGCTTCCTGCACTACAGCACTTAAATTGGACAGTTGTTCCTGAATACGTTCTGACCGGTGATAAATTGCGCTGCCGAACCACTTCACTACAACCGATACAACGGGAAGCGGCAACAAGGCGTAGAACGTAAGCACCGGAGAGAGGGACAACATCATTGCCACCGCAACGACAAAGGTAATCGACGTTGTAGCCGAGTACATAACGGCCGGCCCCATCATCATGCGAACAGCCGCGAGGTCGTTCGTGGCACGCGACATCAAATCCCCGGTACGACTGGCTTGAAAATACGAAAGAGGTAACCGTTGTAGATGACCAAAGAAATCGTTCCTCAAATCGCGTTCAATTTCACGGGAGGCGCCAATAATAAGCCGCCGCATAGCAAAGCGACACAGCCCGCCAGCGACTGCGATAGCGACGATCAGGCTCGCGTAGAAACCAAGCGAGTCACGCTGACTGGAAATCGAGACCGTCTGAGGCTCAACCGCAAGATTATCGATCGCAAGTTTGAGTACCCAGGGAGCCAACAGTTGGATAGCCGTGGTGCCGACAAGAAACACTGCACCCACAGCAAATTGAAGGCGATACCGAAAAAAGTAAGGGAATAGTTTTGAAACTCTCGCAGAAACCAATCTCTGATAATACCAGTTGTCGGACAGACGCTGGAACGCCCTCAAAGGGACACCGCATGAAACCCAACAGTCGTAGCACTCGTTCACGCCGATCTCGCGTCGAGCATCCACGCATCAAGACGCGTACGGTCATGGCATGGTCCGCAGAACGTGCCATCACAGTAGTCGTTCTATTCAGCGCACTCCTCTGTGGAGCAACTGAGAAGGTCTCTGCGCAAGAACCTGAATATCTGTGGTCTATCGAGGAATCTTTATGGACAGGTCCAAGCGTCGGCGAAGACTATACCGTGGAACTCACCGCCGGACTTTGGGACCCCATCCCTGTCATTGTGGCCTCGAGCGAACAGTTCGGTATCCCTGGCAGCGATATTCACTTCGGCAATGATCTTGGCCTGACACGAACATCGCATCCGGACTTTCGTCTCACGTTCAAACTGGCCCGCAAACATAAACTGCGCGTGTCACTCGTCCCCATCGAATATACGCAACAGAGCGTGCTCGCGCGTCCGCTCGTGTTTCAGGGAATCCAATACGACGCCAACATCCCAGTCGCATCAACGTTCCAATGGGATGCCTGGCGGTTTGGATATGAATACGACATCGTGTCTCGCCAACGGGGGTATTTCGGCATACTGCTCGAAGCCAAATACACGCGACTCGCAGCACGTCTGACCAGCGACGACGCTGACGAATACGTCCGTGCCCAAGCCCCGATTCCAGCCCTCGGTGCCATCCTGCGTGTCTACCCAACTCGCTTCACACCGCTGACCGTTGAATTTACAGCATTTAAACTGCCCGGCGATCTCACAGAGAGACTCCCCGGTGATATCAGCACTGATTACCGTGGACAGTATGTCGACCTCGATGTCTACGCAACCCTTAACTTGTCACGCATGGTCGGCATTAATCTGGGCTACCGCTCCGTCGATTTCAACTATCTCATTGACCGCGACGCGGGTGACCTCAAACTTGCTGGCTTTTATGCATCCGGAACGTTTCGTTTCTAAATGCGTTTGTCAGTACGATGCCGACGGGCTCGGCAATAGTGCAGTGGCTCTTACCGCGGCCTCGACGAACGGAAGTTTACCGTCGGGAGGGTCCCGAGCCGCGTGTCCGCCTCCAGAAGAGTTTCGTCACGCTTACAAAAACAAAACCGGACTTTGGTATTTCCGAGAGTCGGTTCGTGGTAGAAACTGCTGCCCGGTACTGATGCCACTCCAACATCAGTAATCAACTGACGCGCGAAGGCAACATCATCCGTCGCTCCGAAATGCGCAATGTCAGTCATGATGTAGTACGCACCACGCGGGTGATAGCACACAAAGCCATGGCGCTCAAGAATATCCAACAGCATGTCACGCCGACGCTGGTACGACCTCGCCAACTCAATGTAATACGACTCCGGTGAAGCAAGTGCCACCGCGCCTGCTTGCTGCAGCGGCGCAGCCGCCCCTACAGTCAAAAAATCATGCACTTTCCGAATCGCATCCGCCAACGACGGAGGCGCAATCGCCCATCCAACGCGCCATCCCGTCACACTATACGTCTTCGACAAACTGTTGATGGTGATGGTCCGGTCCGCCATCCCATCAACTGACGCCATCGGAATATGCTCCACCTGGTCATAAATGATGTGCTCATAGATTTCATCGGTAATCGCCAGCACTCCCCACTGCTGACACAACCGTGCAATCACCTCAAGCTCATCACGCGAAAACACTTTACCCGTCGGGTTATTTGGAGAATTGATAATGATGGCCTTCGTTCGGTTTGAAAACACCGCGCCGAGATCGTCCGGATCGAAGGTCCAGTCTGGTTCGTGTAGCGTGACGTAACGCGGCACCGCCCCGGATAACAAAGCATCAGGTCCATAGTTTTCGTAAAACGGTTCGAACACGACAACCTCATCCCCAGGATTGATGGTGGCGAGCATGGTCGACATCATGGCCTCCGTCGCACCACAGCACACGGTGACCTGCTGGTCTGGGTCAACGGACACGCCGTATCGCCCGGTAAACGCGTCAGCCACTGCCTGCCGCATTACGGGTGCGCCCCACGTTACCGCATACTGATTGATGTCATCTTGGATGGCCGCGCACGCAGCCTCCTTCACCACAGCCGGAGCAGGGAAATCAGGAAACCCCTGTGACAGATTGAGTCCGCCATGTTGATTCGACAATCGCGTCATCTCGCGGATGACCGACTCCGTAAAGTGGGCCGTCCGCGTCGCACCAGTAAAGTCCGCCATAGCCCCCATTATAGAAAGTTGGTCGCCTCATACCGTTTCCTGTTCGCGACGCAGGCCAACCTGTGGTTTAATCCAGAATCAAACTGCATATGCGTCTCATTGGCTTGCTCGGTCTCGTCATCGCTGTCGTGATGTCACTCACGACACTCCGAGATACACCATCCGCACCCAAGGCCGAAGTACTTGCAGCTGCTGTGGTCGAGTCAGCACAATCAGACACGTCCCGATCCTCGTTACTCCCGCTGGACGACTTTTCACCGCAATTCCTGGGGATGTATCGCAAATCGATGACGATTGAAGACGAGGTGCGCCGGTACACCGACCAATATGAGGTTGACATTGACCTCGCACGAGCCGTGCTGATTCAGGAATCTGGTGGCAACCCCAACCTCACATCGATCGCGGGTGCCGGTGGCTACTTCCAAGTGATGCCGGCCACCTTCCGCGGGCTTCGTGTCGACACCAACATCGAAGCCGGTATCAAATACATCAGTCAAATGGTCCGGCAGTTTAGGCGCGAAGATTATGCCGTTGCCGCCTACAATGGTGGGCCTGGACGGGTACGAAGTGGCCGTCCCCCACTCGAAACCCTCCAATATGTGTTGTCCGTCGGTGCATATCGCAACGTGTTGAAGTTATATGGAGACTCGGTACGCCACCACGCCGAAACCATGCAACTTGAACCGATTCGCGAAGGTGACTCCTGGTCATCAATCGCTGAACGGACGGGCATCTCGATCGTGCAACTCCGCATGCATAACCCGTTTCTCGCGACGCGTGCATTGCGTGTCGGCCAATTCATTGCCCATCCGCCGGAGCCACGCACCGACCTTCTCGTTCCAGCAGGAGAGACGCATCTCGAATACCGTGCCCGACAAGGCGACAACTATTTGCATCTCGCATTTGTCTTAGAAGTGGATCGCAATGAAATGCGGGCACAGAACAAACTGTGGCACCTGCAAACATTACCCGCCGGACAACGCCTCCGTATCCCGTTAGCCTGGGAAGGACGATACGACGACTACACCGTAGAGGCTGGGGACACACTCGAAATGATTGCCCGAGCAATGAATTCGACGCCGTGGCGCATTATTCGGGACAACCGACTTTTCTGGACAGAAACGTTGACGCCGGGGACCCGCCTACAGATCCGCCCCGAAGCACCAAGACCCACGTTCGTCACCTATCAGGTTGTCAGTGGAGACACACTCGGCGCCATTGCAGACCGCTACGGCACCAGCGTACGCGCAATCCAAAACGCCAATAGTCTGGGACAGCGTACGGTCATCCAAATCGGACAACGGTTACGCATTCCGACACTGAACGGCCTGTAAACGCACGCGCCCCTGCGCACAGTGTCATCCAGCGCACAGTCCGCGCGTCTATGTCTTTCGAAAGAACGCCTTTGAGCTGATCGCGAACAACACCAACAGCGCCACCACCGCACCAGCAAAGGTCACATGTACGGTCCGGTCGGGCGCAAACGTCGACATCTGATACGACGGATACAGGGCCACCATAAAGAACAACGCCGCGTTCAATAACCACAGCACTAATCGCGATCCCCATACCGGCACGGTGGGTGACGTCGAAACCGTCGGCTTCGGTGAGGCGGACGGTGCCACACCGGCTGGTTTTGGTGGCGCTGGCGACGTTACGACCGTCGATACCTCCGGTGGAGATGACGACGCGACTCTTGGTGGTTGTGCGACTG
The DNA here is from genome assembly GCA_964507425.1 of uncultured Vicinamibacteraceae bacterium. GTDB lineage: Bacteria > Acidobacteriota > Vicinamibacteria > Vicinamibacterales > UBA8438 > DTWD01. The sequence goes on from CAZDQD010000158.1 coordinate 8,117, forward strand.
GGGCCGGCTTGTCGACCACTGGCACGGGCTCGCTCTCTGCTGCCACCGACGCCTCACCTGCCATATCCCGAGCAGGTTCGGGATCAGGCGCATCTAGCTCGAGCGGTAACACTTCGTTTGCAAGACTACTCAGATGCGCAGCCGTCAGTGCCTCGAGACGAGCAGCGGCATGGCGTACTAGTAATTCCACAACCTGCACCCACTCGGTTGGCTCCGAGGCGTCTGGTCGCCCGCCGTCATCCGCGTAGACGACGGCCACCGCTTCCCGCCCAACCAACACGGGCACGGCAACCGCCGTCCCGCTCGCCGGAAGATCCGCAAACGCTGGCGGCTGCG
>CAZDQD010000159.1:0-3854 GCA_964507425.1 uncultured Vicinamibacteraceae bacterium
ACCTGGTGTGGAAAATACGTGTGGGCAGAGATTTGATTGGCAATTAGGTGATCTTCCGCACGGATACGACCATAAATATATCTATTCCCATCTTGGATATAACCTTAAGCCTACGGATATGCAGGCGGCGATTGGTGTTGGACAGTTAGAGAAGCTTCCTGGCTTTGTTGCACGGCGCAGAGAGAATTTTGATGGGCTCAAAGCAGGACTCCAGGCGGAAGGTTTTGAGGAACATTTTGTGTTTCCGGAAGCAATGGAGAACTCCGAACCAAGTTGGTTTGGTTTTCCGCTTACGCTCCGTCAGGGTAGCCCTTTAAATCGGCGAGAAGTCGTGACGTATCTGGAAGATCATAGGGTCGGGACGCGGTTACTCTTTGGTGGAAACCTGACACGACAGCCAGCGTTCAAGGACGTCAATTATCGAGTCGTGGGTGGTTTGGCGACTACGGATGAGATAATGGAAAACACTTTTTGGGTTGGTGTTTGGCCGGGGATTGGCCCTGACGAGAGACAGTACATGGTTGAAACTTTTGGTTCCATGATTCGGACATTACTGCCATGAAAGTTGTGATTCTGGCTGGGGGGCTAGGGACTCGCTTGGGTGAGGAGACTGACCATTTACCGAAGCCTATGGTACAGGTTGGAGAGCGACCAATTCTCTGGCACATCATGAAAATTTACGGGCATTACGGATTGACTGATTTTGTGGTCTGCTTGGGTCACAAGGGCTCTGTGATTCGGAATTTTTTTCAGGATTACCGTCTACATGCGAGTGACATAACGTTTGACATGCAGACTGGGCTGACGGAGGTGCATCAGCAGCGAACAGAACCTTGGAAAGTTACTCTGGTTGACACCGGTGAGCAAACGCAGACGGGAGGTCGGTTAAAGCGGATCGCTCCTTATTTAGATGAGGAGAGTTTCTGTTTTACGTATGGTGACGGTCTTGCCGATATTGATATTCCTGCTCTCCTGAAATTTCATGCGAATCACGGAAAAACTGCGACTGTTTCAGCCGTTGCCCCTCCAGGGCGTTTTGGCGCGCTGGCCCTTGATGGTGATTGCGTGACTGCGATGGCCGAAAAGATGGACACAGTCGACACACAAATCAATGGTGGCTTTTTTGTTCTGGAACGGTCTGTCCTGGACTTGATTGAGAATGACGCCACGGTCTGGGAGCAGGCGCCCATGAAAACGCTAGCCGAAACGGGTCAACTGAGAGCATTTCGGCATTCTGGCTTTTGGCATCCGATGGACACTCTGCGCGACAAACGTTACTTGGATTCGTTGTGGATGAGTGGAAAGGCTCAGTGGAAGCTTTGGGCATAACCCAACAAGTTGGTGGGGGACTGTTTGCGCCGGACCGCGAGTTCTGGAACCACCGTCGCGTGTTAGTTACCGGCCATAGTGGGTTTAAAGGTACATGGCTAACGGCCTGGTTGCATCATCTTGGCGCTGACGTAGCAGGCTTGTCTCTTGACCGACCGAGTTCGCCAAATATGTTTGATGCAGTTGCTGGTGAGGAGTTGTGCCATGACACAACCGGTGATATTTGTGACCGTACGGCGGTGGACAGGACGGTCCAGAAATTTACTCCGGAAGTGGTTTTCCACTTGGCTGCTCAGCCGATCGTGCGAGTGTCGTATGCGGATCCTTTATCCACATTACAGGTAAATATTCAAGGTACAGCAAATGTGTTGGAGGCCTGTCGCAATTTAAGTGATTGTCGCGCGATCGTCATTTGTACCAGTGATAAATGCTATGACAACCAAGGTTTGGCGCGGCCATTTGTTGAAAGTGATCGACTCGGTGGGTACGATCCTTACAGTGTTTCAAAGGCATGTGCGGAACTAGTTACCTCAGCATACCGTTCTTCGTTTTTTAATGAGGCGAAGCACGACACACACGGAGTCGCAGTCGCAACTGTGCGCGCCGGCAACGTGATCGGCGGCGGAGACTGGGGAGCGGATCGTCTGATTCCTGACGCAGCGCGAGCGTTTAGTAGTGGTGAGGTGCTTAGCATCAGAAACCCAAGTGCGTTACGCCCGTGGCAGTATGTTGTTGACTCGCTGTCGGGCTATCTCTCGATAGCCCGTGCGCTGGTAGAGAATGGGCGGGCTTATTCGGGTGCTTGGAACTTCGGTCCGTTGGATTCGACAGGATGGTCAGTCTTAAAGGTGGCTGACGCATTCACGTCAGCATGGGGTGGCCAAGCAAGTCTGCAAAATGATGAAAACAGAGATGAGCCTCATGAGCAGGAAGTTTTGCGACTGAATACGGACAAGGCGCGCGTTGAATTAGGATGGGCGCCACGGGTAGATGTCGCTACTGCACTTGATCGCTCTGCGGAGTGGTACAAGGCGTTTTATGCTGGAAGCACGCCTGATGTGCTACGTGCCTTGACGCTTGGTGAAATCGTAAGCAACATGACGACTCCGCCGTTATCAATATGAAACTGCTGGTGACAGGGGCTACGGGGTTTCTAGGGCGACACTTGGTCCGTTCTCTGGTGGATCGCGGCAATCGAGTGTCGATCGTCGTACGAGAAGACTCAGCGTTTGATCTTGCCAGGTTGGACCGTGAGGCAATCGACGTGCATGTACACACTGGAACAACTCTCCAGCTGGTGGAGATTTTTGAACGTGCTGCACCCGAGTGTGTTGTGCATTTGGCGTCTAATTTCGTTGTTCGTCACTCGCACGACGATATCGAGCCACTAATTACCAGCAATATACGGTTTGGGGTGCAATTGCTTGAAGCGATGCAAACAGTGGGGGTATCGCACATTGTTTCCGCTTCAACCTCGTGGCAATACTTTGGCCAGTCTACATATCGGCCGGTAAACTTGTATGCGGCGACGAAGCAGGCTTTTGAGGACATTGCACTTTATTATGAGGACGCCCACAGGCTGTCAGTGACACACCTGCGACTTTTCGATACTTATGGCCCGGAGGATGAGAGGGCCAAGTTGGTGCCATTACTGGTAAGAGCGGCACGCGACGGCCATCCTCTAGAAATGTCACCTGGCGATCAGCTGATTGACTTGGTGCATGTCGACGACGTGTCCTCGGCGTTTGTTGCCGCGGCACAGCGGCACTGTGACGGACTGGTTTCTGGCACGGAATGTTTTTCTGTATCGAGCGGACAGCCGGTTTCTTTGCGAGAGATTGTGGCCGTGATGGAAGAGTCATCAGGTCGAACGTTAAATGTTCGATTTGGGGCGCGTCCCTACCGCGAACGTGAGGTGATGGTTCCCTGGTCGGCAGGCTATCCTGTCCCAGGTTGGGAGCCCAGCGTCGCTCTTAAGGACGGGTTCACACGCTTGTTTGAGGACTGATGTGTTTAGTCAACGAGACACGGTGATCCCGGGATGTGTCGAGTTGGTATCAAACGTCCGAGAGGCTGCGCGTGGTCGGTTTGTAAAAACTGTGCATGCCGAGGTGTTCAAGAATAATCACCTGTCACATAATTTTAGAGAACAGTACTACTCAGTTTCGAATCAGAATGTTTTGCGAGGGTTGCATTTCCAGGTTCCTCCCCACGACCATGACAAGCTCGTGTATTGTCCCAGCGGGAGTGTCCTTGATACCGTTGTTGACCTTCGACGAGGGTCGCCGACATTCTTACAACATATCTTGATTGAGTTAAGTGAGGACAAGGCGAACAGCCTCTATATTCCAGCAGGTCTTGCCCATGGGTTTCTTACGCTCTCGCAAACGGCACTTCTTGTCTATAACGTTACGACTGAGTATTCGCCGGAGCACGATGCCGGCGTTTTGTGGACTTCAGCGTCTATTCCGTGGCCGGTGGTTAAGCCCATTGTGTCTGAGCGTGATAGAGGTCTGCCCGCGATG
>CAZDQD010000160.1:0-17779 GCA_964507425.1 uncultured Vicinamibacteraceae bacterium
CGAAATACGCGCTGGAGACCTCGGGTCAGTCGCCAAATTGAAAGACACACAAACCAGTGACACACTAGCTGACAAGACAAGTACGATAAAGTTCAAGCCCATTAATTTTTCAGAACCCGTATTGTCTTACGCGATCGAACCCAAAAGTCGTGGAGACGAAGAAAAAATTAGTGGCGCGCTACAAAGACTCGAAGAAGAGGATCCAACCATTCTGTATGGCCGTGACCCGCAAACCCAACAGTTACTTCTTTCTGGGCAAGGCCAACTACATATCGAAGTTACGGTCGCAAAATTAAAACGTCGATTTGGAGTTGAGGTGAATCTTAAACTTCCAAGGATCGCCTATCGGGAAACGATCACCGCCTCCACCGAAGCCCATGGACGACATAAAAAACAATCTGGCGGTCATGGACAATTCGGTGACTGCAAAATTCGTGTTGAACCACTATCGAGTGGCGAGGATTTTGCCTTTGCAAACGAGATTTTCGGCGGCTCAATTCCTCGTCAATTTATTCCTGCCGTGGAAAAAGGTATTCAAGAAGCACGAGTAAAAGGCTTCTTGGCCGGTTACCCAATGGTAGATTTCAAGGTCACACTCCACGATGGACAGTTCCATTCTGTCGACTCAAATGAAATGTCTTTCAAAATGGCGGGTCGCCTCGCGTTCCGAGACGCTATGTCGAAAGCGAAACCAACACTTCTTGAGCCCGTTATGAACGTAGAAATATACGCCCCTAGCGACTTCGCTGGTGATTTAATGGGTGATCTAAATGGACGACGTGGGAAAATAGGTGGGATGGAAACTCGAGGGCCTTCCACGTTGATTAAAGCGCAAGTCCCAATGGCGGAAATGTTGACCTACGAGCAACAACTCACTTCAGCAACGGGCGGAAGAGGATCCTACCATATGGAATTCTCACACTACGAAGAGGTCCCTTCTCACCTACACCAGAAAATAATAGCTGAGGCGAAGGCGGAACGAGGCGAGGAACAGCCAGACGATGAGTAGCTCTGTCTTATAGCTAAACTTTTTTTCTCGTCCGCTTCGGCTGAGCCTTGCTGGTACCGGAGTCGCGCTTGGATTGCGAAGGTGGCCCGCTATCTGCTTTACCAGAATCACGAATCCGGCGAGCCGCTTGTCGGAGACGTCCACCGCCGCCTTCACCACCGGTCGAAGTGGCCTCTTCACCATTTTCAGAAGATGCGTCGACATCCAGAGTCGGATCGTATTCGCTGCCCACAAGTTCGACCTGAGCAACCTCAGCATCATCACCCTGCCGTCGACCCACTCGCAACAAACGTGTGTAACCGCCAGGCCTATCTTGAAACCTTGGTGCAATAGTATCGAAAAGTTTGATCACAATTTCACGATTAGCAAGGTCTCGACGAACAAGACGTCTTGCATTGAGCGCGCGGTCACCGCCATCACCATCAGCCAAGCCACGCTTTGCGACCGTTATTAGGCGCTCCACAAACGGTCGAAGTTCCTTTGCCTTAGCAAGAGTTGTATTAATCCGCTCGTGTCGAAGCAGCGCCTCCGCTTGATTGCGAAGCAGGGCAAGACGATGCTCCGTTACACGGCCGAGCTTACGGTGTGCGACTCGATGACGCATAATTCTTCTATTCCACCACCGGTGGCATTTCAACCACCGGTTCGTCAAGGCGCATCCCGAGATTCAACCCCATGGAAAGAAGTATTTCCTTTATCTCATTCAAGGATTTACGCCCAAAATTTTTGGTGCGCAACATCTCAGACTCACTCTTCTGTACTAACTCACGAATTGTCTGAATATTGGCATTCTTAAGACAGTTATACGAACGAACGGACAACTCCAACTCCTCGACACTCTTATCAAGGTGCTCGTTCTCAACAGTTGCTGGTTCCTCTTCCTCAGGTTCAGGTAAAGGTTCGATTTCATCGTCGATATTGACGAAAATATTCAAGTGATCACGCACAAGCTTCGCGCTTAGAGATACGGCATCCCGCGCACTGACAGTCCCGTCCGTCCAGACATCAATGGTCAATTTGTCATAGTCTGTTGTTTGACCAAGACGAGCCGCCTCAACAAGATAATTCACTTTCTTGATTGGTGAATGCACGGAATCGACAGGGATCCAGCCGACACCAAGTTCTTCTTCAAAATTCCTATCCGCAGAAACGTAGCCCCGACCTCGCTTAACACGAAGCTCCATTTCAAGGTTACCCCCTTCTGCAACTGTTGCAATGTGCACGTCGGGGTCGAGTATCTCGACATCGCCATCACACTCGATATCTCCGGCCGTAACCGCTCCTGATTTTCCCACTTTAACGGTCAACGTTTTGGCGCTGTCTGTATGTATTTTGAATGGAATCTGCTTCAAGTTGAGTATGATGTCAGTCGCATCTTCAACAACACCGTCAATTGGTGAAAACTCATGTAACACACCATCAATCTTGACTGCAGTTACTGCGGCACCTTCGATGGACGAGAGCAGAACGCGACGAAGAGCATTCCCTATGGTCGTTCCAAAGCCTCGCTCAAACGGCTGTGCGTGAAAACGTCCGAACTGTTCCGTCAGCGAGTCTCGCTCAAACTCAAGAACTTTTGGCCGCTGAAAACCTTTCCACAACATCGAGTTCAATCCTTTCAGAGGCTAGGCGCCAGATATTAAACCAGCGCCCCGACTCCCTTATTTCGAGTAAAGCTCCACGATAAGCTGCTCCTGAACAGGAAGGTTCAGCTGCTCCTTCGTGGGTACCGCCGTGTACCGTCCAGCACGTTCATCCACATCTAACTCCAACCACTCTGGAATCCCACGCCCTTTAACTTCCTCCATCGCATATTGGATCGAGGCGTTCTTCACACTCTTCGCCTTCACACTCACTTGATCACCGGCACGCAAGGAGAACGACGGGATATCTGCGCGTCGACCATTTACCAAAAAATGACCATGTCTAACGAGTTGACGAGCCTGAGAACGGGACGTCGCAAATCCCAGTCTATAGACAACATTATCTAATCGACTCTCAAGCAACTGCAACAACGTCTCACCAGTAATACCTTTGCGGCGATCGGCCTCCTTGAAATAACGGCGGAATTGCCGCTCAAGAACGCCATACATGCGTTTCACACGCTGTTTTTCCCTAAGCTGCAGGCCGTATCCCTGTAACTTTGCCTTACGCCCCTTCCCATGTTGTCCTGGTGGTACATTGCGCCGCTCGATCGCGCACTTTTCACCGTAACAACGCTCTCCCTTCAGAAAGAGCTTCATCCCTTCCCGTCGGCATAACCGACATACCGGACCGACGTAACGTGCCATTCTCTCTACGCCCCCTCAATAAAATTAAATTGATGTTTCCAATCAGACACGGCGCTTCTTTGGCGGCCTGCAGCCATTGTGAGGAATTGGAGTAACGTCGCGGATAGATTTGATGTCCATTCCGACCGACGTCTGCAGAGCTCTGATTGCCGATTCTCGTCCTGCGCCTGGCCCCTTCACCTTGACTTCAACTGAACGCACACCAAAAACTTTGGCTCCTTGTCCTGCAGCAACAGCTGCTTGTGTCGCAGCGAAAGGCGTGCCTTTCCGAGACCCCTTAAAACCAATGCCACCGGCACTAGACCAAGACAATACCGCACCATCACCGTCAGTAATAGTAATGATCGTATTATTAAACGAGGCTTGAATGTGCACGATCCCGTGGTGCACAACACGCTTTTCACCCCGCTTCTTAAACGACTTCTTTCGTCGTTTCGGTTTCCCAGCCGGCAACCCACTCTCAACATTTTCAATCTTTGCCATAGCTACTACCTACGTCGTCTTCTTCCTTGCAACCGCACCCTTTTTAGGGCCCTTCCGTGTTCGTGCATTTGTATTGGTTCGCTGCCCCCGTACCGGAAGATTTCTCCTATGTCGAAGGCCGCGATAACTGCCAACTTCCATTAGGCGCTTTATGTTCATGGAAATCTCCTTGCGAAGGTCTCCTTCCACCCGTCCTTGCTCTTCTATAACCAGGTTGATCTTACGAACCTCATCCTCAGTCAAGTCCTTAACTCGAGTATCCGGGTTAACACCAGACGCCTCGAGTATGAGACCCGAACGGTGGGACCCGATACCAAATATGTAGGTCAGACCGATCTCGACACGCTTAGCTCTCGGAAGGTCGACACCTGAAATCCTTGCCATCTGACTACCCTTGCCTCTGCTTATGTTTAGGATTCGAACAGATCACCCTGACGACACCACGCCGCCGGACCACCTTGCACTTACTGCACATTCGTTTCACAGACGCTCTTACTTTCATATTTCCTCTAATCAAAGACGACCTGTGTTAAAAAGACCCATTTCATCAGAGCCAGATGGCGATGAATCGAAATCCTCAAAATCTATAGGCCGACTTAGCACCAACGGCCCCTCTTCACTGATAGCGACCGAGTGTTCAAAATGGGCAGATAGCCGACCATCTCGGGTTACCGCTGTCCACCCGTCATCGAGCACCTGAACCTCGGCAGACCCAAGATTAACCATCGGTTCGATCGCCAATACCATCCCAGACAAGAGTTGCGGCCCTCGGCCGGGCTCCCCATAGTTTGGCACCTGAGGTTCTTCATGGAGATTTTTACCAATCCCATGTCCGACAAACTCACGAACTACGGAATAACCGTGCGACTCCACATGTCTCTGGACAGCATGTCCAAGATCGGACACATACCCTCCAGGCTGGGCTTTGGCTATCGCAAGGTTTAAGGCTTCCTCCGTAACGCGCAGCAAAGTCGTCGCATCTCCGTCGATAGTCCCTACCGGCACCGTCACAGCATGGTCTCCGTAGAAACCATCCAAAACCACCCCCAGATCGATCGATACAACATCACCCTCACGAAGCACACGTTCAGACGGAATGCCGTGAACAACCTCCTCGTTGACGGAAGTACACAATGTGGCAGGGTACCCATTGTAGCCTTTGAACGCCGGCACACCGCCACCCTCGACCACAAGCTTTTCCGCAAAACAATCAAGGTCCTTAGTAGTAACACCGTCTTCTACCATCTTTCTTACGTCGGCTAACACCTTTGCAACAAGTGCGTTAGCAAAACGCATTCGGCGCACCTCAGATGGCGTCTTACGCACAATCATGCCGTCGTCCGTTCTGCAGCAACATTTTTTTTTGCATCAGTCTCATCAACCGCAGTAGCTATAGACGCAGCCACCACCGCTTCAGATTGCGCCCCGTCAACAGAGCAAAACGTCGGTCGTCCTCTGTAAAAATCAACAAGTGGCCGAGTCTTACGTCGGTATACCGAGAGACGCTCCCGCACAACGACTTCTTGATCGTCACTCCGCTGTTCCAGCGATCCTCCACAAGACTCGCAACATACAAGCTCCTGACCTTGCAACACACCGAATATCGCACCACAAGAACCACATACGCGTCTCATCGAGAGTCGGCGCACCAACTCTTCATCCTCGACATGAAGATCAACCACAATAAGTGGATCCCGGCCCTCAAGCAGTCCATCAAGCGCCTCGGCCTGATTCACAGTACGCGGAAACCCATCAAGCAAGAAACCGCTATCCGCATCGTTGCGTCCCAAGCGTTCACGGACAATCCCAATTACAATCTCATCGCTGACCAGTTGGCCGCTATCCATAATAGCTTTCGCCTGTCTACCAAGTTCCGTTTCCCTTTGAACCGCTTCCCTCAAAATATCACCCGTTGAGATGTGTGGGATTCCGTGTGACTTAGCCAAACGGCTGGCCTGAGTTCCCTTACCTGCACCCGGCGGTCCCAACATCACAAGATTTAGCCCCATAGAACATGCTCATCCAACATCTAGCCGCGACGACCTTTGATACGCGTCTTTTTCATAAAACCATCGTAATGACGCATGATTAACTGGGACTCAACTTGCTGAACAGTGTCCATCGAAACACCGACTATGATCAGCAAGGAAGTTCCCCCGAAATAAAAAGTCACACCAAGGCCGTTCGTTATAAACCCTGGCAACATAGCATCGAGCGAATCTCCGATAACCGGAACGGCATCAGCGCGAAACCCAGTGATCATCAAATCGGGCATAACCGCAACAAGAGCTAAATAGATCGCCCCAACAAAGGTGATTCGAGTCAAGATAGTGTCAATATGCTCGGCCGTGCGCTTGCCGGGTCTAATCCCAGGTATAAACCCACCGTGCTTCCTCATATTTTCCGCAACATCATCAGGATTAAAAATAATCGCGGTATAGAAATACGCAAAAAAGATAATTCCGCCTATGAATAGGAGGTAATAGAAGGGCATTCCATTTTGCAATTGATCTGTAATCGATTGCAGCCAACCACCGACAGGAAAAGCCGTAGCTGCAGTCGCCGGCATCGCTATAATCGAGGACGCGAAGATGACTGGTATAACTCCTCCAGTGTTCACCTTAAGCGGTATATGAGTGCTAGAACCTCCGTACATCCTACGTCCGACCACTCGTTTGGCGTATTGCACAACTACGCGACGGTGACCTCTCTCAATAAACACAACCGCACCTATCACCGCTACCATGACCAAAACAAGCGCTATTAAAGTAAAGAGCCCGATGGCCCCGCTCCGCATTTGCTCCACGGTCGTAAGCACAGCCGTCGGGAAACCGACCACGATGCCCGCAAAAATAATTAGCGACATTCCATTCCCGATACCGCGCTCAGTAATTTGCTCGCCCAACCACATAATGAAAGCCGTCCCAGTTGTTAGGGTAAGCACCGTCATCAACCTAAACGAAAGTCCCGGCTCATAGACAAGCGGCAGCCCGCCAACATTTGTTTGCCGCTCAAGAAAAATTGCAATCGCCATTGATTGCACAATGCACAGTCCGATAGTTCCGTACCGAGTGTACTGAGTGATTTTCCGACGGCCAAGCTCGCCTTCCTTAGACAACCGCTCGAGATACGGCCAGACCACAGTTAACAACTGCAAGATAATTGACGCGCTAATGTAGGGCATAATCCCCAACGCGAAGATAGTCGCCTGCGCCAAGTTTCCGCCGGAAAACATGTTGTAAAGACCAAACATAGTGTTCCCGGCTTGCTCAACAAGCAACTGCAACGCCTCGGTATTTACCCCCGGCGTCGGAATCGCACTACCGACACGGTAGACACCAAGAATTCCCAACGTAAACAGCACACGCTTACGTAGATCAGGAATCGCAAAGATGTTTTTAACGTTGTCAATCATTCAGCAGCTTTCTTCGATTCACGCCGAGCCACAACCTCAACTTGTCCACCCGTCGCCAGGATCTGTTCCGCAGCCTTCTTGCTAAAACCGTGCGCTTTGACCGTCAACTTTTTGGTCATACTGCCCCTAGCAAGTATCTTCACCAACGCCGTTCGGCTAACAAGCCCTTGTTCTCGCAGGAGGTCTGGTGTTACTACCGAACCCTCCGAAAACCGTTCAGAAAGCGTGTCAAGATTAATTGCCTCGTAAGAGACACGAAATATATTGTGGAAGCCTCGCTTGGGCAGACGCCGATGGATCGGCATTTGTCCACCTTCAAAGCCACGCTTTCTTGAATAACCCGACCGGGACTGCTGTCCTTTATCTCCTCGACCAGCAGTAACACCCGTGCCTGACCCTTGCCCTCTGCCAACGCGCTTAGCGGCGCGCTTAGCTCCTAGCGGCGGCTTTAGCGTGCTTAGATCCGTTGCAATTTTTTCCGTAGACATTCCGTAAACCTAGATCTCAGAACTTGTTACCAAGTGTTTGACGGCTCGAATCATCCCTCTAATTGAAGCATTGTCAACAACGTCGACCGTGTGCCCAATCCGACGAAGACCGAGTCCGCGCACAATTTTTTCTTGACGTTCTTCGTAGCCGATCCAGCTTTTGACAAGCCTGACGCGTAGCCTACGTGCTCCGTCGTTTCTTTTTGCCCGTGGTCTCATCAATTCCTCGCTCCCGTTAGTGCCAGCACACTAACCGGTAAGTTCCTCTACTTCTCGCCCACGGAGCCTTGCAACCTTCGCTGGGTCCTTCAAACTCGCCAATCCAGCAAAAGTAGCCCGCACGACGTTGTGGGGGTTATCCGAACCAAGCGATTTCGTCAGTATGTCGTGAATTCCAACCATTTCTATAACCGCCCGAACAGCACCACCAGCAATAATCCCTGTTCCCTCTGGCGCAGGCTTTAAGAGTACGCGTCCGGCACCAAATCGCCCCAATATTGCATGGGGAATGGACGTCGATTGCATCGGGACAAGTATTAATTCTTTCTTAGCGGCCTCAATTCCTTTTTTTATCGCCGACGGAACTTCCTTCGCCTTTCCAATCGCAAAACCACAGTGCCCCAAACCATCACCAACAACAACTAGAGCACTGAAGCTGAGATTCTTACCGCCCTTCACCACCTTAGTAACACGGTTTATCGACACAACCGTGTCCTTTAAGTCAAGAAGAGTTGGATCGATCTTCGAACGTGATTCACGCATAAATTCTCACACCTAAAACTTTAAACCCGCTTCTCTAGCAGCCTCAGCTACGGACCGCACTCGCCCGTGGTACAAAAAACCGCCCCGGTCAAATACAACCTGCTTGACACCCTCCTTAAGAGCACGTTCCGCAACAACTGTACCTATGACCACCGCACCTGCTTTGTTACCACCTCTAGCACCATCTTCAAATTTTCCCCGAATGCTAGCCTCCACACTCGATGCCGAAGCTATAGTCCGACCTGCCATATCATCAATCACTTGAGCAGATATGTGGGCCAAACTACGCGTCACGGCAAGCCGCGGACGATCAGCTGTTCCGGCGACCCGCTGTCGCTGCCGCAACCTGATACGCGTACGCCGGTCTTTCTTCGTCTTAACTTTCATCGAACTACGCCTTACCTCTAGGCACCAGTCTTTCCAACTTTCTTCTTCAATATTTCACCGGTATACCGAACACCTTTTTGCTTGTACGGATCAGGTTTTCGAAGCAACCGGATATTTGCAGCCACTTGACCAACCTGCTGACGGTCTATCCCACTAACCGTTATGTGATTTTGCTTATCGACAGTAATCTCTATTCCAATTGGAATGTCGAAATGGATAAGATGCGAATACCCTAGTGAAAACACAACTTGTTTTCCAGTCACCTCGGCTCGGTACCCTATACCTACGATGTCCAGTTCTTTCTTGAAACCGTGACTAACACCATGGACAGCATTAGCCACTAGGCTCCTTGCTAAACCATGGAACTTGCCTAAAGACAGGTCGTCCTCGCGAACAGGTTTTACCAACAGTTGCCCATCAACCTCTTCAAATCGCACGCCAGGTGGCACCACTTGCTCCAACTTCCCCTTGGGGCCCTCAACGCCGACAGCATCTGAACCAATGGAAACCTTAACCCCATTCGGTATCGGTATCGGTCTTTTACCTACGCGTGACATCTCTTCCTTGCCTCTTCAAACCTTCCAAGAATTACCAAACGTTACACAAAACCTCGCCACCGACGCCTGCTTTTTCAGCTTCTCGGCCACTCATCACACCACGAGACGTCGTCAATATACTCGTTCCAAGTCCAGCCAAGACAGGCGGCGCCTTGTCTCGTCCGTAAAACACTCGTCGACCTGGTCTACTGACACGCTCTAGGCCCGACAACACGCGTTCACCGCGTGGACCGTACTTAAGATAGATCCGCAACATTCGTAACGGATGCTCGCCTCTCGGATTCTTAAGTTCTACCTGCTTAAAGCCACCAATGTAACCTTCACTCTGAAGAATACGCGCGATGTCAGATTTCAGACGAGAGGAAGGAACATCGACACGGCGATGTCCACCTCTTGTTGCGTTCCGAATCCTAGTCAGCATATCGGCAATTTGATCAGCCATAATTGTTTGGTCTCACCTACCAGCTACTTTTGGTCACGCCAGCAATCTCACCCTCAAGAGCTAGCTTTCGAAAACAAAGGCGACACAACGCAAACTTACGTAAAAACCCACGTGGTCGACCGCATAATTTACAACGATTTCGAAGTCGCACTTTAAACTTCGGTGGCTTCTCCTCTTTAACAATTTTTGCTGTTGTTGCCATATCTCGTCACCGCCTCAGTTCTTACGAAACGGCATACCCATCAGTTGCAGTAGGCGCCGTCCTTCTTCATCGGTATTTGCAGTGGTCACAACGGAAATGTTCATCCCACGCGAGTGATCAACCTGCATGTAATCAATTTCAAGAAAAATCAACTGATCCTTTAGACCCATGGTGTAGTTGCCACGCCCATCAAAGCCCTTCGGTGACACACCACGAAAATCTCGGACGCGGGGCAAAGCAATCGAGACAAGACGATCCAAAAAATCGTACATCCGCGTCCCACGCAGAGTAACTTGCGTTCCTATCGCCACTCCCTGCCTAAGTTTGAACTGTGCGATCGACTTTCTAGCCTTTCTAATAACAGGCTGTTGCCCAGTAATTTTTTTTAACTCCTCGGTGCCAACATCAACAAGCTTCGCGTTCTGTGTTGCTTCCCCGAGGCCCATATTAACCACAATACGGTCAAGCTTTGGCACCGCCATTACATTGGCGTACCCGAACTCCTTCCGAAGCTCAGGTATGACATCCGACTGATAACGCTCCCGCAGACGGCTCATTTGTCCACCGCCCCATCGCACTTTCGACACACTCGTATTTTCCGGCCATCGCCAAGCAGTTGGCGCCCAATCCTCGTTGGTTCACTGCACTCAGGACAAACAACTTGCACATTAGAAGCATGCAGCGAAGCCTCACGTTCAACGATTCCACCCTTTACATTCTGCTGTGGATTCGGACGCGTATGCTTCTTAATGAAATTGATTCCCTCAACTACCACGCGGTTACGATCTGGATGAACCTTTAATACTCGTCCTCGTTTGCCGCGGTCCTTGCCGGCCACAACGACGACGTTGTCATTCTTACGAACGGGAGTCTGCAATCGAGACATTCGTTAACTCTTTCCCTACAACACTTCTGGAGCCAGTGAAACTATTTTCATAAATTTACGTTCCCGCAGCTCACGGGCCACCGGACCGAACACCCGAGTGCCAACGGGTTCATTCTGTTCGTTGATTAAAACTGCGGCATTGCGATCAAAGCGTATATAGCTGCCATCACGTCGCCGCTGTTCTTTACTGGTACGAACAATAACTGCCTTTACGACCTGCCCCTTCTTAACAGTTGCATCCGGAGTTGCCTCTTTGACGGAAGCCGTTACAACATCACCCAGATAGGCGAAGCGACCAGTTGCACCACCCAAAGGATTGATGACAGCAATTTTTCTCGCACCGGAATTATCCGCCACGTCAAGCACCGACTGCATTTGAATCATGCTCTGCCGCTCCCAGTCCTCTAAAGATTCTCTGCCTGCTGCATGACACGCGTAACAACGAACCGCTTTCGCTTACTCAGAGGTCTACTCTCAACCATTACAACGCGGTCGCCGACTTTCGCACTGTTCTTTTCGTCATGAGCCATAAACGTCGTCGTCCTCCGACGAATCTTTCCGTACAGGTCATGACGCACTCGTCTCTCCACGGCCACCGTAACACCCTTGTCAATCTTATCTTTGACGACGACCCCAACCACTTCCCGTTGATTACCCATTCAATTCACCTAAGCGCTAATCTTCGTCCGAGGACGACCCTGATTCGACTGGCACGGCATCGAGCTGCCGTTCACGCAAAAGCGTCTTTGCTCTAGCCCGATCCCTTCGGAGCCCCGCCATCTTATGCGCAGCCTCTGTCTGTCCCATTGATTTTTGCATGCGCAATCGAAACACCTGGTCATCAAGTTCGAGTAGTTTCTGTTCCAAGTCTTCATTACGTAATTCGCGTAGTTCCGATATCTTCGCCATCACACACCCGTCTCACCAAAACGAGTAGCAAATTGAGTCTGAATGGGAAGTTTCGCTGCAGCCAACTCCATCGCGCGCTTCGCGTCAGATGCGCTAACGCCTTCCATCTCAAACAAGATACGTCCAGGACGAATGACTGCGACCCACTGTTCAGGGGCACCCTTGCCTTTTCCCATGCGGACTTCCTGCGGCTTTTTTGTTATCGGTTTATCTGGAAATACACGAACCCAAATCTTCCCACCACGTTTGATAAATCTGGTCATTGCCACACGAGCCGCTTCAATCTGCCGGTCAGTCATCCAACACGGCTCCAGTGCCTTCATGCCATAGTCCCCAAACGATACAGTTGACCCGCGCCATGCTTTTCCTGTCATACGGCCGCGATGTTGTTTACGATGTTTAACCTTCTTTGGCATCAACATGGCAGGGTATTCCCTCTCTTACACACGTCCACCACGACGGGGAGCACGATAATCCTCTTCTCTACCCACCTGCGGCTCAAGACGTTCACCTTTGTACAACCAGACCTTCACGCCAATCGCTCCGTAAGTCGTTCTGGCTTGAGCAAAACCGTAATCGATATCCGCACGCAGGGTCTGCAACGGCAACTGTCCATGCAGGTACCACTCTGACCTAGCTATTTCTGCACCGTTAAGACGCCCACCCACGCGCACCTTAATACCCCGAGCGCCAAAACGAAGCGAGGCTTCAACCGCTTTTCTCATGGCTCGTCGAAACGCCACGCGTTTTTCTAGCTGCAAAGCCACATTTTCGCTAATCAGTTGCGCATCAAGCTCAGGCTTTTGAATTTCCTGGATATTAATAAATACCTCTCGATTGGTACGTTTCTGAATCTCAGTCTTAAGTTTGTCGACCTCGGTTCCTTTCCGGCCAATAATGATTCCTGGTCTGGACGTATGGATATCGAGCTTCAGTTTATTGGCAGCACGCTCAATCTCTATTTTTGATACACCAGCGTGCGAAAATCTCTTTTTAAGTTCTCGCTTCAGAACGAGGTCCTCGTGTAGTAGTTTCGCGTAGTCCCGATCCGCGTACCAACGAGACCTCCAAGTCTTGTTGTACCCAAGTCGAAATCCATAAGGATGAACTTTCTGCCCCATACTTAAACTCTCTATGCGTCCGCTGACTTTGACGCGCTTGTCTTTCTAGCCTTTTTTGTCTGTTTTTTAGTTACGCCTGAGCCTTCAACTGCCCCATCATCAACAACGGGATTCTCCATGTCTCCTACACGTTCGACAAAACCCCCTACTTCCTGGCGCTGTCCGACGGCAACAGTTAAATGAGAAGTCCGTTTCATAATCCTAAAAGCTCTACCCATTGGTGCAGCACGTATGCGCTTGGCCGTCGGTCCTTGATCGGCAAAACACTCAGCGACGTATAACCGATCGACATCATCCCCGGCGCCATCCTTCTGCTGCGCATTCGCTACGGCTGAGCGCAGCACTTTCTCAACGTCTTTAGCAACACCTTTACGCACGAAACGAAGTGTTGATATCGCCTTATCGACATCCTTGCCTCTAATAAGGTCAAGAACAAGCCTAGCTTTCTGTGCAGAGCCCCGAACATAGCGAGCTGTCGCACGCCCTTCAATCATCGTGGGCCTCCTTTTGACACAGAGGCTGCCTTCTCACTTTTCGTGGTATGCCCTCGGAATAGCCTGGTCGGGGCGAACTCTCCAAACTTATGGCCAACCATGTTTTCCGTCACATAAATGGGCAAAAATTTTCTGCCATTGTGCACCGCGACCGTGTGACCAATCATCTCCGGAATCACTGTGGAACGACGGGACCACGTCTTAACAACTTTTTTCTCACCACTACGATTCATCACCTCGATCTTCTCGAGCAACGGTAAATCGACAAACGGTCCCTTCTTTAGCGATCGACTCATGTCTACTCTTTCACCCCTACCGTTTCTTCTTTCGAGACAAAATGAAGCGATCCGACGGCTTCTTTTTACGAGTCTTATAGCCCTTCGCCGGCTGGCCCCAGGGCGAAACTGGATGACGGCCACCCGCTGCATGACCCTCACCACCGCCCAACGGGTGATCAACTGGATTCATGGCGTTACCACAGACGTGCGGTTTTCTACCCCGCCATCGCGTTCGACCCGCTTTACCAACTCGAACATTTTCGTGGTCCACGTTACCGACTTGACCAACAGTAGCAACACACTTCGGCGCAATTAGACGTGTCTCTCCGGACGGAAGACGCACGGTGACATACTTTCCTTCTTTTGCGACAACCTGCACCGAAGAGCCAGCACTGCGGGCCAGCTGCCCACCCTTCCCTGGACGCAACTCGACGTTGTGCACTTGGGTCCCAAGCGGCATATTTTTCAATGGCAATGTGTTACCTGGGACGATATCAACGCTCTCACCAGCCACCACAGTATCGCCAACCTTCAAGCCAACAGGGTGCAAAATGTAGCGTTTTTCACCATCCGCATATGTGACAAGCGCAATGCGGGCTGAACGATTAGGGTCATACTCTATCGTGGACACCTTCGCCGGGATATCCCACTTGTCACGCTTAAAATCAATGTCACGATAAGCGCGTTTATGCCCCCCCCCACGCCACCACATCGTGATCTCTCCGGTGTTATTGCGTCCGCCGGACTTTTTCAGTGGCTTCGTCAAAGGACGATACGGCTTTGTCTCCGTGATTTCGTCAAAGGTCTGAACGGTTTGAAATCGACGACCCGCCGATGTGGGCTTATATTTTCTAATAGCCATTGTGATGCCCTTAGGCGCCTTCCAAGAAATCTGGAACCTGTTCGCCAACTTTCAGACGGACATAAGCCTTTTTCCAGTCCGGCCTTCGGCCAAAAAACTGTCCCTGACGTTTTACTTTCCCATGCACGCTGACGGTTCGAACTTCCGCAACCTTAGCCCCAAGTAGATTTTCCACAGCACGCTTCACATCAATCTTCGTCGCATCTTTTGCAACTTCAAATGCAATAATCTGGCCGGACTCACGCAATAAGGTCGTTTTTTCTGTAACTATCGCGCGTCGAATTATCTCAGTTTGTTTCATGGCGTCAACACCTGCGCAAGATGTTCAACCGAAGCCTTAGTAACAATGATGTGATCGGCATTCATAACATCCCGCGCTGTGACCCGACCAGACGTAACGACACGAACTGTCGGCAAGTTATTCGTTGCAAACACAAGATTCTCATCTAAACGCAAATCAACCATCAACGTCTTACCAGATACGCCAAGCTCTCCTAAAAGCTCTACAGCCAGCCTTGTTCTTGGCTCCGCGACCGAGAGATTTTCGATTGCAGTCACAACACCATCATTCAACTTCTGCTGTAGCGCAGCACGCAGCCCACCAAGTGAAACCTTTCGAGGCAAGCGGTACGAATAGTCTCGTGGCTTGGGACCAAAAACAGTGCCACCTGTGCGCCACAAAGGATTCCTCGCCTCCCCAACACGCGCGCGACCAGTTCCCTTCTGCCGCCATGGTTTCTTTCCAGTTCCACTGACTAACCCACGAGTTTTAGTGGCGTGCGTACCCCGCCTCTGGCACGCCTGCTCATGAACCACAGCCTCCCAGATCAGGTTCCTAGCCACACGACCATCAAACAAGTCGTCGCTCAACTCTACAGAGTCAACCTTCTCATTCCGCTGATCGACTACATCAAGGGTCATAACTTAAAAACCGATACCGGTTATTTTCCTTTCTTCTTCTCTTTTATCGCCAGTGCAACAGCTTGACGCCTCGGTGCCACGGCCCTTCGAATTACCAGATAGCCGTCAGGCGCACCAGGAACGGCCCCGGTTACAACAACCGTGTGATTATCTGCATCGACATCAACCACACGAAGATTGCGAACGGTAACTCTGTCCCCACCCATCCGACCAGGCCCACGCATCCCCTTCAGGACGCGGGATGGATAGGACGATTGCCCAATCGAGCCAGGTGCACGGTGAAACATTGAGCCATGTGTCGCACGACCGCCACTAAATCCATGGCGCTTCATAACCCCCTGAAATCCAAAACCCCGACTCACACCTGTAACGTCAACCTGGTCACCGACTTCAAAGAGCGTAGCCAGCACTTGATCGCCTTCAGCCAGACCATCATCGTCACCAGCTAACGGCAACTCACGCCTAATTCTTGTCGGAGGAACAGCTGAACGCGCATAAAGTCCCGCTACTGGTTTTGAGACGTTCACGCGACCCTCTTCAACCAGACCAAGCTGAACCGCATCATACCCGTCTTTAGCCATATTTTTTCTCTGAACAACGACACAAGGCCCCGCTTTAAGCACTGTCGCCGGCTTGACGACACCATCGGCGCTAAAAACTTGCGTCATCCCAATCTTTTTGCCGATGATACCGCTAACCACTATCCGTGCTCCTTACCGAAAGCCTTAATTTCAACGTCCACCCCAGCTGGCAGGTCTAACTTCATTAGCGCATCAACTGTCTGCGGCGTAGGCTCAAAAATATCTATCAGCCGTTTGTGTGTTCGAATTTCAAATTGCTCTCTGGATTTCTTGTCGACGTGGGGAGACCGCAGCACCGTCCATTTATTCTTATCCGTGGGCAGCGGGACCGGGCCGGCCAGCTGCGCACCTGTACGCCTAGCCGTATCCACAATTTCCGTCGTCGATTGATCCAAAAGACGGTGATCATAGGCCTTGAGCCGAATCCGTATCTTGTCGCTAAACGTTGCCATCTCTTGGGTGCCTCTAAACCTCAGATCTCACTTCTTAAAAAATACACACACACGCAACCGGACAAACGAACCATCAAGCATAAAAAGCATTTATCTAACCTATTCAACGATCTCTGTAATCGTGCCTGACCCAACTGTCCGACCACCTTCACGTATTGCAAACCTCAATCCCTTTTCCAACGCTACAGGCGTAATGAGCTCAACGCTAATGCTTACGCTGTCACCAGGCATTACCATCTCCACTCCATCCGGCAAATTTGCCACCCCCGTCACATCCGTCGTGCGGAGATAAAACTGAGGCCGATACCCATTGAAGAACGGTGTGTGCCGCCCGCCTTCATCTTTATTTAAGATATACACCTCGCCCTTAAACTTTGTGTGCGGCGTAATCGAACCAGGCTTTGCCAACACCTGACCGCGCTCAACGTCGTCCTTTTCCGTGCCTCGGAGCAAGACACCTATATTGTCGCCAGCCTCCCCGGCATCAAGTAGTTTCCGGAACATCTCCACCCCGGTAACTACCTTCTTTTGCGTTTCCGTAAACCCGACAATCTCTATCTCTTCGCTCACCAACACCTTGCCACGCTCGACCCGACCCGTCACCACCGTGCCACGCCCCGAAATCGAAAAAACATCTTCAATCGGCATTAGAAATGGCTTGTCAATATCCCGCTCCGGCAGTGCCACAAAATCGTCAACCGCCGCCATCAAATCTTCCACTGATTTCTGTCCTGCTTCGTCCCCTTCTAACGCTTTCAAGGCCGACCCCTGTATCACAGGAATATCGTCCCCCGGAAAATCATAAGAACTCAGCAACTCTCGTACTTCAAGCTCAACCAACTCTAAAAGCTCTGGATCGTCAACCGCATCAACCTTATTCAGGAAAACCACCAAATGCGGCACACCCACCTGCCGCGCTAATAGAATGTGTTCTCGCGTCTGCGGCATTGGCCCATCTGTCGCAGCTACAACCAAAATGCCGCCGTCCATCTGCGCTGCACCAGTAATCATGTTTTTAATGTAATCCGCGTGCCCCGGACAATCGACATGCGCATAGTGGCGGTTCGGCGTGGTGTATTCCACGTGCGCCGTCGCAATCGTGATACCTCGCTCACGTTCCTCCGGAGCATTGTCGATTGAATCAAACGACCGCACGCTGTTCGTCGGATCGTTCTTTGCCATCACCGCCGTAATCGCCGCCGTCAACGTCGTTTTACCGTGGTCAATGTGCCCAATCGT
>CAZDQD010000161.1:0-5433 GCA_964507425.1 uncultured Vicinamibacteraceae bacterium
AAGAGATCTACCGCACGAGGCGAGACTTTATTCGAAAGGCATCTGGGGCCACCGGCGCGGCGTTGGTTGCCGGAACGCTTGGTGACTTACTTGCTCTGGAACAGCAGGACCTCCCCAATCTCAAGTCGAGCGAGTTCAGCACGGATGAGGCAACGAATGGTTACGAAGAAATAACGAGTTACAACAACTTCTACGAATTTGGACTCGATAAGGAGGACCCGAAACGATACGCGGACGACCTAACAGTGGAGCCATGGTCGGTGCGTGTTGAGGGTCACATAAACAAACCAGCTGCGAACTATACGCTTGAAGATATTCTTTCGCCGCATCAGCTGGAAGAGCGGATATACCGGTTGAGGTGTGTTGAAGCATGGTCCATGGTTGTGCCTTGGGTTGGGTTTCCGCTCCGCGACTTGGTCAATCGTTTTGAACCAACGTCACGCGCGAAGTACATCAAGTTTGAAACCTTGATGCGTCCGGAAGAGTTTCGGGGGCAGCGTGCACGAAATCTCGCCTATCCATACATAGAAGGATTACGGATGGATGAAGCCTTGAATCCGCTAGCCATTCTCGCTGTCGGCCTATATGGCAAGACGCTATTGAATCAGAACGGTGCACCGATTCGGTTGGTGGTCCCATGGAAATATGGGTTCAAGAGCATCAAGTCGATTGTGAAAATTGAGTTTGTCGAAGAGCAGCCATTGAACACTTGGAACGTTGCGATTCCTCACGAGTACGGGTTTTATGCAAATGTGAACCCCGAAGTGGATCACCCACGGTGGTCACAAGGAAGTGAGAGGAGAATAGGTAAATTTTTTAGGCAACGCACCGAAAAATTTAACGGTTATGGCGATCAGGTTGCAGACATGTACAGTGGAATGGATCTGGCTCGGTATTACTAGGACAGGGGTCATGGTTTGAGGGGTTGAGGCACCCCGGTGGTGGCCGCTGTTATGTTTTCAAGGCGACTGAGTCAAAGTTCTAAAGGGCTAGTTCTTTTGTTGGGACTGATGCCTTTTTGTTTGCTTGTGTGGGACAGTGTGACCGGTGGGTTAAGTGTGAACCCGGTTGAAGACATCACACATCGGACGGGAGACTGGGCACTCCGGTTCATTCTTGTGGCCCTTGCGGTGACGCCGGTCCGTTGGATCAGCGGTTGGAATCCCATAATTCGGTACCGTCGAATGGTCGGTCTTCTTGCGTTCTTTTACGCGAGTCTGCATTTCAGTACGTATATCGTGTTTGATCATTTTTTTGATGTGTCCTCTATTTTTGAGGATGTTGCCGAACGTAAGTATGTAACAGCGGGGTTTGTTGGGTTTGTCCTGATGTTGCCTTTGGCAATTACTTCGACTCAAGGTTGGATTCGACGACTTGGCAAACGCTGGTCATTGTTGCATCGACTCATTTATGTCGTAGCCATTGCCGGCGTCGTCCATTTTCTTTGGTTGGTGAAGCTTGAAAATAGTGAGCCCCTTGTTTACGCGGCCGTGTTAGCCGTGTTACTCGGTAGTCGCCTAATTCGCTATTACCTTGCGGAGGCTTCAAGGCGGGGGTGACTGGTGGCCTTCGGATGACTTGAAGGGTCGTGGTGATGAGGTTGGGGCGTCAGCGAGATCGTCGGGAATGAGTGCCGTGGAAATTTTTCCGGGCGCGTTTTATACGCCGTCGTTTTTGTCGCACAACGAGCAGCGGTTGTTCGCTTTCGAGATTTTGGCGCTCGCTGGCGGCTCCGTTGGCTTCTATCGTCCGAAAGTCCGGGGGGGTGGCTTCATGCATTGCGACATGTTGTGTCTCGGTCGTCATTGGAACGCTATGACCTACAAGTACGAACGTAAACGTTCTGATCGGGATGGCCTGACGGTTCCACCAGTTCCAGTGCTATTCAGAGAAGCAGCTGTCCGTGCCGCGGCACATGTTGGTTTTACCATTGAGCCAGATGTATGCCTGATTAATCGATATGGCACAGGTGGCAAGATGGGACTTCACCAAGATAAAGATGAAGATCAAAAGGTGCTTGATATGGGTGTGCCGATTGTTTCTTTGTCCATTGGCGCCACCGCAAGATTTGTAATTGGAGGCATGAAACGCCGGGATAGAACAATCGCGATTCAATTGCGCTCAGGTGATGCTTTCGTTATGGGCGGCATGAGCCGCCTTCGGTACCACGGCGTAACGCGTATTTTGGATGGTACGGCACCTAAAGGGCTCGGCGTATCCGGACGGTTCAATTTAACAATTCGCCAATACAAGCCGTGAAGGGAGTCCTGGGGAGGGCATCCTGGTGCCAGATCGCCATTGGTTTTGGACCATTAAGACTTATTTTTTGCCAATTAAGATAATGGTTGCACTTTGTTGACTCAAGTATCGCTATGCTATCAGTTACGTAAGAGTTGTCGTGGGGCCGTTTAGGCATCTAAGTCGATTCGGTTCGCCGCGTGTCCGTTGGGAGACGGAATGCTAATGCATAAGCCAATTAAGTACGTTGAAAAAGGACTGTCGGTTGCCGCCAATGGTGCGTGGTTTTTTTACGATAAGTACAACTCAATAACGGAAAAGCCGTCATTTACACCCAATTGGTCAGATAAGCCGTTGTTGAAGTCCGATGAAAAGGTGAAGCCACCGTTGGGTTGGCCTCGTGAGACCGATTCGTTGTGTCCGACATGCGTACGAGAGGCTCGCCAAGAAATACTCGATGGGAAAAAGGATTACAAGATTTTGCTCAACGAGAAGGTGGGTGAGATTAAGGCTCAAATTGTTGAGCGAGATGGCAAGATATTAATGGTCAAGGATTGTCCGACCCATGGTCATTTTGAAGACGTGATGGCCATCGACACGGAGTTTTTTCAACATCTAGAAGATTCGTTTCCTGGTAGCGATATTCGTGCGCACAATGATGAAAAACTTCACAATCATGGGAGTAGCACCATTAAGTATGGTCGAGGTTCAGTTCTCACGATTGACCTGACAAATCGCTGCAACATGATGTGCGACCCGTGTTTCATGGATGCCAACCAAGTTGGTTTTGTGCACGAACTATCCTGGGATGACATTAAGACACTGCTCGATAATGCGATTTCAATTAAGCCCAAGCGGCAGATGTCGGTACAATTTTCTGGCGGTGAACCCACGATGTCCCCCTACTTCTTGGATGCCGTCCGCTATGCCAGAAAAGTGGGTTACAACAGCGTTCAGGCTGCGACTAATGGAATTGAATTTGCCAAGAGCGTTGATTTTGCTCGCGCGGCTGCCGATGCGGGTCTCCGATACGCCTACCTGCAGTTTGACGGCATTGGGAATGCCGCTAACTCACATCGGTTGGTCGGTAATTTGTTTGATGTAAAGCTTCGTGCAATTGAGAACTTACACAAGGCCGGGGTCGATATTGTTCCCGTCATTACTATTGTGAATGGGATTAATAACGAACAAGTGGGTCGGGTGGTGCAGTTTGCACTAGATAATCCCAAGACAATTAGTTTTCTTTCTTTCCAACCTGTTTCCTTTACCGGTCGGGATGAGGAAATAACGGATGAACGTCGTGAGGCCCAGCGCTACACGCTTTCCCACCTTGCGCACGATGTTAAAGACCAGACCGGTATCGGTGAACCAGCTCGCGACTGGTTTCCGATTTCTTTCATGGGCACTTTCACGGATTGGGCTGATCTTGTGCACGGACCAGAAGAGAATTGGGGACAGCTTAACTGCGGTTGCCACCCCAACTGTGGTATCGGAATGGCCGTAATGATTGACAAGGAAACAAAGGAAGCCGTTCCGTTTACGGCTTTCGTTAAAGGTGAGCGTTTAGCTAAGGACATAGCAAAAGTAAACGACGCGGCTGGTGGTCGGACTCGATCGGTAATCGGTATGGCGCTAGCCTTGATGCGAAATTATGATCCTTTCAAGGCTCCCACTCATTTTAAATTGTCAGACTTGATGAAAAAATTCGATAAAACTTTCGGTGCAACTGGTCACGACTATGGCAGTGTGTCTGGTGAACGAACGCAAGGTGATATCGCTAAACGTCGGTCTGATCGATGGAACTTTCTCTTTGTCGCGGGAATGTGGTTCCAAGATTTGTTTAATTATGACTTTCGTCGTACGGAGAGGTGCATTATTCCTTACGCCACACAAGAGGGAGAAATATCCTTTTGTGCCTACAATACGGGCGTGGGTTGGAGAAACATCATCGAAAAGATGCACATGACGGCGACGTTGACCAAATGGTACGATGAACACGGTCGTCATGAAATTATCGCTGGGGGTAAGGATGTCAACCTCAGTTCTAAGGCGCACTCGCTTGTGTTGGATCCCGAGGCCGTTGCAGCTGGTGCGCAGACGGACCTTGACGATCAAGGCATTGTGAAAAATGCGAGGCAGGAGAAGTTAGCAGCACGGGCGGCAGCTAAGAACGGTGACGGCGATGTGGGGCAAGATGGAGCCGCAGAACAAAAAGATGCTGCCTACCACGAGCAGATGGCGACGCTCTATCGGCAGCATGTGTTAAAGGAAGAGGCTCCGGCAATGGTGGAAATTCAAGGAATTGGGAGTAAGAAACAGGATAAGCCCGTCGGTGTGAATTAGCCTGTTGGTGTTGGTGCGATTTGATAGAGGCCGTGAGGATTCGTTCCTTGCGGCCTTTTTTAATGGAACTGGATCATTAACGTCTATTGTGGTCGGCCAGCTAACCGCCTCTTGTATGCATTTCTAAATGTGGTTCTTTTTGTAGTGTTTCAATAGGAATGAGCGGTTGGCGATCATTTGTCGTGAGTCTGAGTTCGGCACCACGGTCGGTACGATTTTTCCAGATAGAGTCGATCAGGTTACTTAGATGGTCGGTCGACGCTCCGTTTCGAAGAGCGGTTCGAAGGTCTGTTCCGATGTTTGCGTAGAGGCACAGGTACCACAGTCCGTCGGCCGTCAGTCGACTACGATCGCAAGAATGGCAAAATGGTTCAGTCGTTGAGGATATGATGCCGAATGTCTGACCGCTCTTTAGTTGAAATCGGTCCGCCGGGGCGGACGATGTTTCCATGATCGGAGCGACAGGGCCGAGCTCTTTTTCGATGACGTGCAGCATCTCGGTCCGTGGCATTACATTTTTTGTCGACCAGCGTGTAGCACCGCCGACATCCATGTACTCGATAAACCGGAGTTCGGCCTGCTTCGTATCTGCGAAGTTGAGTAGATCAATTAGTTCGTCGTCATTGACGCCACGTATAACGACCGTATCGAGTTTAATGTTTTTGAAATCTGCGGCACGAGCTGCTTCTATGCCATCTAATACTGTGCTCAGGCAGTCAAAGCGGGTTAGGTCACGAAACCGGTCGTTACGTAAACTGTCAAGACTGACGGTCAGTCGGTGCAGGCCAGCATGCTTGAGCGCATCGGCATGTTCCGTGAGGAGGACTCCGTTAGTTGTAAGGGCAATATCTT
>CAZDQD010000162.1:0-3353 GCA_964507425.1 uncultured Vicinamibacteraceae bacterium
CGCCTAAGTTCTTACTTGTCCACAGCATGTCGATCCCACACCGCAAGTTGTCCCCGACATTTCATGCAACGGGCTTACGGAGTACCACGATTCTATATGCGTCTTTCGCCCAGCCTCATCATATAAGCTAAATGGACGTGACAAAATCTTGTCGCGTCACCAAAAGACCGTCATCTGTATTATTAGACGGTACAACCCGTAGAAATCTTCTAGTCGCTAAGTCCAACTGTAAATGTGGTGCTATCGGCCACGCTCGCACCTTAGCTTTGGGAGAAAGGCCGTTCAAGGTGCCATCTTTCGACGTCGTTTCACAAGTTAACAACAACGAGGTGCTCAATGCCGTCAACCAGGCGTCACGTGAGGTGGACACTCGTTTTGACTTTAAGGGCACGAACGCACGCTTTGAGTGTGAAGATGGACAGGTCACAATGCATGCGCCCAACGAGTTTCAACTTGACCAGATGTACGACATCCTCGTGGTCCGACTGACACGACGCAAAGTCAACGTTGGCTGTCTAGAACGCGAGACACCGCAACAAAACGTTAGCAACGCGTGGCAAGTTATTCGTATCCGCCAGGGGATCGATACTGAACTCGCGAGACGAATAGTAAAAATGGTGAAGCAGACAAAACGTAAAGTACAAGTGGCAATACAAGGCGACCAACTTCGCGTATCTGGAAAAAAACGAGACGAACTACAAGAAGTCATAACGCTTCTTAAGGAGGCTGACATCAGCCTCCCTCTGCAATTCATAAACTTTCGGGACTAATAACGCCTCATGACTGTGCGAACTCTCGCCGCTATGTTTGGAGTTGTATTTTCACTTATCCTGTCACGTGTGGAGACGGCGGAAGAGCATCGTGAGTTCTCGCTGGGAAACTTTCAACTCGAAAGCGGCGTCGCACTGCCGGATGCCAAGCTTAACTACGTAACGCACGGGACCCTAAATACGTCAAAGTCGAACGCCGTTCTGCTGCCGTCGTGGTACTCGGGGGACCATCACGGCTACGACTACCTAATCGGTCCAGGAAAGGCCTTCGATCCGACCAACTATTTCGTCATCGCGACGGACCAGTTCTCGAATGGATTCTCATCGTCTCCCAGTAATACACCCCCACCCTTTGCCGGACCAGACTTTCCACAGATCGCAATTCGAGACAATGTCTCGGCAACCCACCGATTGATATCAGAGGTGTTTGGGATAGAGCGTTTGGCGGCCGTTGTCGGATTTTCTATGGGTGCACAACAAGCGCTGCAGTGGGCCGTGAGTCACCCGGACATGGTTGAAGCGATCGTCGCATATTGTGGAAACGCAAAAGAGTATCCATTTGGTATCGCACGACTCGAAGGTGCAAAAGCATCGATCATGGCGGATGCTGCTTGGGAGAATGGGCGCTATTCAAAGCCACCAGAAATCGGACTTCGGACGCTCGCACGCCATTGGGCCGCATGGGGCAGTTCCCAAGAATGGTGGCGGCAAGAACTTTTTCGAGAGTCAGGTGCCAACTCTGTTGAGGAATGGATCCGTGACTCAGAAAGCTATTGGCTTTCTCGTGACGCCAACAATTTGTTGGCCCAAGCCGTAACCTGGCAGACTCATAATGTTGGAAACACGCCAGGATTCAATGGCAACTTTGAAGCAGCGCTTCGGTCGATTCAAGCACGCGTGCTGATGATGCCGTCGGCAACCGACCTCTACTTTCCTCCCGAAGATGCCGAATCCGAAAGCAAGATGATTCCTAATGCCGAACTAGTGACGATCCCGTCTATCTGGGGACATGGCGCTGGACGCGGAGTCAACCCAGACGATGTAGATTTTCTGAACGAAGCGATCAAAGATTTTCTGGAAAGACCGTAGAACCATTCACGGGATAGCGGGAACATGTTCGAACGTAAATTTCAAAAAATTGCGACGAACGGCATTGAACTGAATACCGTTGTTGAAGGTGAAGGCCCACTTGTCATTCTGCTTCACGGTTTTCCGCAATGCGCATTTCTTTGGCGACACCAAATTGATCCGATCATCCAAGCGGGCTTTCGCGTTGCCGTGCCAGACCAACGCGGCTACGGCAGCAGCGATGCTCCGATTGATATCGCTGCGTACAACATTCGCGAACTCGCAAATGATGCCGCCGGTATCGCAACTGCCCTAGAGGAAGATTCGTTTATCGTGATTGGGCACGATTGGGGCGCCGTCGTCGCGTGGCACACCGCTCTTCTGCACGAACAAAGGTGCAAAGCCGTAATGGCTCTGTCCGTCCCGTATTCAAGAAACCCGAACCCAGACAGTTGGATCAACCCGCCTGGATTAAAGGGGCAATTTTGGTACATGCGGTATTTCCAGGAAGCCGGGGTCGCGGAAACGCATCTTGAGGCTGACATCAAACTGACATTGCGTGCCGCGTTTTATGCACTGTCGGGTGACGCCCCTGCCGGCACATGGATGGCCCAGGTTCGTCACCCTGATGAAATGCACCTCCTTGATGTCTTACCAACGCCAAGTGCCCTTCCGTCGTGGCTCTCTTTCGACGAATTCGAGTACTACGTCCAGTTTTTCGAATATTGTGGATTTTCGGGACCGATTAATTGGTACCGCAACATCGCACAGATGAATACTGTGACCCCGGAACTAAACAATAAGCAGGTGGCCCAGCCGTCTGCATTTCTGGCTGGCTCAAGAGATCCTGTCCTTCAATATGGCGCCGGGACAGATATGGTCGAAACCATGAAACCCCACCTCGCTGACCTTCGGTTCGCTACGGTAGTTGAAGGGGCAGGACATTGGGTACAAAATGAGCGACCAGATGAGGTCACGCACGAAATTCTTCGTTTCCTGGAGCTAGTACGATAGCGTCAGCGTCAGTAATGCAGACACTAAGGAGTGGAGCTATGCGTAACACAATGATCGGCGGCAAGAACGGCAACCTTCGACTAGCGTTCCTTCTCATTGGCACTTTGGCGCTAGGCGGGCTTTCAGCCAGCACCCTAGTCGCACAGCAACAACCGCTCGTCGATGCACAAGGTGATGTTCGGGAAGAAGCATACGCCCACCTCCGTCGAGCGTTAACTGAACAAGACAGCGTCTATGCACAAATCGACGGTCGCCATTTAAAGACACTCCTGAACGAAGTCGTCGACATCTCTCGCCAGAGTCGGGACGATGGAAACCGTTACTGGGGACGTATCGCAGGCACCAAATACGAACATCTGTCCGCAGATTGGACAGAAGAAAATTTTCGTAACCTCGGTCTGACCAACATCTACAAACATGAGTTTGATCTGCGACCGCAATGGTTTCCACTGGACTGGAGTCTAACTGCCACAAACGGTAAAACAACGCTCGACTTTCCGT
>CAZDQD010000163.1:0-3962 GCA_964507425.1 uncultured Vicinamibacteraceae bacterium
TTGTTGACTTAACTGGTCCACAACATTCTCCTAAACAACACTTTCGTCTAACAACTCACGTCGGTGGTAAACCGGAAATTTTACATTGATTTTTGTTCCTGATTGAACACGTTAGCGCCAAGCCGCCACCAATCACGAACGCTAAGATTCGTCATCACGCATAGATCGCCCTGTATCTTTTGAACAGAAACATCTAATGATTTGTGTTCACTGATTCTCCTTGCTCTGACACTTTCGGAAACCACGGTATAAACGCGGATGTTCGAAGCGTGTAAGCATGATAGTTGTCATTTTCGTTCAGCAAACTAGCTTCTAGTAACCTCACCCCACTAACGCGTAACAATAGAAAAGTCATTACTATTGGACTTACAACCGTCCACAAACCGACGGTTGTCGCCACTGCAAAACACCAGAACCCCCACCAAAGCAAAGCCTCTCCAAAATAATTCGGGTGTCTCGTATAGCGCCACAGACCTATCTCGCACACATTCCCTGCATTACCCGGGTCACCCTTAAACCGTGCCAACTGCCAATCGCCGACCGTTTCACATATAAAACCAACCGTAAAAAGCAAAACGCCAACAACATCAACCAAGTTAAAGTTTCCGAACACACCAACATTTAAAACCGAGCCAAGAGAAGGTTGAGAAGATGTCTGGATCGCGACGAGTAGTGGTAGTGAAATTACCCATGCTGCAAACGCCTGTAACCAGAACACGACCGGCAAACTCGTCCAGCGAAATCCAGGCCCCCGACGTTCTCTCATTGCTCGATAGCGCTTATCCTCACCCTTCCCTTTACTGCGATAGGTAAGATAAATTGCGAGTCGCAGAGCCCAAATACTCAGTAACACCAGTACCAACACGGGCCGCGTCAACCCATCGGAGTTCGTTTCTATCGCATCTGCACCAAACATATACACGAGGCCAGTGCCAAGCAACGCGACACCCCATGCGTTGTCTACGATACTCACATCGTCCCTGACGAGACTAATGCACCATACACTCGTCATGAGTAAGAGCAGCGCACCAAGTGCCATTAACGCGGAAGAAATCATGAAATCTTCGGTCGCAAAAAGATGTGACTAGCCGAATCGCTCGCATCAATTTGATACAACACACGAAGCATGTAGGCCGCAATCGCGATATTCCCAAAACACATCAATAAAATGAACCAGAAGCATCGGCGACCAACACGAACTTCTCGATAAGCGATCCAAAGCCAAATCGTAAAAAATCCAAAGTACGCATCCAGCAACACGGCACGAAACCACAGGTCCGGCCACAACTCAACAGCAGCCGCCCAGATATTTCTGTCAAGGCTTGCCGCAAACGTAACGGCTACCATAGATAAAAAAACGCACACAAACATAGCTCGCAAAGCCATCACCATGTCACTTCTCTTCTTTCATTATGTAGACTGCAAACGACATCTATTCCACCGCTTCGACACTTTTTAATCGCAAACGATGATGAACCACGAACCATTCATCGCCGTCTGCAAACCCAAATAACTCTGCGCACGCCATAAAAAACAAACGCCAACGCTCAAGTTCACGACGGCTATCCAAGGCGCCGGCTCGCTGAAGAACACGCTCCGCCTCTCGGCGACTGCCATCGAGATTTTTCAACCAAGCCGTGGCGGTCCGAGCATAGTCCTCCCCACTAACTGTCCACTGCTGTTGAACCTCCAACGGTCCACTACAGCGCGTCAACAGATCTCTGGAAGGCATCATGCCACCTGTAAAGAAATGGCGTGCCATCCAGTCGGATTCACCGTCATCCTCAAAAAAATAACAGAACTTTTTATGACAAAAAGTGTGCACGAAAAGAGCACCGCCAGGACGTAGCCAAGATGCTATCCGAGTTACCAGTCGCTCGTAGTTCCGCATGTGCTCAAACATTTCGATCGAAACGACCCGATCGAAACTATCATCCGGAACAAAATGATTGACATCAGCAGTCACGACACGAAGATTCACGATATTCCGACGCCGACACTCACTTTCAATGTGCCGGCGCTGTCCATCCGAGTTAGATACGGCTAACACTTGCGTACCGGGAAAGTGTTCTGCGACCCAAAACGAAAGTGCGCCCCACCCACAACCAAGGTCCAGCACTCTCATTCCATCGCCTACCTCGGCGCGCTCAGTGATCGTGTGAAGTGCGGCTGCCTCCGCGGCACCCAGCGTCAGCGCGCCGTTAGACCAGCTACAGCAGCTGTATTTCAAATGCGGCCCAAGAACAAGACGAAAAAAATCAGCCGGCACTTCGTAATGTTGTTTATTAGCTTCTGTCGTCGACAACGCTATCGGACTATTCCGCATCGCGACCAAACGACTTTCAAGACTTCCACCAGTCGCACAATCGTGCCGCGCACGCTCTGCACGGAGACGGTCCAGGAGTAAAGCTCGTATGCCTACCCTGACTAACCAGTCTGGTAGCCACCCATACTCAGCTGCAGCAACAGCGACACTCATACGGCATCACGTTTGGTAAGTACAAACTGAACATCTCCGACACTGCGTTCTAAGAAGCCTCCCTCGGAGTAACAAAAGTAATACTCCCAAAGCCGCAGGAGACGCTTGGAGTAACCCAAAGCCTGGAGATGATCCTTATTCGCGGAGAAGCGATCTCTCCACATTCTCAACGTGCGGGGGTAATGGTCGCTGATGTCATCGATATTAGAAACAGACAAGCCGGTAATCGACGAAAGCCGTTTTCTAATATCGCTAACAGAGGGCAAAAACCCTCCAGGGAAAATATAGCGCTGAATAAAATCAACCGAGCGTCGATAAGTCTCGTACAACTCGTCAGCGATCACTATGGTCTGTAGCACCATCATGCCACCTGGTTTAAGTAGCCGATCGCAAACGCTAAAGTAACGATCCAGAAACCGTTGCCCAACCGCTTCAAGCATCTCTATCGATACCAATTTATCGAACTGACGATCGAGTAAATGTGGCAAATCTCGATAGTCGACGTTTAACACCGTGACTCGATCTTCAAGACCTGCCTGCTCTACCGCCGCCACTGCGTGACGATATTGCTCGGCCGAGATGGTAGTGGTCGTCACCCGACAGCCATAGTTGGCAGCTGCATGTATCGCTAAACTTCCCCAACCAGTACCAATTTCAAGCAATTCGTCCGATTCAACTAATTTCAACTTCTGACAGACACGGTCGATTTTGTAACGCGAAGCCTCTTCCAACGTGGCTGACTCACTCGGAAAGATCGCACACGAATACATCATGCTTGAATCAAGAAAATGAGAAAAGAACTCATTTCCAAGGTCATAGTGGGCAGAAATGTTCCGACGGCTCTGGGACCTCCAATTCACGTGCATCCGATGAATGATTCCGTGTACAAACACCGAGACACGGCTCAATAATCCGTCTAGGCTATCGACAGCACTACGATTTCTCGCCGCAATGCGAATGAGAGCTGTTAAATCGTCAGAGGACCACCAACCACTGGCGTAAGCGTCGGCGGCACCAATAGTGCCACCAAGAACAAACGCGCGATAAGCGCGTGAGTCGTGCACCTCAACGTGCGCTTCTATAACGGAGCCGCCAAGCTGCCCAAACTCCTGACACCAGACGCCATCCCTTAGTGCAACCCGTCCATATTTAAACTTACTTAATTTTTTAGACAGTAGGTACCGCAATGCGCGGTCAAACAGAACGGCTGGCTTTCGGAAATAAGGGAATTCACTATGCTTTGGAGCCATGGGAAAATACGAACCCTAACATTTACAACTTAATTAGATGACGAGGCCACACGGTCCGAACAGGTTAAAACTTGCTAACCTGGACGAGATATATCGTTGTACTCGTCCTAACACTATCTGCTATCAGAAAACCCAACAACGAACCAACAACCAAGTTCCCCTTACACTCACAATTACCAACGCATATTCACTAACACTAAAATCATTTTTACAAGAATATTTTT
This sequence comes from uncultured Vicinamibacteraceae bacterium, assembly GCA_964507425.1. GTDB lineage: Bacteria > Acidobacteriota > Vicinamibacteria > Vicinamibacterales > UBA8438 > DTWD01. The sequence goes on from CAZDQD010000163.1 coordinate 3,954, forward strand.
CAACACGTC
>CAZDQD010000164.1:0-19716 GCA_964507425.1 uncultured Vicinamibacteraceae bacterium
AACGTTCTCGTAATAAATGCCTTGGTTACGAAATGACATGAGGTAGTACTTCAGTGATTTCAGTTCGATACAGCGATCATCAGGTACGTAAGTAATGCAAATCTCACCAAAATCTGGCAACCCAGTTTTTGGACACACTGAGGTGAATTCAGGACAACGAAATACGATTTCGTAATTACGCTCTGTCTTTGGATTGGGAAAGGTTTCGAGTGCCTCTGAGCCCATGACAAGATTTTATCAGCCCAAGGCTTTTGATTGGACCCGATATGTCTGTCGACAGTAATCATTGACACCATGAGGAGCGAAGCGCTAGGATAGCCCCGATTTTATTGAGTTTTCTAGCCAAGACTGCCGCCTGCGCGCGCGACTGTTTTGGTAACCACATCTAGCGCGCCACTGTCTTAGGGGGACGCCAATGGCCAGAATGGGCAAGACCCAACTCTTTAAACATTTTGTTGAAAATTGTGATGGCGTTACGACGAATGCGCAAGCAAGAGCTATATTCGATGAGTTGCTGTCACTTGCTGAGAGAGAAATGCAGACCAATGGTGAGTTTTCGATACCCGGGATGGTCAAGCTTGTGAAACAAAACCGGCAGGCGCGAATGGGTCGCAACCCGGCAACTGGTGAGTCAATCCAGATACCGGCGAAGACGGTGGTCAAGGCTCGTATCGCGAAACAGCTCAAGGACGCAGTTCTGTCGTAGGCATTTCTGTTTCTCGTTTTTGTTGGCTGACTAGGGCTGTCCCAGTTCGATTCTGGGACAGCTCGTGGTTTCGTGCTGGTCGCTGTTCTAGAGTCGTGGAAAACCGGATGCGCGTTGGTCTGTGTTTGACATCCGTTTGTAGCGGCGATAGCGTGCATAAACCTCGCTTTCCCTTCCTTCAGCTTCCCGGTAAATTGAATGGACACTTTGCGTCGCGTGCGTTTGTCTGAATACGAATAAATTTCTAGGAACGTTAAGTTATGTGTCTGTCCGAGCATGGCCGTTACGGGTGGCTTTGATTGAGTCACGACTCGTTGATAGAACGCGATTCATTGGTGGCGTTGAAATGTGTCTGTGAGGCAGAGAAAGCACTGTAAAATACTGATCTCTATACTGTTATTTTCATGGCAACTAACGTTCTAATGCCTCAGCTCGGTGAATCGATTGTCGAGGGGACAATCGTTCGGTGGAACAAGCAAGTTGGTGAAACGGTTAACAGAGACGAGCCGCTTTTTGAGGTATCCACGGACAAAGTTGATGCGGAAATACCGGCACCAACTGGTGGCGTATTAATAGACGTTCGAGTGAAGGTCGGAGAAACGGTTCCTGTTGATTCCGTTGTTGCAGTTCTAGGTGCTTCTGGCGACGACCTTACGGAGCTAACGTCTGATACGGGAACGATGGTTGAGTCGACCGCGGCGACACGTCCTTCCGTCGCCCAGCAGAAACAACCAAGAAAAATAGGACTGTCGCCGGTCGTACGAAAATTAGCGCGTGAGAAAGGTATCGATCCTGATCGAGTTGTTGGTACTGGAACTGGTGGGCGGGTAACAAAGGAAGACATCCTTAGCCATGTAGCCGCGGAACTTGACGATGCCCCTCCACTACCTCCTGGCGCCAGAAGCGAGCCGCTGTCAGCGATGCGCCGTGGTATCGCCGAGCATATGAGCTCAAGTCTACGGACATCCGCTCACGCGCACACAGTGTTTGACGTTGACTTTGAAGTGGTCGAACGTCTTCGGACTGAACATAAACCAAAACTTACGTATTTATCTTTTATTGCACGAGCGGTGGTTGATGCCCTTGGAGAGGTTCCGATAGTCAATGCGGCTCTCAGGAACAACGGTACGGAGGTTGTATACCAACCGGAGGTTAATGTAGGTATAGCCGTCGCTTTAGATGATGCCGAGGGTTTAATCGTACCTGTTATTAAGGATGCCGCAACTCAGAACGTATCTGATTTGAGTCAGAGTATTGCGGATCTGGCAAAACGTGCGCGAGAGAAAAAACTAAAACCAGACGAGGTCCAACGGGGGACCTTCACAATTACTAATCCCGGTGCTTTTGGTTCTGTTTTTGGACTTCCGATAATTCATCAACCACAAGTTGCTATTTTGTGCGTGGGGACGATTGAGCGTCGTCCAGCTGTTAACACGGATTCTGGAGAAATCGAGGCCCGATTAAAGAGCTATTTAACTCTAGGTTTTGACCACCGCCTGATCGATGGAGCCATTGCAGATCGTTTTATGGTTCAGGTGAAGGTGAATCTGGAGAATTTTGATCCAGAATTGCTGTAAAGCCTTGTGAGTTATGACGGTGGGCGGTCGACTTCTGAAAGTTCGGCGACTTGGTGTTGTTGGCTTCTCTGAGGCATTGGAGCTGCAGCAACGTCTTGTTGTTAGTCGCCAGCAGGGTCATATTGTTGACGAGCTGCTACTGCTTGAGCACCCTCCTGTAATTACGCTCGGCGTTTCGTCTAAACGTGACAATGTGCTCGCATCACCGAGTGTTCTCGCTGATCGTGGTATCGAAGTCCATGAGACCAGACGAGGGGGAGACGTGACCTTCCACGGTCTTGGACAGTTAGTCGGTTATCCGATAATGTCATTGAAGCCTGACCGGTGTGACCTACACCGATATGTCAGGGATCTAGAGGAAGTCGTAATTAGGACCGCAGCAAGCTTTGATGTTCGTTCTGCTCGGATTGCAGGGCTCACGGGTGTTTGGGTAGGCACAGAAAAGTTGGCTGCGATTGGTGTGCGGTTATCTCGTTGGGTTACCAGTCACGGGTTTGCGTTCAATGTTACGACGAGACTTGATGACTTTTCGCTCATTAGACCCTGTGGACTGCGTGGCTATGGCGTAACCTCACTCGAGCAACTTACTGCCACCAAGGTGTCTGTTCAGGCTGTCGCCGACGTTCTAACGGACCACTTCGCGTCCGTGTTTGAACGTGAACTGGTGCTGGAGCGTTACGAAGACTAGAACGGTGATGGATGGTTGCTCGTGTCGATCCCAATCAGGAATGTGCGATCAAACACGTTAATCATTCTTTGCTGCTTCAAGTTTGCCACTTTCATGGGGCGTTAAATGAGGCTCGAAGATATGTGTTACGCCGAAGGTGTCTAGTGTTACCAAAGTCGACATCACTTGGTTCTGGACACTTAATTCTCCGTCAAGTCCGATATAGCAGCAGGGTTGTCGACCGTTGCGGCTCAAGATCGCGCGTGCTACGAGAGACGCGGCCGACGCAAGAGCATACGGGCCAAGAGGTCCAATACGTTGAAGATGGTGTTCTAACTGAGAACATTGCATGGGTGTAACCTGTGCTTCTAGCAGTGCACCCCCAATACTTGCTTGGCTCCAGGGTATGACCGCGGAGTGTGGAGGAGCGCCGAGCACAGTAAGCGCGATGCTGGATGGGGCGCAGCCGACTTTCAGAGCGATTAACGCTCGTGCTGCTGCTCGATATGCTTCCGGTGCTGAGCCGAGAATACGATGTCTACTAAGGCCTACTTCGTTTATGCCCACGTCAACGAGCTGCCTGTGCCCGGCGCCTGCACAGATAATGACTGCCTGCCGGTTAACGTTTGAGATTTGTCGTAACATCGTGCGTCCATTATTGAGGTCCCATTCGGTTTCCGGATGTGATGCAGGTCCGGTGAGGATGATTATGTCGGCTCCCAGTGTAAAACCCGTTCCCTGGTCCGCAACCAACTTCGTTTGAAAATGTTCAATCGGGCCTGCCTGAGTAATGTCGATCGCTTTGGCGGCGGCAACTGAGACTGAATCGTCGATAAACCGAATTTCTCTGCAGAAATCGCCCAACGCGATTGCGTGGGCAAGCGTGCCGCCCAAGTTTCCGGCTCCAACTATTGCTATTACAGACATGATGTTGACGGTAATGGGATTATTCTAATGTCTCTTTGCTAGCAACATTTATTCATATGCGGATAGGCAGGGACCGTATCCGTAATTTGGAGGATCTTTGGTTATGGCTCAGTTGTCAAAGAAAGTAGCAGTTGTAACCGGTGGCTCTCGAGGCATTGGGCTTGCGATTGCAGAAAAGCTGATTACAGAAGGCTGCCACACGGTCGTTTCTGGACGGTCAACCGATTCCGTCAGACACGCCAACGACCATTTAGTACATCAAGCATCCGAGTCTCGTTTTGGCCGTTTCCATGTTGAGAAAGCAGATGTGCGTGTCGAAGGAGATGTCCGGCGGTTGTTGGCTATAGCAGAAGATAGTTTTGGTGGGCTGGATATTCTGATTAACAATGCTGGAGTCGGTCTTTTTGGTGAGGTGGCAGATCAGGAGGTTGGCGATTGGAATCAGGTAATTGACACAAATCTTACTGGTGTGTTCCTAACTTGTCGCGAAGCTGTGCCGCTTATGCGCAAGCGAGGGGCCGGCTGGATTGTAAACGTCAGTAGTCTGGCTGGGAGTCATCCCTTCGCGAAAGGGGCAGCCTACTGTGCATCAAAGGCTGGCCTTGATGCATTCACTATTTCTCTAATGCAGGAACTTCGTTTCGATGGCATCAGGGTGACCGTAGTTGCTCCAGGCTCTGTCGGTACAGATTTCGCGGGCGGAGGTCGGCACGCGGCTGAACCATGGAAGCTTGAGGCCTCAGATGTTGCTCAGACGGTAGTTGACATCTTGCACCATGATGCACGTAGTCTTCCGAGCCGTGTTGAAATTAGGCCATCTCAGCCTGGGAAATCTTGATTGTTGGGGCCTGTCGGTGACGCTATGTGATTATAGTACTGAATCTTTCGCGACATCACTTCGTCCGGGAGTTGAGGACGGGATGTTGGCAGCTACAATAGAGCGTTCATTTAATAGGGACCTTCCGTCTATTGGTAATAACATGATGTGGATTCTTCGTACGGTCGATCAAAATCAGGACAAAGTGTTGCGGTTGCCGCCGGATGCCGTCAGAACAATAGGTCGAGGGCCTCGAGCAGATTTTATTATTGATGGAAATTTAATTTCAAGAATTCACTGCCGATTGTCTGCAGCGAATGCGCAACTTGTTGTCGAAGATCTGCAGAGTACAAACGGGACGTATGTTAATGATGAACGAGTTGCTTGCGTGGCGTTGAAGGATGGAGACAAGCTCCGGATGGGCCGGGTCGAGCTAATCGTCAGTCAGGGATAATGTCTCAATCCAGTAACGTGTTATTGATCCACTCAACGAGCGTCTCTGGTACGGACTGTGAGACCTGTCGGTTGGTAACCATCCCATAGTTTTGTACGTCGTCTGCAGTTGTTTGGACTAAAGCATGGTTTAGTCCTTCTAGCTTGGCTATTTCAACCGTTGAGCTGTTTCGACGACGCTCGCCAGCTAGTTGTTCGATACGGTCTGCATGATGCAATGGCACTTCCTGATCAAGTTCACCATGAACAATCAGAAGTGGCTGTCGAATCCGTCTTATGACGTCAGCTGGATCAAAAGATAGGACACTCCTAAACCATGCCGTATCAGCGCGCAACCTCATAGCATTTGGAATACCGTTCCAATCCTCGTCGCCGAGTACTGCTCGATGAATACGTTGCTGCAGAGCGATTTTGTCTTGTCGTTCGCTTTCGGTCGCACCAATGCTGTCGAGCATGGTTTCCTGTTGTTCAAGAGTGAAGGCGTCACCATTAGTGCCAGCTGTAGCAATCAGACCTACCCCTTTAATTTTATTTTCTCGTCGAGCTGCAATGAGACTGACCCACCCACCATCGCCATAACCGACGACTGTCAGGCGATCACGGTCGACATCTGGCCGGCGTTCTAGATGTTGGACTAACTTTCTGACGTCTTCCGCATAATCTTCTAAGCTGGCCGACTCCGACCTTCCGCCACTCTGTCCGACCCCGCGTTTGTCGTACCGCATTACCATAGTGCCCCTGTCGGCCAGTGTATTTGCCAATTGCCGAAAAATAGGCACGCCAGCCTTGGTTCCGTCTCGGTCATTGATGTCTGAACCTGGGACCAGCAGAATGACTGGCCAACGCCCGTTTTGTGGTGCTGGCACATCGACTGGGGTTGTGACAGTTGCGGCAAGACTAAATCCTGAGGAGACGATGCGTGTATCCTGGTCTCCTGGGTGAGGATTGATCGTTAGTCGGGTTGACACAGAGATGATGTCTTCCCGTGCGACTTCAATAAAGGCCGTCGGCATACTTACTCTCATTAGTCGTTGGTTTTGGTCGACCCAGACTTCGGTGCGGAGCGGTTGCTGGGGGTCGTCAAAGGTAAGGCCGTACACCCGAGCGTGAAGTGTCCCCCTCGCTGTTTCAAGCTGCCGGGTACTGACCGTATTGATTGTCGCAGTGATATGACCGTGAGGAGCAACGTAGACGGCAAGTTGACTACCCGGTGCAGTGGCACCGAGGCGCACAGCGAGCGCCTCGTAGGCAGAGAAGAAAAAGTTTGGAAGAACAACAGATGTTGGCTCAATGGGGTCGTTACTGGTGAAGATATCCGTTCCTTCTTGCAACTCGTTAACAATACCCGAGGAGCGAAAAATAGAATTGAGGTTGAAAGACGTACCATCACGGCTACCATCTACTTCAAGCCGGAGAGGCTCCCAGTTGGAGTCGTACTCTATTTCGAAGCGACTGGTTTCAAGATCGATGGGAGCTGTTATTCTTCCGTTTCCGTGGATGAGCCATCCTGTCTCGGTCCGTTCTAAACGGGAACGTTCTATTCCGGAGGAGTTTGAACGTAGAAAAATGGTGAAAGTGGCTTCGCCGGGCGTTGGCGGAGCTGGTTGTGCGGATGCAATCGCCGAAAATGTGACTAAGAAGAGCCCAAGAGCCATTGTAGCTTCACGAAACATACTTAGACGGCCGTATGACACGATCGTCAGCATATCATTTGATGAACAAAACCTGGTGAGTGAGGCCCGACACTATGACTGCCGCACAGACTGATTCTTATGAGGTTCTTCGCAATGATGCAGGCTACATGCCCCTCAAGGATAGGGGATGGATCTCAATTTCCGGTGCTGACCGCGCTACATTTTTGCAGGGATTACTCACTAACGACGTGGTCGCTCTGATGCCAGGGGAGGGGTGCTATTCAGCTTGTCTTACCCCCCAAGGGCGTCTGATGGCTGACATGTATGTATTTGCAGATGAAGACCGCCTAGTTCTTGATGTACACGAAACTGTCGAACAATCACTCGCCGCGCACTTTGAGAGCCTGATTTTTTCTGAAGACGTTACCATCCGTGCTCTGGGTCCAGAACTGTCGTCATTTGGAGTCCATGGGCCTGAAGCCGGCAAGGTCGTATCGATGTTTACGCCGGAACCCGAGAAAAATTTCAATAGGTATGAATACGTTCAGATTACTTTCGGTCTTCACGTCGGATTTCTCGTGAGAACGGATGACCTGGGTATCGAGGGCTACCGTTTAGTCGTTCCGCTTGAAGCGACCGAGGACCTAGCCGAAAGCCTGGCTTCGAATGGAGCGTCTAGTATTGCTGAAGAGGCAGCCGTTGTAGTTCGCATAGAGTCCGGGGTTCCGCTGTTTCCTATTGACATGGATACGGAAACGTTGCCTCTTGAAGCAGGTATTGAAGATCGCGCGATTAACTTTGACAAAGGATGTTATGTGGGTCAGGAAGTCGTCATCCGAATTCTTCATCGAGGTCAAGGTCGGGTCGCACGTCGGCTAACTGGCTTGGTGTTTCATGGCTGGGATGGTCCAGATGATCTACAAGCTCTCAGGCGAGCAGTGGTTTTAGCAGATGACGAAGAGGTTGGATTCTTGACGAGCGCAGCAATTTCGCCGACGTTACGTTGTTGCGTTGCGTTGGGTTATCTCCAACGAAAAATTGCTGATACTTCGGGTAGGTCCGTTGAGATCACCGTTGACGATAAGCAGTTACAGGGAGTGGTGCGTGCTTTGCCGCTGGTTGTTTCAGGATAGGGTTTTCGTGTTGGTTACATAAGTTGCACAGATCGTTTGCATAGGACATTTTGCACACAGTGGCTTTCGAGCGAGGCAGATCATTGCACCGAGGTCCATGAGTGCTTGGTTGAAATCGAAGAACCGTTTTCTAGGCAGTAGCGATGCCGATAGGACCCAGATATGTTGTTTCACTGTGTGCTTATCTCGGTCTCCATTTCCTACAAAGACACGAAACAAAACTCGTGCGATGTTGGTGTCAACGATCGGGGCACGTTTTCCAAAGGCAAAACACTGGACGGCCCCTACTGTGTAATCGCCTAAACCATTAAAGTTTTTAAGTGTTTCGACATCGCTCGGCAACCTCCCATCAAAGTATTTGACCACGTGTTTTGCAATGGTATGAAGTCTCCGCGGTCGTATGTTGTACCCCAGAGGGCGCCAAACTTGAACTGCTTTTCGCAATGGTGCTTTTGCCAATGTCTCGAATGTCGGGAAACGTTCTAGCCATTCTTCATATTTGGGCATAACCCGGTCAACTTGGGTTTGCTGGAGCATGATTTCTGAGACAAGAATGCGATAAGGATCTCGCGTTTTTCGCCACGGGAGGTCGCGACCATTTCGATCGTACCAGTCGAGTAATCGACGGCGAAAGCGCCGTTTCAGCGGATAAGTTGGCAGGGTTAAATCAGTCTGAGCTGTCGAATATTGTGCCACCGTGTGATAATCCAATCTATGCCACTGTACACCGGCATCGGCGACCGTGGGACGACCGCACTATTTGATGGCACGACAGTTGCCAAGACGGACATACGTGTTACTGCCTACGGCGACGTTGACGAGCTCAACACCCTTATTGGCGTTGCGCATGCGATGGGGTTATCAGACGGTCTTAGTGAGATCATTGTTACGATACAGCAGGATCTATTTTCGTTAGGTTCTCTTTTGGCCGATCCTACTTCCAAGATTAGTGAGCGCGTAACCAAAGTGACACTCGATGATTCTGACGTGAAACGTCTTGAAGTATGGATTGACCGACTCGAAAAGGATCTTTCTCCGCTGAAAAATTTTATTTTGCCAAGCGGATGCCAAACAGGTGCCGCGTTTCATCATGCCCGAGCTGTCTGCCGACGTGCGGAGCGAAGTATCGTTGCAATTGGTGCTGAGCACGTTCAGCCCGAACTTCTCCGTTACATTAATCGATTATCAGATCTGCTGTTTGTGATAGCACGTTGTGCTAATCGAGACGCAGGGGCTGTTGAACGTGAGTGGTGACGGAACGGTTTAAGCTCCTGAGCGAGCTGTTTCGAACGGACTGTTAGGTATGAATGTTTTTAGTTTGAAGTTTCGATTGTCCGTCTGATGGCACCAAAGATACGCCGCGCGATTTCTTGGGATATTTGCTCTCGGATCGCGCCGCACGGTACTACTGTGGTGTCATGTTCAGTTGCGATCGCGACATCCCAGCGGTCACGAGATATCCCCTCGTCTCGTTCTTGAACGATATCCCGGGCAACGGTATCGCTCGAATGGGTGCCCTCTCTTGCACTTGCTGCGATTGCCGCTCCGTTAATCAAAACGCGAGCGGATTGAATTAAATGTTTTTCAATAACTCTGTCGCCAAAACGGAAGGTGTTAGCGTCTTCTGTAAAAAAGACCAATCCGTTATCGGTTGGAATCTCTGCTAGCACGGACTGCCCCTCAGCTTCCAGCTTACGCAGTAGACGTCGTCGGGTGACTTGATCTCTCGTTAGGGATGTAGCGAGTCTAAGTGCAAAAAAGATCAATAGAACGGCCACCATTGCTGCTACGACGTCCCTCATCTAGCGTTCCTTGTCATGGTGTTCGCGATACGGCGTCCAGCATGGCGCAAAAGACGCGTATTTGATCTGGTACAGGAACATGGTCTTGACCAGTGAACGCGTAGGTGTCGGGAGACCAGTAACTTTTCGGCCGCCGGCCTCCAAGTCATTGAGTAGGCTGTCCAAAGCACTCTTAATGTTAATGCAGCTATTCTTTTCATGAACATGGATGACCAATTGACCATTCGCAGGGCCTATGTGACGTGTTTAAGGCTCGCGCAGTCGCATTACGAGAACTTTCCCGTTGCTTCTAGATTGTTAGCTCGTAAATTGCGTCTTCATGTGGCTGCTGTTTACGCATTTGCCCGAGTAGCAGATGACTTCGCCGACGAAGGGAATTTCTCACCAAACGAACGGCTCGGGCGGTTAGACCATTGGCGGAAAAGATTGACTATGGTAACTGATGAAAACGGATCCAGTAGCTCGGTAGTCGTGCACCCTGATGAAAATGACATCTTCATCGCACTCTCGGATACCATCAGACAACATCAATTGCCTGTTGAATTGTTCGATGATTTGCTGAGTGCATTTCGCCAAGATGTGACGGTGACTCGTTATCGTACTTGGAATGATCTACTTGACTATTGTCGTCGTTCGGCAAATCCGATTGGTCGAATTGTTCTTGGTTTGTCAGGTTTTAGAAATGAACGATTAGCACGACAGTCTGATGCTGTCTGTTCTGCACTACAGGTAACTAACTTCTTGCAGGATTTTGGTCGTGATTGGCGTTCAGGCCGTCTTTATTTACCGGCTGAGATACAAGAGCAATTTGGTGCTCGTCTGTCGGATCTCGAAATTGGCGTGGTCTCTAATGAATGGCGTGCTGTGTTTGAGAGTTGTTCCAAGCGGACACGCGATTTGTACTTAAGTGGGCGTCCGATTTGTGATGAGGTTTCTGGTCGATTGAGGCTTCAGCTACGGTTGACTTGGCTTGGCGGTGTGGAAATTCTCGATAGAGTTAGCGAGAAGCAGTACGATCCATTCGGACAGCGACCGAAGCTTGGAGTTGCCGATGTCTTGCCGTTGATTTGGCGAACAGTTGTGTGGACGTGAGTCGAGATACGAATTTTTACTACTCGTTTCTGGTGTTATCGCCTGAAAAGCGAAGGGCTATTGTGGCTGTGTGGGATTTTTGCCGTGCAGTTGACGATGCGGTTGACGAACCTGGCAGAGGTGTCTCGTTAGATTCAGTAGCGTTTAATGTTTCACGGTGGAAGTCTGAACTAGATTGTTGTTTTGGCCGTGCGACACCGGCAACCGAACAAGCTCGAAAACTGAAGCCTGTCATCGCTCATTTCGATTTACCGCGGCAGCCCTTTGATGATCTCCTTAAGGGCGTTGAAATGGATGTAACCCAGCAAAGATACAAGACTTTTAATGACTTGCATGAGTATTGTTTGCGGGTTGCATCGACCGTCGGTCTTATTTGCGTAGAGATTTTTGGATATCGAAACGAGGCCGTTAAAGACTACGCTGTTGTTCTCGGCGTCGCGTTGCAACTTACTAATATCATTCGGGATGTTTCTACAGACTTCCGGAATGGGCGAATTTATTTACCGCAGGAGGACCTTGAGAGGTTTAATGTGGCCGAGGCTGATTTCAAAAACGGAACGTCCCGCCAAATGGAAGCTCTTTTAGCCTTTCAATGCGAGCGTGCTAGATCATTTTATGTTAAATCTAAACAGCTCTTGCCTTTGGAGGATGCTCGTCGACTGGTGGCGGCTGAGATCATGAGCGGAATCTATTTCGCCATTTTGAGACGAATTGAACATCGGCGCCACGACGTTTTTTCTGAAATAGTCCGAGTGCCAAGGTGGCGTCGTGCACTTATAGCGATTGCGGTGTGGACTCGAGTAATGCTCGGGTGGTCTGTAAGGTGAGCGTTGATGCAGTTGTTGTTGGAGCCGGATTTGCAGGGTTAAGTGCGGGCGTCGCCTTATCGGATCGTGGAATAAAAGTGTTGGTCTTAGAGGCTCGTCCGCAACTCGGAGGTCGAGCGACGTCATATATTGATTCTCAAACTGGTGATCATGTCGACAACGGGCAGCATGTGTTGTTTGGCTGTTACCACGAAACCTTCAAATTGTTTCGTCGGTTGGGGGTCGCGTCAGACGTTCAACTCCAAGTCCCGTTGGCGGTTGAGACTATCGACATTGACGGAAGTGTAACGAGACTTGAATGCCCATACCTTCCTGCGCCATTACATTTAATTGCTGGAATCTTGGAATGGGATGGGTTGTCGCGAGGTGACCGTTTCGGAATCTTAAGTCTACTCAGGCCGATTTGGTGCGTTCGGCGTGGTAAAGGTGACCGGGGGTACCTGAGCGGAGTTGAATCAACGGAAACGGTTACGGAATGGCTCTCGCGTCATAGACAGTGTGGTCAAATAAGGAAGCTTTTATGGGAACCGTTGGTGCTTGCCGCTATGAATCAGCATCCGGACAAGGTCTCTGCGGTTAGTTTTCTTCAAGTGCTGGCCGCTTTGTGTGGCCCTGACATCAAGGATGCAGCGATTGGCATTCCGCGTCGCCCCCTTGAGCAGTTGTACGCGATACCAGCAAAACATTTTATCGAGGCACGCGGGGGACAGGTCTTGACGCAGTCAATTGCGCGGGTACGTTGCCGTAACGACCGTCTTGAGGGTGTTGAAGTTGGGACTAAGTTGTTCAAACCTAAAGCTGTCGTATCCGCTGTTCCTTGGTATGCGCTGAGCCGGCTTTTTCCGGACCAACCACCAGCGCTTAAAGATGTGATTGCTGATGCAGAGGAGACAGAAAGTTGTCCAATAGTTACGGTTAACCTGTGGCTCGACCGGCCGTTGGCAATGCGGCCGTTTCTCGGTTTGGCCGGACGTACGATGCAGTGGGTGTTCGACAAGCGGTTTATTTTTGGTGCCAGCACGTCGCACTTATCTTTAGTTTCAAGTGGTGCACGTGAAATCGTCAACTTATCTAATGAACAAATTATTCGACTGGCTGTTGATGAGTTACGTCAGGCAAGTTTGTTAAACGGCTGTCACGTTAGGCATGGGTCGGTGATTCGTGAAAGGCAGGCGACTTTTTCACTGGCACCTGGCCAACCAGTACGACCAGAGACGAAAACCACCATCGATGGACTCTTTCTAGCTGGTGATTGGATTGATACCGGTTTGCCGAGTACGATCGAAGGCGCTGTACGTAGCGGGCATCGTGCTGCCGCGGCAATGTTTGAGTGGCTGTCTGATAAATCACACAACTAGAGATTCGGTGTTCTATGGATTCCGTCATCGTCCATTACCAAGAGCTTGCGTTAAAGGGCAAGAACAGACCCTGGTTCATTGAACGGCTCGTTAGCAATTTACGTGATGCCACTGCCGACCTTGGCGTTACGCAGGTTCGTGCCCTGATGGGACGTATCGAATTAAGTCTCGGCCCAAAGGCTGATTGGGAGACAGTGCGGGACCGTGTTGAAAGAGTTTTTGGTATTGCTAATTTTTCGCGGGCACGATCGACTGGGCGAGACGTTGATGAGATTTCAAAGTCAATACTGCGCGATCTCGGGAACCAACAACTCAATTCAGATCAAACCGTTAAAACTTTTCGCGTTCGAGCAAAGCGTGCTGACAAGCGTTTTAGGCTGACTTCTCCGGAGATTGAACGTGAGGTCGGAGGACGAGTTAAACAGGCGACCGGATGGAATGTCGATCTGGTGAAACCTGACCTGAGTATTGGTATTGAAGTGCTTCCTACTACCGTGTTTTACGCGTTGGGGAAGGAGTATGGTCAGGGGGGGCTTCCCACTGGAACGAGCGGCCCGGTGATGTGTCTATTATCCGGGGGGATTGATTCACCGGTGGCTGCTTATCGATTAATGAAACGAGGGTGTCGCGTTCGTTTTATTCACTTCCACGCTTATCCGATTTTGTCTCATGCGTCACAAGAGAAGACACAGGAGATCGTTGAATTACTAACTCGGCATCAGCTTCGGTCACGGTTCTATCTTGTTCCATTTGGTGAAATCCAGCAGCAGGTTGTGTTGAGTGCACCGCCGCCGCTTCGGATCGTGATTTATCGTCGACTGATGATGAGAATTTCTGAACGCATGGCTGATGGTTGTGAGGCGAAGGCATTGGTGACTGGTGAGGCGGTCGGACAAGTAGCATCTCAGACGCTGGAAAACATTTCGGTTATCAACGACGTTGTGAATATGCCTGTACTTCGTCCTCTTATTGGTTCGGATAAGGAGGAGATTACGAGGGAGGCCCGTCTGCTCGGAACTTATCCAATCTCTATCATTCCCGATCAAGATTGTTGCACGCTGTTTATGCCAAGAAGTCCTGCAACGAAGGCGAGGCTAGCTGACGTGCAAAGAGCCGAAGACGATCTGCCGATTGCCAGTATGGTTAACACAGCAGTAGAACGGGCGGAGAGCAGAGAGTTTGTGTTTCCGTGAAATATTTTTGAGTAGAACTTTTAGAACAACGCATTCGATCACAGCAGTTCCGGGTACAAAAGGCCTCGTTGATAGTCGCGCAACGCGTCAAGAGTACTGGGAAACGCCAGGGCGGACCACGGAATGTCACTGGACGAAAACCAAGCGGCATCTAACGATTCATCATCGGCTCGAAGCTCGCCACCGATAGCTGTAGCGGCGTAGACGATAATTATCGGTACGACGCCTGGATATGCGTATATGTTTATTAACCCATCAAGCCGTATTGTGAGGTTGGCTTCCTCTTTAGCCTCTCGAACAGCCGCGACGACGGGTTCCTCACCTCTGTCGACGTATCCACCTGGGAATACCCATTTGCCGTAACCGGGTTCTATCGAACGTTTCACTAGTGCGAAGCATCCGGTCTGGTCTGTGATCACAGTACCGACGGCGACCTTGGGGTCCAGGTAGACGATATGACCGCAGCGTCCACAGGTAGGCCTTTCTGGTTCTCCACTTTTGATCAATTTATGAACAAGTGCATAACCACACAATGGGCAAAAACGGTAATTCGCGTCGTTTGGGTGGCTCAATGTCTTATTAAGAAGCCCTCTGGCTGCGGGGACCCTAACGTATACTTTGTGTCAATGTCTATTCTAAAAGTTGCGCGAATGGGGCATCCCGTGCTTCGCAAGCGAACCGTTCCACTTTCTCCAACGGAATTAAATGGTTCAGAAATACAGCAACTAATTGACGACATGTTCGAGACCATGCAGGAGTATGAGGGGATTGGTCTTGCGGCGCCGCAAGTGCATCATAGCATTCGTCTTTTTGTTGCCGGTGTTGATGACTCGGACTCCAGCTTTTCGCCGATTGTGATGGTCAATCCAGAGATCGAAGTGATTGGACGTGACGTTGGGGAGGATTGGGAAGGATGCCTCAGTATTCCCGATGTTCGGGGCAAAGTGCCTAGGTCGCAAGATATACGTGTGCGTTCCCTTGATCGACACGGCCAACCTCAGCAGATGACTGCCTCTGGTTTTCCGGCACGGGTGGTCCAGCATGAAACTGACCACCTTGACGGTATTTTGTTCCTCGATCGTATGAGTTCGTTGGAGAGCTTGACGTTCCTAGATGAATACGGCCGTTACGGAGACAAAGAAAGTAGCGAGAGTTGACCACGCGGTGTTCGAAATGAAATTCGTCGATATAGGTCGCCAGTATTTGGCTTATCGGGACGAGATCGACGCCAGAATACGAAACGTACTTGAGCACACCCAGTTCATCTTGGGACCGGAGGTTGAAGAACTTGAGCAGGTTCTTTCCGCTCGTGTAGGCGTCAAGCATGCTGTGACAACGGCGAGTGGGACGGTGAGTCTAGAGATTGCTTTACGGTCGTTGAACATTGGACTTGGGGATGAGGTCATTACGTCGCCGTTTACTTTTGTTGCTACGGCAGAGGTGATACGGTTAGTCGGAGCCACCCCCGTATTTGTCGACATTGATGAGGACTCGTTCAATGTTGATCCAACCGCTGTCGAGTTGGCGATTACCAGCAGGACGAAGGCCATAATTGCGGTCAATCTTTTTGGGCGAATGGCAGACTATTCTCATTTAAATAAGATTTCAGACAGCCAGTCGGTGCCGCTGATCGAGGATGCAGCACAAAGCTTTGGTGCTGTCCAGGACGGTAAAGTGAGCGGCGGTGCGGGTTTTGTAGGAGCCACAAGTTTCTTTCCAGCTAAGACATTGTCGTGTTTTGGAGATGGTGGGGCATTGTTTTGTAGCGACGACAACCTTGCTCTTCGGATTCGTCAGTTACGTAATCACGGTGGGGATGGTTCAGATTTTTCATATGTGGGTACCAACGGACGTCTAGATACTCTTCAGGCTGCCATCGTTTTGGCTAAGCTGATTCATTTTGATGACGAGCTTGAGCGTCGCAGATTACTAGCAAGGCGCTATTCCGAAAACCTTGCCGATATATGTCGTGTGCCAGCGCTGTCGGTCGGTGACGAACATGTATTCACTCCGTTCACGATCCGTGTTCGGCATAGAGACCAGGTTCGATCAGAGCTGGCGAAGATCGATGTTCCCACCGCGGTTTACTATCCCCGTTGCTTACACCAACAGCCGGCGTACGCAGCGTTCGGGAAAGTCGGCAACTTTCCGATTGCCGAGAAAGCTGCTACTGAGGTGTTGAGTTTGCCGTTGCATCCATTTCTTTTAGAAGCGGAGCAGGATTTGGTGATTCGTGAAGTTCGATCAGCTGTCAAACGCTTGTCCGGTAGCCCCTGATTAAAAGAACTTGATCTCAACGGTCATTGTCGTCTTGTTGTGGTCCGGAGGATTTGATCTGTTGGCGACGTCGTTCACTGGTTCGTTCTGATTCGAGACGTGCAAGCTCGACATCTGAATGATCTACATATGTCATTGCTTCAGCAATTGCTTTGTGGCCAGCTTGGTCGGCTATGAGGCGGTGCATTTCTTGACAGACGATCCGGTAGGCTGGGTGTCCCTGCGGTGCGGTTCTCAGTTCGATGATATGCATGGCTTCACGAGCGTTCATCCGAAGGTAGAAGCGAATGTGGTACGCCATAGAAACTGCGTATTGCGCGACAAGAGGAGAGTATCTCGTTTCCAGACGTTCCGATAGTTTGGCGGAATCGTCCATAACCTCATTCCAATGTTTGTGTGCACCGACGTCTTCAATGGCGGCCGGTCTCGTGTAGCCATGTAGAGAGTTCAAGTCCTGCCATTCCAGTGTTAGCATTCGATGTCGTTGCAAATCACGAAAAGCACCGTAATCTGATAACACATCGAAATTGTAGGTTGCGTGTTCAAATGCACGGCTCGGTCGGTGTCTCCGATTCCTGCGATTCCCTAGATATGTTTGCAACACATTCAGCCGTTCTTCGGTCGACATTCCTCTCGCTAATGACATCAATCGGCTGTGTGATAAGCGTGACGACTGATAGAGCGCCGCAGCAACGACTTTGACTTCTCCATCTGGGTCGAAATCTGTCAGCGTCACGGCATTACCACTGGTGTCCGTGACATCGTTAGAGATGGACTCGCTCAGTGCACGGATTTGTTCATTTCTCGAAGCAAGGTAGTTACTCCACAACACGCCACGATCGGCACGATCAACGCGTTGCAGAAACGCTGGGATTACCTTTCGTAATTCGGGGAGCATGAGATCGGCTATTTCACGCGTTTCCGATAACGGATGGCTACGCATTCTTAAGAGGAGCATTTCATACGCCTGTCCGGAGCCGTACAGGCCGACGTTTGACCGGGTCGCTGCAGGGAGTAGCCCACGCAGACTGTCAAGAGCCTTGGCACGAATTACCGCTTTGTAAACAGCTTCACTATCTGATTCCGATCTTGGAAATCGTTCTGTAAAGTACCGCTGTAGAGGTTCGATCCAACGTGTATAAGTCTCAAAAGCACGATCGAGAACCTGAGAATATCTAGTGAGATCAGTGTTCTCAGTTAGTTCGGTGGGAATTACATACTTCCATTTTCCATCCGGGCGAGCGGTGTATGGCACGTAGCGAGTCGACTGTTCGAGATACGACATCAACCGTCCACGCTCAAGAATTTTTGTTAAAACGTTTGAGACACCCTCACAGGCGATATGAGCTCCGCCGAGTTGGGCAACTGAGTCGTCACCATATTGATTGAAAACTTTGTTGTACAACTGGTCTGCGCGTGTTTCCCCTGGGCCTGAGCTTGAGGTTTGGATGGTCTGACCTTCTCTGATGGAATCAGAAAATTCGTCAAGAAACAGTCGCCGAACAGATTTTGCCGAGCGGGAGTACCGGGCGAAGAGGGCGCCCTTCACTACTTCGGGGAGGTCCCTTAGTACGAATACGGGAAGATCGACGTTGCCGAAGTAGGCTGTGAGGAGGGCTTCTTCCTCAGGGGTGAAACTTTCAGGAGTAGAGACGGCCGATCGCACACGATATAATACGACGTGGCCTCTGCATTTTCCCACCGTATGGAAGTCAGGTTTCGGGACTGTGATTTGATGGGGCATGTCAATAACGCGGCTTACTTCACATATTTCGAGCAAGCTAGATTGGTCGCGG
Organism: uncultured Vicinamibacteraceae bacterium; assembly: GCA_964507425.1. Taxonomy (GTDB): domain Bacteria; phylum Acidobacteriota; class Vicinamibacteria; order Vicinamibacterales; family UBA8438; genus DTWD01. The sequence goes on from CAZDQD010000164.1 coordinate 18,260, forward strand.
CTGACACTCTCGGCATGCGCCGCGCACTAGAAGAAACGGGGCTGAGTCTGATTTTGGTGCATGGAGCGTGCGACTATAAGGCTCAGTTAAAGTTCGGCGATGTTGTTGACGTAGGAGTCGCTGTAACGGCCATAGGCCGGTCGAGTTTTACTTTAGGTTATGAAGTGCGTCGAGTCCAAGATGAAGCGATCGTTGCACTTGGAACGTCTGTGCAAGCCATTTTTGATTACGAAGCCCAGAAAAGCGTTCCAATTCCTGACACGATCCGTAGCAAACTCGAGACCTTAGTTACCGGAGCGCCAACTTCCTCGTGAAGTACACGCGAGTGTCCGGGTTTAACCCAGGTCCCTATACAGGCGCTGGCAACAACACCTATGTAGTACACAATTCAAATGGTCGCGCTGTCGGACTAATTGATGCAGCGACAGGCGAGTCCCGGCATCTTTCTGGTGTTCGCGCGGCCGTTAGTGAGGGCGAATTGTCAAAGGTCGTAGTTACCCACGGACATTCCGATCACATTTCCGGTGTGTCCTCACTTCTGTCGGATTGGCCGAGTGTCGACTTTTTCAAGATGCCACATAAGGATTGGGATTTAAATTACGACGTTAGATGGAATCCGTTAGCCCACGGTGATTCAGTGGTTCTCGGGGACACGATGTTTGAGGTTATTCATACCCCTGGACACTCACCGGACCACATATGTCTTTATGACCAGCTTAATGCTGTGTTGTTTTGTGGCGATCTACTTATCAAAGGCGGAACGGTAGTGATTCCGGGCCGTCGAGGAGGTAATCTGACGGACTATCTAGAGTCTTTGGCCATTGTTCGTGATTTAGATCTCACCAGAATTCTTCCGGCGCATGGTCCAGAGATTGATGATGTTGTTGGACTTATCGATGCTTACGTGGAACACAGGAGGCAACGCGATGAGGCCATATTAGCGGCGCTTGTTACACAACCATTGTTGACCTCTGAGGCTATTGTTGCGCACGTATACAAGGGCCTCGATGATAGATTACGAGAAGCAGCAAGAGAGAGTGTTATTGCCCACTTAAGTAAGCTGGAAGCGGAGGGGAAAGTCGTCCGGTGTGAGGAAGGCGGCGACGTTGAGTGGAGCTGTTCTTGAAATAGATGGATTCGCGTGTTTGATTTTCTTTATAGGACAGGCAGTGTTCGACGCGCGAATAGGTTTGCATCGAACCATTAATTCTTAGCGTAATGTGAGCATGACAGACCCCGGCGTGAGACTGTCTACAATGCTTCTCGCACAAGGGAGGGCGGCCTATGGATACGAATGAAACGAGTTACGAGAATCCGGAGCTTCTGATCTCACCAGACGGTCTTGCGGAGAGACTCGGAGTTTCAGTGGGGGCAGCCTCACGAAGCGCTAAATCTACCGATCCGAAGGCACCAACTGTTATTGATCTGCGTACGGCCGAATGTTTTGCTGTCGGTCA
>CAZDQD010000165.1:0-9982 GCA_964507425.1 uncultured Vicinamibacteraceae bacterium
TCTCCAAGTCGGTGAAATTGCTGGCATCAATCTGATCGAGTGGCGAGTATTTTTTCCCGCCAATATCCCCGGCGTAACTCCGCCATTCGCCGTTTGAGGTGTCGTAGGTTTGCCACGGTCCCCCCGCGCCTGACTGTTGAGCGTGAAGCTGTGACAAGCTGCACACGAGAAGTGTGAATACCGTGATAAACGAGGTTTTTAGGCGCATAACTTGAGACCTCCGTGTCGTCATACAGGCCCTTCTGTGCAATTGTGAACTTCGGGTTTGGGCGCTGCCCGCGATCCTATACTGGTTTATCAGAATCGGTGATGGAAGTTGTAGGTTCGGTGAAATTTATATGGAGTAAGTAGGGTCCCGTTATTTACAGTTCGCACGTGTTTTGCAGGGTGGCTATGGCTGGTCGGTAACGCTCTCCGCCGGTACATCCCTGAGACGCTCTTGAACGGTTCCTGCAATGCCCAGTTCGGTATTCGCACCAAGTGTGGCTAGAAGTGCCGCGGTTTCAGGCCAACTCTGAAATTGAAACGACTGCTTAGAGCCTTCGGCTAGTCGGTACGGCGTCCGGCCGCGAAAGTCTCGTGCGTCGAGGTCGGCCCCGTGTAGTACAAGGAATTCAATGACCTCATTTAATCCCCGGAATGCTGCGCCATGTAATGCCGTGTAGTCCGCTTCATTTACGGCATTGATGTTAGCCCCAGCATCTAAGAGGATGCGAACCGCATTTTCTGCGCTCGGTGACCTGACGCCGCGAGGTTCCCGTGGTGTGTATGTCGCGCGGCCTAGCCCTGCCGCAGCCATTAACGGCGTTGTGCCGTCATCTGTAGTTAGCTGTTGATCAGCACCTGCAGCAAGAAGCAGTTCGAGGATTTCGACGTTACTGTTACTTCGACTTTCACCGACGCTGAAAACCTGACCACCAGCACCATTCATGTCGAAGGCGGCGACCCATAGCGGGGTTGCGTTGCGAAGGTCTCCGGTTCCGCACGCGAATGGTTCGAAGGCACCCTTCTTCGGATAACCGATGTAGCTCATAACCATTGCCGATGTTGTGATCCGTGCGTCGGGCTCAGCACCCTTTTCGAGTAGCGCCTTGACCAAAGGTAGCCGCTGCTCGGAATTAAGCCTGGAACGGCCGGGTCTGGCGTAAAGTCGGTTACGCCCGTGTCGGCGATACCAGTCACCTAACCACATACTGACGCTGCCAGATGCAGCATGTAGCGCGTGTACGCCATCCATTGACCCGTTGGCATTAGCCCCTGCGTCCAACAGAAACAGTGCAAACGCATCTTGTCCACTGATAATCGAAAAGGGAAGCACATGGGTGCCGTCAGCGCTGAGGCCATTAATGTTGACGCCGGCCGTGAGGAGAGACTTCGCCGTGTCGATGTCGCCATTCCTGGCAGCAAACATCAGCGGCGTGAATCCTTTCTTGGTTGATACGTGGGGGTCTGCGCCAGCATTGAGTAAGATGCGGACGATTTCTGGATGGGGTTCGGAGACGGCCCACATCAGGGCGGTACTTTGCGTGGTGTTGACCGTAGCGTTTACGTCCGCACCAGCAGTGACAAGCATTGTCACGATGTCAGCGTTACCGGTCCGCGCCGCGGTCATTAGCGGTGTCAGTCCACTTGTTTGTGATGCGTTTACGTTTGCTCCAGCCGCGAGTAACTTGGCAACCATTTCAAGGCTTGCGTTTTCGGCGGCCCGTTCAAGTGGGGTCACGCCGTGATCGTCGGATGCGTTTACGTTTGCCTCGTGACTAAGCAACAGGTCCACGGTGTCCAGATTGTTCCAGTGAGTTGCCCAAAGTAAGGCCGTTGCACCGTCTGGTCGAGTTGTGTTTACGTTGGTCCCAGCATTAACGAGGTTTCGGACAGTCTCATCATCTTGGCTCGCTGCGGCGTCAACTAGGCGAAGGTCTTGGCCAGCGACGATTGCCGTGAAGGTTCCTGGTGTGAAGAGGGCGAACAGGATGACGATACAAGCGCCGACCCTAGGCTCAGGCATAGGCCACTATACAGACGCTTTTAACCTGTTCACAACAGGTATCGACAGTTATCGAAAAGTGGGAGATTCTGGTGGGGAGCAGCGCTATACTGGTCAGGCCGTTGTTGATGTGACAGCCGAAAAACAGAGGGTGTACATCGGGAGGTGTTGCGGCTATGTTGACACGTTCTATCACTCGCCTGGTCGGGATAATTACCGTCGGTGTGGCGCTGGGTGCAACTACATGGATCCCACCGATACAGGCGGTGTCTGCAGGCACGTTGCAGGAACAGACCCCGGAACAGAATGTGTCAGAGGAGGCACTACCGCGTGCATTGCTGGACCGCTACTGTGTCACTTGTCATAACGAGCGACTGCGGACAGCAGATTTGATGCTCGATCAGGTTGATATCTCCCAGACGGGAGCAAACGCGGAAATCCTTGAAAAGATCGTTCGAAAGCTTCGTAGTGGACAGATGCCTCCCGAGGGTCGCCCGCGTCCGGATGTGGATGCCATCGATGCGTTTGCCACTGCACTTGAAAATCGACTCGACCGGGCGGCTATAGAGGAACCGAATCCTGGCTGGGTCGCGTCGCGGCGGCTGAATCGACTTGAGTATGTGAACGTAATTCAAGATTTACTTGGATTCCATGTTGACGGAGCGGCGCTCTTACCGAGTGATATGGCGGGCTTCGGTTTTGACAACAATGCCGACGTGTTGTCGATTACACCAGGCTTGATGGCCCGATACATTACAGCCGCGACCAAGATCAGCCGTGCAGCGGTTGGTAGTCCGGACAACCGTCCCGTTATGCAGGTTTACGACGTCGGGTATGAACGTCGGGATGTGCGGAGCGGTGAAGAAATGCCGTTTGCCACCCACGGTGGTCTTGCGGTGCGACACACGTTTCCGTTGGACGGCGAGTATGTATTTTCCATTCGCCTCAAACGCAACGAAACGATTGAAACAATTGATGGCATCGCAGAAGACCAGCACGAGATCGAACTTCGCGTCGACCACGCCCTTCTCAAGAGATTTGAGATTGGTGGCAAGTTCCCTGGGCCCGACCCAGGCCAACTGATTGCCGTGCCAGAAGACGATGTCGAGGGGCAGCGGTTGCACGAGTACCGGATGACTGCCGACCACGCCCTTGAGATTCGTGTGCCGGTTGAGGCGGGGAGCCGCTTGGTATCGGTGGGGTTTTCAGACTCGGCGCCATCACCCAGCGTGCAGATTGACCTGCCTGGAATCGACAAGCTGTATATTTCTGGGCCGTTCGAGGGGCAGGTGCCGGACGACACGCCGAGTCGCCGACGTGTGTTCATTTGTGCACCAAGTGGGACTGACAGTCAGAGTGAAGAGGCGTGTGCCCGTGAGATTATCGGTGGACTTGCGCGGCGTGCGTATCGTCGTCCAGTTACTGCGGCTGACACTGACGCGTTACTCGCGTTGTACCGCGCCGGTCGTACGGACAGAGATTTTGAAGCCGGGATCGAACGTGCGTTGGAGGGACTCCTCTCCATGCCGAGCTTCCTTCTGCGCGTTGAGCGGCAGCCCATCGATATGGCACCAGGTGCGGTCTATCGATTGACCGACTTGGAATTGGCTTCGCGATTATCTTTTTTTCTCTGGAAGAGCATTCCGGATGAAGAGCTGCTGAACTTGGCTGTCGATAATCGCTTGGGTGACCCAGACGTTTTAGCCGGACAAGTGCGCCGGATGTTGCGTGATCAGCGGGCCACACGTTTCATGGATGATTTTGTTGGACAGTGGCTCCAGATACGTAATTTGGATTCACAAGATCCCGATGGGGCTCTATTTGCAGGATTTAACGATTCTCTGCGGAAGGCGATGGCGCAGGAGACAGAGTTGTTCTTTGAGAGTCAAATCCGAGACGATCGCCCGATCCCCGAATTGTTAAGTGCAGATTACACGTTCCTGAACGAACAGCTTGCCAGGCACTACGGTGTAAACGATGTCTACGGTAATCGGTTCAGGCGTGTATCTTGGACAGACGATCGACGGCATGGCTTACTCGGCCATGCGAGTCTTTTGACGGTTACCTCATACGCGAATAGAACCTCCGTTGTGCTGCGTGGAAAGTGGGTTCTTGAGACGCTTCTTGGGTCGCCGCCGCCACCGCCTCCACCGAACGTACCACCGCTTGAGGAAAGCGATCGGGGGAATCCGACGTCCTTGCGGGAACGAATGGAGCAACACAGAAATAGTCCTGTGTGTGCAAGTTGTCACCGTCGGATGGATCCGTTGGGTTTTGCAATGGAACATTTTGACGCGATTGGTCGTTGGCGGGACACAGATGGCGGAGCTGATATCAACTCGACCATTGAATTGTCGGGTAGAACAATCGATAGTCCGAGAGCCTTTCGGGAAGCTCTATTAACCGAGGGTAATTATGAGTTTGTACAAACGGTTGTTGAAAAAATGTTCACGTATGCATTGGGCCGAGGTGTAGGGCATTACGATGCCCCTACCATTCGGCAAATTACTCGCAGTCTTGTTGGTCAGGACTACCGCTGGTCGTCGCTTGTGCATGCCATAGTTATGAGTGACCAGTTCCAAATGCGCAAGGTGCCAGCTGACGACCGGTCGCTTGCCGCGGGCCAGTAGCAAAGGAGTTCAGAATGTTTATCACGAAAACGCATCTTTCGCGTCGCACTGCTTTACGAGGTATAGGAGCGGCCGTAGCATTGCCCTTGCTCGACAGTATGGTGCCGGCGTTGACGGCAGTTAGTCAGACCGCGGCAGCTCCGGTTCGTCGTTTCGGTGTTTTTTATGTGCCGAATGGGATGTCGATGCCTTACTGGTTTCCGAAATCTGAAGGTCCCTTGGATCAGCTGCCGCCGACACTGCAGGCGTTAGATCATATGAAGGACCGCGTGTTGCTGTGTGGTGGTCTTGATGACGAAGCGGCAAACCTCGTCAAAGGTGGTGGGGACCATGCGCGTTCGGCGGGTACGTTTCTCACGTCGGTGCCCTTCAAAATCACGAGCGGTGCCGATGTAAACGCGGCCGTGTCAATGGACCAAATTGCCGCGCGTGAATTGTCGAAGGAAACACAGCTGTCCTCTCTCGAACTTGGCATTGAGTCGAACGCGATGGTGGGGAATTGCGACGGTGGTGCGAGTTGTGCCTACACGAACACGATTGCCTGGCGGACGCCGACCACGCCACTTCCTATTGAGAACGATCCGCGGGCGGTTTTTGAACGGTTGTTTGGGACCAGCGGTAGCACTGATCCAAAAGCTCGGATGGAACGATTATTACGTGACCGTAGCATTCTTGACGTGGTTGGAGCGGAGTTAAAAGCTTTAGAGCTCGTCATCGGACATGGCGATCAGGTCAAACTCGATGAATATCTGGATTCCGTCAGAGACATTGAGCGCCGTATCCAAATGGCCGAGGAGCAGAGCACGCGTGAATTGCCGGTTGTGGACCAGCCAGTCGGTGTACCAGGTGATTATGCGGAACATGCGCGATTAATGATGGATTTGCTCGCGCTCGCTTACCAGACGGACCTCACTCGGATTAGTACATTTATGTTGGCGCGTGAGGTGAGCGGTCGCGCGTATCCTGAAATTGGCGTTTCTGATTCACATCATCCGCTATCACATCATCAGGATGAACCGGCGAAGCTCGAACGGCTTCACAAAATTAACGAATATCATTTCCGCCAATTCGCCTATTTGGTCGACAGGTTAGCTGGTCTACCAGAAGGCGATGGCACGATGCTCGATTCGACACTGTTTCTTTACGGAACGGGTATTAGTGATAGCAACACGCATTTCCATGATGACCTGCCAATTGCGCTTGTGGGTGGCAAGGCAGCTGGTATCAAAGGCGGACGGTATATTCGGTACCCTGTCGATACGCCGCTGGCGAATCTCCACATTACGATTTTGGAGAAACTTGGTGTGTCCGCGGAGTCGCTGGGTGACAGTACTGGACGGCTCGACCGTTTAACGGATGTGTAAGCGGCTACAGCAGGCCTCGTGTGTCAGTGTGGTGACGATACTGTTTTGGGCGACATTGGTTAGTGGTCAGGCCCCCTATCCAATCTATACAGCTAGTCATCTTGCATCAACCATGGAATCGTTAGGTCCGAATTTTAGGGCGACGATGCAGTTCGTCGATGCCAGAAACTATCCCGCTGCAAAGGAGCGTGTGGCGCGTGCACGGGAACAGCTTGCGACCACGGTTGTCTTCTGGCGGCAGCACGAAATCGACGATGCCACTAGTCTTGTTCAAGACACGGTGGCTCTGATGGACCTGCTTGACCACGCGCTATCCGTCACAAGTGTCGACCAGCAGACAGTTTTACGACTCGCGAGTGAGATTCGAGCCAATTGTGATGCGTGCCATCAGGTTTACCGTGAAGAGGACCCAGCGACTGGCGAACTCCGACTAAAAGCCGGGTTCGGCGGCTAGTCGTAGCGGTTCCGACTGGGCGGTGACGGTTTCTGTTCTAGAATTAGCGCTTTTCGAGGAGACATGATGGCTCGTGGGTTAAACCAATACGTGACGCTTGGTCGTTCTGGTCTGCGGGTAAGCCCCTTCTGCCTTGGTGCCATGACGTTCGGTGAAGATTGGCACTGGGGTTCAAATGTTACTGACGCAGAAGCGATATTGACGCGTTACATTGAAGACGGCGGAAACTTTATTGATACGGCTAATGCCTATACGAAGGGTCACTCCGAAAAAATCATTGGAGATTATATTCGCCAGCGTGGGCTTCGCCGTGACCAGTTGGTGGTGGCCACGAAGTTTTTTGCGAATCTGTTTCCACCAGATCCGAATGCCGGAGGTGGAAGTCGGAAATCGTTGGTTGCGGCGTGTGATGAATCGCTGCGCCGTCTTCAGACCGATTACATTGACCTGTACTGGATGCACCTGTGGGACCGGTTTACACCGATAGACGAGACAATGCGCGCACTTGATGACCTCGTTCGTGCCGGCAAAGTGCGTTACGTAGGATTTTCTGACACTCCCGCGTGGAAGGTCACGCAAGCGCAGGTCACGGCAAGTTTTCGAGGCTGGACGCCATTGGTTGCGCTTCAAATTGAATACTCCTTACTTGAACGAACTGTTGAGGGTGAACTGATTCCGATGGCGCAGGAGCTCGGTCTAGGGGTGACGCCTTGGTCACCGTTGCGCGGAGGCGTGTTGACCGGTAAGTACACAAGAGACAATGTGGCCGACGCCGCGCCAGGACGAGGGGAACGTGTGACTGCATTTCTTAACGAGCGTACGTTTGGCATCGTTGATGAGCTGGTCCGTATTGCCGAAGAGATAGACGTAACACCAGCAGCCGTGGCGCTTGCGTGGGTTCAGTCAAAGCCGGGCGTCGATTCGACGATTATCGGCGCGCGAACCATGGAGCAGCTTGACGCGAACTTAGCTGGCCTTGAGGTGGGACTTACCACGGGTCACATGGAAGCGTTGGATGCCTTGTCATTGCCGACGTTTAGTTTCCCGATACCGTTTCTTCAGATGGCCAACACCGTGATGCATGCCGGCGCCACGGTGGATGGTGAGGACTCGGAGATGTGGCCGATGGCGCCACGAACGGACGAGGAGCGGTATTAATCGGCGCTAATTAACGCCAAGCGACGACATAGGCAATCCAGGCTGTTTCTTCTTCAACGGTGTAGCGCCGTCTAAACACTCCGTTACCAGCGCCGGTGCCGTCGTCACCTTCCCAATAGACTTCGACGTCACTGAACCCAGCCTCTGTGAGGACGTCACGCAGTTCTGGTAGTGACCACAGTCGCCAATCATAGGTAAACGCCTTTTTAATGCGAGTGCCGTCTGAAAATTCAAAATGAATGTGACGTATAGCGTGCCCAGTGATCGGGTTATACGGTTTTTGGTCCCAGACGTAGGTGAGTCCACGACCCTTTTTGGAGCGCTCCGTTATTTCGGCGCCAAGCTCCAACCCGCCGCAGAGGTCGATAAAAAATCCGCCGTCATTAACGAGACTGCGCCTTGCCGCACGGAAGTATTCCAGTAGCCGCTGACGTTCTTTGAAGATGCAATACGAAAAATTAAATGCGCACGTGGCATCGACCCGTGTTCCAATCTTGTCAAGCACATTCTTGCAGTAGAGGTGAACCCGTGTGCCGTCGACTCCGAGCGGGTCGACGTTATGTTCCTGCCCCCAATCAAGCGTTTTTTGATCCAGGTCTAGCCCGTACGCCGTTCGGGTTGGTTGCTTGCGTACCCATTCGGCACACATGAAGGCCGTTCCGCAAAAATCTTCACGTAGCGTGACGGCTTTTCTATCGTTTCGTTTCCGAAACCGGCGTTGGATGAATGTGATGTCGGCGGATGGTTCCTGAACGGAGCGTTGGTAGAGTGCGTGAATGTCGGCAGACTTTGCAGTCAGTCGTTGTTTCTGTTTTTTTGTACGCGAATTTGCCACTACTTGAGTCCGTGCGATTTCTTGAATGTTGGCCAGTCTCGTTTTAGGGCGAGAAATGATGCAAGATCATGGCACAAGAGGAAAGGGTTCGTCGTTTTTTCAAGCGCTACGGTGGAACTGGGACGCACACCGTAGTCGTGACCAGGCCAGATTGTTGAGTCATCGGGAAAACTAGTGAGCACGCGCTGCAAGCTTCTCCATTCCGTTTGCGCGTCCTCGTCAGTTTTTGTGCCACCAACTTTGCCTACAAAAATCAGGTCTCCGGTAAAGAGTAAATGGTGGGTAGGTTCGTAGAGGACAAGGTGGTCAGAGGCATGTCCTGGGACATGGAGGCACTGCAATTCCAAGTTACCGATCGGAATCTTGTGACCGTCCTCAACCGGCACGTCTGGTTCAATAGGGCCGTCGGGATGGGCCGCTACCTTAGCGGCTGTGAGGCTGACCGCTTCTGCGTTTCCCTCCGTATGGTCGGCGTGTCCATGCGTGTTAACAACGTAAGTGACTGATAAACCTTGCTCTTCGGCCCGTTCAACAAGGGACGCAGGTGAGTACGAGGGGTCGATCAAAATGCCGTTTTGGGCTGACCGGTCCCCCAGTAGGTATCCAAAATTTCTGTCACCACCGGTACGAATCTGTTCAAAGATGAGCTCCATCGACGTATTATTTATGATCTCAGAAATGAATTGGTCCGGCCATGGGTTGTCGGCCGGGAATATGAAGCCCCGAGAGCGGGAAGAAAAGGAAGTGTGAGTCATGCGTAGGTCTCTTCTGGTCTTTGCCGTAGTTGTTGCAGTTGGTCTGATAGGCACGCCAGCATTAATGCAAGATATGCCGTCTGGTCCAAGTCCATACGATGTGGTTGACGGTTGGCTGAAGCCGTTTGCGGCGTCTGGTTATTCGTTCGGAGCCACATCAGCTGTGTTTGCCGAATCACCCGACCGAATTTTTATTGCCCAGCGTGGTGAGAATCAATTGCCAGACCCTGTACCCCCAGGCTTTCAAGGATTTCTAGGATCGATTGGTGTAAGAGCTAACACGGCCTCCGAGAGTCGTGTTTGGCAGAACACCATCTTCGTTGTTGATGGTGACTGAAAGATGCTCGAGTCATGGACGCAGTGGGATGACATGTTCGAGACTGATGCATAGGGCGCTTCCGGGATACACAAGATCAAGATCAGCCCATTTGATCCTGACCGGAAGCTTTGGGTGGCCGATACAACGAACCATCAAGTGCATGCCTTCTCGAACGATGGCGAGGAACTCGTGATGTCATTAGGTGCCGGTGGTGCCGGGGACGACAACGACCACTTTGATAGGCCGTGGGACATGGCGTTTCTGGCCGATGGTTCGATCTTTGTTTCTGATATGGGCAACTCGCGCATCATGAAGTTCGATGCCGAAGGAAATTTTGTGACGACGTGGGGTGTGAACGGAAGTGGTCGCGGTGAGTTTGACAGGCCCCACGCTCTCGCGACCGATAGCATTGGTCGGATTTATGTCGGCGATATGGGAAACAACAGAGTCCAAGTCTTTAACGAAACGACGCGCTCAGTC
>CAZDQD010000166.1:0-6514 GCA_964507425.1 uncultured Vicinamibacteraceae bacterium
GCCGTGGGAGTCCGACAGCCGACCGAACCATGGCGTGATTGGCGAGGGTGTGGGTGTGGACGCGGACGGGAACGTGTTTGTGGCTGAGGGTCCGGCCTCGCTCCGCGATGCGGGGTCTGCCTTCACGAAGCATGCGGTGGCTGGTATGTAAGCTGGAAGCACCGCGTGTCGGCGGTGGATACGGTATGCATAGCAGAGACAGACTCGAACTTGAAAAGTTCATCGCTCTTCTGCGGTGGAAGGGCTGCGTCTGTCCACGACCGAACCTTTGGGCTAAGTTCTTTCAGCTCCTCAGCGACAGATATCTGTGTCTTGAGGACACACCGGATGCGGTCCCACCACCATCACCACCGTTGATTCTCGCTGCCTGGACGGAAAGTTCTGCTGCAGGAAAATGGATGCGATTCACCTCGCAGCTCCGGTGGGCTCATAAGTATGGTGACTGGGAAGCCGTGGTAAAGACATTGCCTCAACTAAGCGGGCTGTCTCGGCCTCGGCCATCAGGCTATCTTGTTGTCGAAGGTTTTCTGGACGGCTATAGAAATTACTACCCACCTATTCGGTGAATGTGAGTATGTGTTCTGAAGTGCCGTTTACGGTGCGGCATGATAGGACTCCTTTTACATCGCTGGGTAGGCTGGATGTTTGACGTATTGTCCCCAGCCAGTGGCGATGCTATTACCCCCGACCGTAAAGCGCTAGCAGTGATAATCGTCGAAATGTCTATAACTTGTGTGTCTGTTTGGCCACTCGAGATGGCGGTGAATAAATGGCGCAGTTAGTGCATGATCAACGCTGCCGTCATCTGATAATCTACTCGGGGTTCGAAAGGGCTTGATTGTTCTACATCGATTGCGAATGCCAGTAACGAGGTATTTACAGTCCGTATGTTGTGTGGGGTGTTCTTCGCGTGGGAACTCGTGTAGACGGGGTTTACTGGGGCAGGTTTATCGGGTGTTGATATGACGTCGCAAACAGAGCAGTCGGTCGACGTGAGTGTTGAGAATCTCATCCAGTTGTATCGGGGCATGCTGCTTTCACGGAAAGTTGATGAGCGGCAGCGTTCACTGAAGCGTCAGCAGAAAACCTATTTTCAGTTAAGTTGTGCCGGGCACGAGGCCCTGCTTGTGGCCGCTGGGTTGGTACTCAAGCCTGGTGTCGACTGGGTCTACCCGTACTACCGCGACCAAGCGCTGTGCCTGATGCTTGGAATGACGGCGGAAGAAGTGTTACTTGAGGCTGCCGGTGCAGGGGCCGCACCTTTTTCTGGTGGGCGGCAGATGCCGAATCACTGGGGGAGTCCACGTCTTCACATTGCGTCACGGTCGTCCAGTACAGGGATGCATTTTCTCCACGGTGTGGGATGTGCCGAGGCCACCAGTTACTTCACGCGTCATCCCGCAGTGGCGCTTGATAACCGATTAGACCATGACCCGTCAGAGATTACCTGTGTCCTTTCCGGCGAGGGTTCAACTAGTCAGGGCGAGTTCTGGGAAGCGTTGAGTTCGGCTTCGTTGGGTGAACTGCCTGTTTTGTTCGTGATCGAAGACAACGGCTATGCGATTAGTGTGCCGGTTGAGGCGCAGACGCCAGGCGGTGACATTTCGAGGCTTGTTGAGAATTTTCCGCGCCTTCTCGTTCGGAAATGTGACGGGACTGACCCGGTTGCGAGTTATAGAGCGTTATCAGAAGCGGCTGATTACTGTCGTTCAGGCGTCGGACCGGCATTGGTTCATGCCCGCGTGCTGCGCTTACATCCGCACTCGAATTCGGATGACGACCGAATGTATCGGCGAGGTGCTGAACTTGAGGCAGAGCTTGCACGAGATCCGCTGCCGAGATTCCGTGAATATCTGGTCAGCGAACAATTTGTGGAAGAAGCAGCGCTAACAGAACTTGAGCAGCAAGTTGAGGACGAAGTGTCCAAGGCGGCTGCAGTTGCAGTCAATGCGGAACCACCGAACCCGACCAGCGTGTTGACGGCGATATATTCCGATGTTGATCCGACCAGCTCTGAATTTAGCCACCCAGCTCAAGGTGCAGGCGATCCTCAAACAATGATTGAGTTGATCAATCGATGCCTTGCTGACGAGTTGGGACGAGACGAACGCGTCATTTGTTTTGGTGAGGATGTTGCTGATTTAAGTCAGGATGATCTCTTGGTGGACCTTAAAGGCAAGGGAGGAGTCTTCAAGGCGACAGCCGGGCTCCAGAGGGCCTACGGTAGCGACCGGGTGTGGAATACGCCGATTGCTGAGGCGGGCATCGTAGGTCGAGCCATTGGGCTTGCACTGCGGGGGTTGAAACCAATAGTTGAAATTCAGTTTTTTGATTACATTTGGCCAGCCATGATGCAGATCCGGAATGAGTTATCGAATATGCGCTGGCGATCGAAAGGGCATTACACGTGTCCGGTGGTAATCCGTGCGCCGTCAGGTGGTTATCTGAGAGGTGGCGGTGTCTATCATAGCCAGTCCGGCGAGGTGGTATTTAGTCACGTTCCGGGCCTTCGCGTCGTAATGCCGTCCAATGCGCTTGACGCAAATGGTTTATTGAGAACGGCCATACGCAGTGATGACCCAGTGTTGTTTCTTGAGCCAAAACATTTATACCGGCAGGTTCACAATCGGGGTGTTTATCCCGGACCAGACTATATGGTTCCATTTGGTTCGGCTAGTGTGGTGCGGGAAGGAAGCGACCTGACAGTGGTGACGTACGGTTCAACCGTTGTGCGTTCGATACAGGCCGCGGAGCGACTGTTTCAGGAGAGCGGCATGTCGGTCGAGGTGTTGGACCTGCGTAGTTTGAGCCCTTATGACTGGTCCACCATAAGACGCTCGGTCGAGAAAACGAGTCGCGTGCTCGTTGTGTATGAGGATTGGTTGAGTTGGGGCTATGGAGCCGAGATTGCGGCACGAATTTCAGACGAACTTTTTTCATCGTTAGATGCGCCGGTTCGTCGTGTAGGTGCGCAAGACTCGTTTTGTGCCTATAGTCCGACACTGGAAGATGAGATTTTGCCGCAAGTTTCTGATATCGAGACTGCGGTACGAGAACTGATGGCAATCTAGCGACGTACTACGGTTTTGGTTGGCCGGTGTCGTCGGTGCGGACAGCTTCCTCTGGGAAATTGTTTGAGAGTGTTTTAGCTTCGGCCAAGAAAGCCTCGGCGGCATGAGACAGTTCTCCAGATCGACGATAAATCAACTGGATTTGACGAGGTAGTTCAAGACCAGGAACTTTCACCGCCAGCAGTCGCCGACTTGCCAACTCGGACAGAGCGCATCGTTTGGGCAGTAGTGCGACGCCAAGTCCCATTTCAACTGCCCGTTTAATCCCTTCGAGACTCGGGAGAGCGATCTGAATGTTGATGGGAGTGTGGCGCTCTTCGTACAGTCGTAAAACACGCTCACGTGCTGGTGACGGGTCATTATGAGCGATCACGGTTTCTTGGCGAAATTCTTCCATCGTAACATTTGACCGATCGGCAAATCGATGGTCCGGATTGATCAGCATGACAAGCTCGTCCTCCCCCAGCGTGACCCCGACGAGTCCACGATCAGGTGGCGAAAAGGTCAGCACGCCGAAGTCCAGAGTTCGATTCAAGACCTCTTCGGCGATTTGTCGTGCGGGTAGTCTGCTGACCTCAACTTGCGCTTGTGGATGTGCGGATCGAAATTGTTTTATGACCGGTAGTACGACGTGAGCAGCAGCTTCATTGGCTCCGATTAACACGCGTCCGCGGCGCAGGTCTTGAAGCTCTTGTATGGCCCCTTGAGTTTCGAGACTGAGGCGCTCGAACCGGTTGGCGTAGTCCAGCAAGACCGTGCCGGCTTCGGTTAATTGACCACCTTTTGATGACCGGTCGAACAGTCGTTCGTTGAGACTCTCTTCGAGACGTTTCACGGCCTGACTGACCGCAGGCTGGGTTTTGTGCAACTTCGCGGCTGCTCGAGAGAAGCTACGTTCGGTGGCGACGGTTCGAAAGACCAGTAATTCTGAGAGGTTCATGAGACGTGAGACAGGAAGATTAATATGTGGTGATGATAATTGCCACATGATAACAGAGAGTTATACATGTCCGTTGAAGGGGCCAATGTGGGCTGCTAAGGCGTACGCTTTGCTTTTACCGATGTCCTCAGGATTGGATGCCTTCTGTATGGGACCGCCGGTGGAGCTGATGAACGGACCTTGGTGCCCACTCTGTTAATATCCGACTACCTGACCGTCTTTTCTAGGGTCGGTTCCGCCGTGCAGCATTCCGGTATCTGGGTCGATCTGGATGGCTTGATATCCACCCATGCCTCCTCCACCAGCTCGCTCAACGGTATGACCACGCCGCTCCAATTCAGCAATCACTGCGTCTGAGATTCCTGGTTCAACGGCAAGAACGCTACCGTGGCGAACACGTGCGGCGTCACCAGCCTCTTGGACGTTCATCCCGAAGTCGATCATGTTGAGTAGAACTTGGACGTGGCCCTGGGGTTGCATGTGGCCTCCCATGACGCCGAACGGCATTATCGGTCGTCCGTTTTGTGTGATAAACCCCGGCATGTTGGTGTGGAGGGACCGCTTGTGAGGTTCAAGGCTATTAAGATGACCTTCTTCAAGTGAGAATCCGCTGGCACGGTTTTGAAGCGCGAAGCCGAGATCGCCAGGGACGATTCTGGAACCGAAATTTCCGAAAATACTTTCGATGAGCGAGACCGCGTTTCGGTCTTTATCGACGACCGTGAGATACACCGTCTCGCTGTGTTCGTAAGGGTTTCCCTCAGTCACGACACTTGCTTGATTCGGGTCAATCAAAGTCCGTCTCGTCGCACCATATGATTTTGAGATGAGCTCGGTAATCGGCAGCGAATTTTCGTTCGGGTCACTAACAAAGGTGTCGCGATCGGCGAACGCGAGCTTCTTGGCCTCTGTGATGAGATGGAGCGTGTCGGCAGTGTTGTGACCCATGGCCGTGATGTCAAACCCTTCCAAGATGTTCAACATCATTAACGCGATGATTCCTTGACTGTTAGGAGGCAGTTCCCACACGTCATAGCCCCGGTAATTGGTTGTGACAGGGTCCACCCACTCGGAGGTGTGATCTTCGAAGTCCGCCATCGTGAAATAGCCGCCGTTTGCTTCACTGAACGCAACGATTCTTCTTGCAATGTCGCCACGATAAAAGGCATCACGGCCGCCAAGTGCAATAGTTTCATAAGTGGCGGCTAGGGAAGGATTCTTGAAGAGTTCCCCGATTTCTGGCGCGCGGCCATTCGGCAAATACGTGTTCGCTGAGTCGGGCCAGCGCGCCAACGCGTTAGCCGCGCCTCGCCATTGGCGCTGGATGATCTCGCTGACCGGAAAACCAGTTCGCGCATAAGAGATCGCCGGATTCAGTAATTCTGAGAAGGTCATCGTTCCGAAACGCTGGAGTAGTTCGTTCCAGCCGTCCACGGCACCGGGAACTGTCCAGGTCAGCGGTCCATCGGCAGGTACTTCCGTCAACCCTTGACGAGAAAATACGTCTCGGCTGATCGCATAAGGTGCACGACCTGTCGCGTTCAACGCGTAGAGTTGCTCATCTTCGGCACTCCACACTATGGCAAAGAGGTCACCGCCAATCCCATTCATGTTGGGTTCGACCAACCCCAGCATCGCGTTTACCGCTACCGCGGCATCGATGGCGTTACCGCCTGCCTTGAGGATGTCGAGGCCGACTTGAGCTGCAAGGGGTTGGCTGGCCGCCACCATTCCGTTGGGACTTATGACTGCTGATCGACTGGAATGTGGGCTGCGAGCTGGGCGGCTGTAACCATGGCTTAGGGGACGGTCGGTAATCGTCTCATTCGTTTGTGCATCGACCGGAGCCACAATACTGCCAGTGAGCATTGCGAAACTAATGATGAGTATCCCACCGATCTTTCGCATTACGTCTCTCCTCGGAACGCGGTTCTAGTCTGAGACGATAATACCGCGTGTGGTGTTGGAGATACAGTAGAACAAGCCTTTACGATGGCAGTCGATCGAGAATGGCTTGAGTCATTTGTGAGCAGGATACGGGCGCTGTTGTTTGTGTAAGGTCGGCAGTGCGCAGTCCAGCGGCAAGCGTCTGGCTGATTGCGGTTTCAATGGCGTCAGCCTCATCGTTGAGTCCAAGCGCGTGCCGTAGCAGCATCGCGGCCGATGCGATAGTAGCCACTGGATTAGCCCGGTTCTGTCCTGCAATATCAGGTGCGGAGCCGTGTACTGGCTCGAACAAGCCTCCTTTACCTCCGACGCTAGCGGACGGAAGTAAGCCCAACGATCCAACGACGGCGCCGGCTTCGTCTGACAAGATGTCCCCGAAAAGATTGCCGGCTAACAAGACATCAAATTTTTGCGGATGGGTCACCAAAAGCAAAGCGCAGGAATCAACTAACTGATGCTCCAAGGTTACGTCTGGGTAATCCGCAGCGACGTCGATGACAACTTCTCGCCAAAATCTTGAAACTTCAAGAACGTTCGCTTTGTCGACCGATGTAAC